>DLPA01000047.1:11140-14606 GCA_002479815.1 bacterium UBA7470 | reverse complement strand
CCCCAACGCCAGTGCGACACATCGCGCCCATACTGCGCTTGCAAACGGGTCAACGCGGCATCCAAGGCTTGTTGTGAAGCCGCCGCGCAGCCTTGCGCCCCGCACCATGCGCTGTCGTTTTGCTCCAGCATGGTTTCTATCGTGGTGCGGAATTGGCGTTTGCCGTACATGGCTTTGAAGCGTGCCTCGCCCAAGCGCGGCCCCAAGACTTGACGGGTCAAGTCATCGACCCATGCCACCAAGATCAGCGGCGCGGCACGGTCTGCCGCCATCGTGCCGTCAAACGCCTTCAACTCCGCTTGCACTGACGAGGCCAAGGGGTGCTTGGAAGCTGCGACTGCTGCGCTCAAGTGTTGCAGCAGTTTCACGCTCGCCAAGGAATAGACATCGCCATGAATGGCGGCCAGCGACGCGGGTGTGTGCTGCGTTTTGCCTGACAGCAGTTGTTCGATGCGGTCTTGGCGATAAGGCGCGGCCCAGTCTTGCGTGATGAAATGGGGGTAGTCCGTGCCGTGGATGCGCTGATTGGCCGTCGCCAACCAGCCGCGTTCTTGCGCTTGGGTGCTGGCAGCGCGTTGTGCGGCGCTGGCAGCGTGGGTGGGGGCACTGGCATCGAAGGTGGATGTGCCAAAGCGCACCTCTGGCGTTTGCTCATACGGCAACCACCCCGTCCAGTCGTAACGGCTGTCCCAACCCAATGCGGGGGCCACGCCGCGCAAATCGTGGGCTGGCCCGCGCACAGGCACTCGCCCAGCGGCTTTGTAGGCCACCCGCCCTTCCACGTCCGCCGCCACCACGTTTTGCATGGGCGAGTGGTAATGCCGATACGCCACTTGCAGTAATTCGTCGGTGCTGCGGGCACGTATGCCCTCTAAGCCCGCCAAGATGGTTTGGTTGTCGGCATCCAAGGCCGACCAGCGCAGCGCCAGCACATAGCGGCTGGTGTCCAAGACCTCGGCATGACTGGCTTGCGCGTCACTCAGCACGGGGCCATGACGAGTGCGGCGCACCGTGTGCTGCACGTCGGGCTGTCCTTTGACGCGAATGGTTTCGGTGCGCGTCTCAAACTCAGCCCATGCGGCTTGATCGGCGGGCTGACCCGCTGGCGCTGGCACGCGGTACTGCTGAGGGTTGTTGGGGTTGATGGCCTCTAAGTACAAGTCTTGCACGTCTGGCCCTGTGTTGGTAAAGCCCCACGCGACACGCTCATTGCGGCCCAAGACCACAAAGGGCAAGCCGGGCAAAGTTGCGCCGATGACATTCAGCGCCCCTTGATCTGCCTGATCGCCTTGCCCAGCAGGCGCTTGCAAGCGCGCGAAGTACCAAATGGCGGGCGCGGTCAGCCCCAAATGCGGATCATTCGCCAGCAAAGGCTTGCCGCTGGCGGTGGCCTTGCCCGACAGCACCCAGTTGTTAGAACCCTTGCCTTCGACCATGCCCCCCAAACCATCCACCCACTGCAAGACTTGAGCCAGTTCAACGGGCTGATTTTTCAGATCAAAATGACTTCTACCGCTTTCTGAATCAGCGCCAGCAGCTCCTGTTTTGATAGATTCTTTGGCTGTGGCATACACGCCCAAGCTGCGGTAGAGCTGGGCAAAATCGGTGCGCGAGGCCGGGGCTTCGCCCGTATAAGCCGGAAACAACTGCCACACCGCCGCCGTGTCCACCACTTGCGCGGCAGACAAGCGGGCAAACTCATTGCCCCAGTTGCCACCCAAATCCAAGGCCATCATCAAGGCCCAGCCTAGGCTATCGACAGGTGTCCAAAACTCGCCCTTGGCGGCTTGCGCTTTGGGGTCTAGGCCCACCAGTTTGAATTCAGGCGTAGGCGCTTGCTCGGTTTGGGCCAAATGGGTATTGATGCCCTCGGCATAGGCTTGCAAGGCCGCTTGTGCATGGGCGGGCAGCTTGTCCCACTGCGCTTGGGCGGCGGTGATGATGCCCAAGGTACGCATCAGCTTGTCCACGGGCAAGACGGTAGGGCCGAACACCTCCGCCAGCGTGCCGTGCATCACCCGCCGATTGAAGGCCAGTTGCCACGCCCGTTCTTGCGCGTGAACCATGCCCAAGGCCCGAAAGGCATCCAGCGGCTGCTGCGCCAGAATATGCGTCACATCCGACGCATCCCGCCGCACCGTCACCGGCGCAGACAAGCCTACCAAACGCCCTTGCCCATCCAGTTGCGGCAAGCTCTTCAAGGCATACACCGACACCACACCCCCAGCCACCCACACCCCCGCTGCTAGTACGCCTGCGATGCTGAGGCTGATTTTTTGCAGTCGGGACATGAATTACTCCTGAAAGTATAGTAAAAAAGATGAGCTGTTTGCGCTTTATTTTACGTTCCCTCAGGAGATTTTGATCTAGAAAACAAGGCAAATTGCTGAAAATACTATGCCGCTAGCCACCGCTTGAGTGTCTGTGTCATCTTCTCGACAGAAATACCATAGCGGTCATGCAAGGTAGGTAAAGCGCCAGCGTCTAAAAAAGCATCTGGCAGCCCTAAGGAGCGAAACTTTGACGGAATCACGCCTTCTTGCAGCAACAGGCTGGCAACGGCTTCCCCCAAACCGCCAACGACCGAATGATTTTCAGCCACCACCACCAAACGTCCAGAGCGACGGGCCTCGGCCAAAATGGTGTCTCGGTCCAAAGGCTTGATCGTCGGCACATGCAGCACCGCCACATCCACCTGATCGGCCTCTAGTTGACGTGCCACTTCCAAAGATCGCATGGTCATGAAACCGCTGGAAATGACAAGTACGTCGCGCCCATCGCGCAGCCGCTTGGCTTTGCCCAACTCAAAGGTGTAGTCGTATTCATCAAGTACCAAAGGCACGTTGCCGCGCAGCAGCCGCATATAGACCGGCCCTGCATGATCGGCGATTTGCGGGACGGCTTGCTCAATGTCCAGCGCGTCACACGGATCGACGATGGTCAAACTCGGAATGGCTCGCATCATGGCCAAGTCTTCTGTGGCTTGGTGGCTGGGACCATACCCCGTGGTCAAGCCCGGCAAGGCGCAGCAAATTTTGACGTTCAGGTTCTCTTCAGCAATGACTTGGTGAATAAAGTCATACGCGCGCCGTGTCCCGAAGACGGCATAGGTGGTGGCAAAGGGAACCAAACCCACTTTCGCCATGCCACCAGCCGCCGCCATCAACAATTGCTCGGCCATGCCCATTTGGAAAAATCGCTCGGGATAGGCTTGTGCGAACAAATGTAAATCGGTGTATTTCGCCAAGTCCGCAGTCATGCCCACGACTTCAGGATGCGTCTGTGCATAGGCGACCAAGGCTTTGCCAAAGGGTGCGGTTTGGACACGTTGACCTTCCGCAGCGATGGAAGCAATCATTGCGGAAGTGGTGAGGCGTGGTTTTTTTTCAGTTGAAGCTTGCATGGTTCACGTCTTGCAGGGTTAAGGACGTGTGGCATCCAACACCTGAAGGGCTTGTTGCCATTC
>DLPA01000047.1:7449-11066 GCA_002479815.1 bacterium UBA7470 | reverse complement strand
CCTTTGCCCATCAAGGTGTCGCACAAAATCACACGCGGTCTGGCTTCTGGCAAAAAACGGGCACGATCAAATGCTTGCAGCACGGCAGGCAAATCGTTGCCATCGACCCGTTGCACATACCAGCCAAACGCGGCCCATTTGTCAGCCAAAGGCTCAAACCCCAACACTTTGCTGGAGGGTCCGTCGGCTTGTTGGTTGTTGATGTCCACCAAACAAATCAAATTCGACAGTTGATGATGGCTGGCTGACAACGCAGCTTCCCAAGTAGAACCTTCGTCCAACTCGCCATCGGACATGGAGTTATAGACAAACGCTTCGTTGCCTTGATGCCGCAGACCCAGTGCCATGCCCACCGCAATCGGCAAGCCCTGCCCCAAAGAGCCTCCCGAGATTTCCATGCCGGGCGTGTACGTCGCCATGCCAGACATGGGCAAACGGCTGTCGTCGCTGCCGTAAGTTTCCAATTCAGATTCAGGCAAGATGCCCGCTTCGATCAATGCCGCATAAAACGCAATCGCGTAGTGCCCGTGCGACAGCAAAAAGCGATCACGCCCCGCCCAATCAGGCTCCTCGGGTCTGTACTTCATGGCATGACCATAAGCCACAGCCAATACATCGGCATACCCCAAGGCTTGCCCGACATAACCTTGACCTTGCACCTCCCCCATGCGCACGGCATACCGACGGATGCGCCACGCACAACGGGCCAGCGCCATTTCTCGGTCTTTTGAATGAGACATATTCGACATATTTCAGCTCTTTGAAGATTGCTCAGATGGGGCTTACTTGAGGATGAACGCTGGCACGTAAGACACCAACAGCAAGATGCCAAACGCCACCACATAAAAAGGCATCAGCTCACGCACGGTTTCGCCCACCTTGACTTTTGCAACCGCACTGGTGATGAATAAAGTGGTTCCCACTGGCGGGGTGTAAAGGCCGATCGCCAAATTCACCGTCATCATGATGCCCAGATGCACCAAGTCCATGCCGATGGCATTGGCCAGCGGCACAAACACGGGAGTCAACAGCAAGACCGCCGCAGGCAAGTCGATGAACATGCCGCACACCAGCATCAAGACGTTCATCAACAAAATCACACTCCAGCCGCTGCTCAGATGCGCTTGTGCCCAAGCCACCACGCCATCGGGCATCCGATCAAAGGTGAGCAGCCAGCCGATCGCTGCCGATGCCATGATGACCAAGAGGACCACTCCCGTGGACAAACCGGCCTCAACCACAGCGGTATGTAAGCGTTTCCAACTCAAATCACGGTAAATCACTGCGGACACCAAGCCTGCATACAGTGTGGACAAGACACTCACTTCCGTCGGTGTGGCGACCCCAAAGCGCAAAAACACGATGATGAGAATGGGCAAGACCAATGCGGGCGAGGCATACCACAACTGACGACGAAACATCGTCCACTCCAACTTTTGTGTGTCCCGTGGAAAGTTGCGCCGCTTGCCCACCCACCAGCATACGGCCATGAATCCGCCGCACATCAGCAATCCGGGCAAAATACCCGCTACAAATAACGCAGCAACCGATGTATTGCTAGAAAGCGCGAATAAGATCATCGGTATAGAGGGTGGAATCAAAATATCGATCGTTGCCGCCGCCGCCAAAGTGGCTGCTGAAAACGCGGGCGGATAGCCCAAGCGTTTTTGCCACGGAATCAGCAAAGAGCCGATGGCCGAGGCATCAGCCACCGCAGACCCCGACACCCCACCAAAAATGGTGGAGGACAACACCCCCACCTGCCCCGGCCCCCCATGAAAGCGACCGATCAGAGTGGACAAAACCCCAATCAATGCCTCACCCAAGCGCCCGCCCATCATCAGCGTGCCGGTGAGCATGAAAAACGGAATTGCAATCAGCGGGAAACTTTGCACTTGCGCCACCATTTGCTGCACCAGCAAGTCCAAAGGCACGCGCTCGGACGTGGCTGCCGCAGCCATTGCGGCAACCAACAGCGCATGGGCAATAGGTATGGCAATCACCGCCGCAACGGCAAAGACCAACAAAATCAATCCGGTCATTTCTAGCACCTAGGTTGTGATTACCAATGGGCCTGAGGCACATCCTCAGCCGAAGGGACGGGCTTGGGTTCGGCCCACAAGCGCCATGCCGACAACACGGCCAGCAGGGACAGCATCACCATGCCGACCAACACACAGCCGTAAGTGACCGATCCGGGCACTTGCAGGATGGGGGATTTTTCGTCATGCACAATGTCCAACATCCGGTAAGTCGCCACCGCCAAGGTGCCATACAAGGCCGCTACCGTCAGCCAACTTGCCATGCCCAAACCCGTGCGAACGTGCGTAGGCAGCTTTTCGACCAAAAAACTGGTGGTGATGTGCGCCCCATGTTGCGCAGCCAGCACCACCCCGGCCATCACCAACCACGGAAACAGCAATTCAGGGACTTCGTTGGCCCATTGCAAACTGCTGCCTGTGGCATAACGTAAGCCTGTATTGACCGAGAGAATCACAAAAATCACAGTGGTACTGACCCACAGCAACACCTGACAAACCACAGAAATGGCCCGTTCTAAGACACGCATCTTGTTCTCCAACCTTGCCTTCTATACAAGAGGGCAAGTACGGTCTGGACTGGAACGTTTCAGCGAGTGGCCGCGATGACTTTTTTCAAGTACGGGCCTATGGGCGTTGCCAGCCATTTGTCGTCCACGTTGGCTGTCGCTTTGGCAAAGGATGCTTTTTCAATGGTGTTGACCTGCACACCTTTGGCCTTCAACTCGCCCAGCAATTTGTCATCGCTGTCTTGAGAGAGCTTGCGTTGCAATTGAGTGGCCTCAGCCGCCGCCTCTTGCACAATTTTGCGATCTGCTTCGCTCAAGCGTTCCCATGTGCGTTTGCTCATCAATAGGGGCGTCATTTCATACTTGTGACCGCTGAGGGTGATGAACTTTTGCACCTCGTACAACTTGCTTGCGTAAATGTTCATCAGTGGGTTTTCTTGACCATCGACCACGCCTTGCTGCAGCGCCACATACAGCTCTGAAAACTTGATCTGCTGGGCCTCTGCACCCAAGGCTTGCATGATGTCCACCGTCACGGCATCCGGTGGCGTTCTCATTTTCAAACCCTTCAAATCTTCGGGTTTGCTCAGGGCGCGTTTGCTGTTGCTCATGTGGCGTATGCCGTTGTCCCAATAGCCCAATACGATCAAGCCTTTTTCGGCAGACTTGTCCGCCAACTCTTTTCCTAGGGGGCCATCCAAAATACGCCAGACTTGCGGCAAATCGCTGAACATGAACGGCATGCCAAACGCGGCATATTCCGGCACTGCGGCAGCCACTGCCCCTTGCGAGTTGGCACTGATGTCCAATGCCCCTGTGCGCAAGGCTGTGACCATGGCGGCATCGTCACCCAGTTGGGCAGAAGGTGCGACTTGAATTTCAATGCGGCCATTGGACTTGGCCTTTACCACCTCGGCCATTTTGACGGCGGCTTCGTGCCGAGGATTGCCCGGCGCAGCGCCGTGGCCCAAGGTCAATTTCACAGCGGACTGTGCCCAAGCCACCGAGCTGAGGGCGACCACAGCGGTGGCCAAAACGGTGCGGCGAATCAAGTTCATGCGGTTCATAC
>DLPA01000047.1:0-7295 GCA_002479815.1 bacterium UBA7470 | reverse complement strand
TCAATGGATCAACATGCCGCCATTGACATCCAAGGTCACGCCCGTGCAGTATTTGGACAGGTCGCTGGCTAAAAACACCACCGCGCCAGCCACATCATTCGGCTCACCAATGCGGGCCAGCGGAATGCCGTCCAAAATGGTTTGGCGTTTGTCTTCGGGAATCTTGCCTTTGTTGATGTCGGTGGCAATCAGTCCGGGCGTCACGCAATTGACGCGGATGTTGCTCCCCCCGTACTCACGCGCCATCGCACGCGCCAAACCCAGCACACCGGCTTTGGCCGCAGAGTAATGTGGGCCGCCCAAGATACCGCCGCCGCGTTGGGCAGACACAGAAGAGATGCACACAATGGCCCCACTTTGCTGCGCTAACATGGTGGGCAACACGGCTTGAGAGGCATACAGCGTGCCGCGCAAACTGACATCCAAAATGCGGTCGTAATCTGAGCCACTGATGTCTAAGAACTTCACCGGTTGGGTGATGCCAGCGTTGTTCACCAACACATCAATCCGCCCCAATTGGGCCTTGATCGCCGCTGCTGCCGCTTCACAAGAAGCCTTGTCCGTCACATCGGCCACCACGCCCATGTGCTGAGGTCCCAAACGGGCGGCTGCGGCTTGAGGGTCGGCCACGGCCAAATCCAAAATCGCCACCGTAGCTCCCTGCTCGGCCATCATTTTGGCGGTTGCAAAGCCCAGTCCATTGAGGCCCGCACCGCCTGTAATCACCGCCACCTTACCGCTTAACAACATATTGATCTCCTTCACGCTGTCAGAACATGGCTGTATTCTGAAAATACGCCTCCCAAAAAACAAACGATAAAATCTCAGCTGCTTTTGAATTTTTTTCATGTTGCAGTGCATTAATTCAAAAATATTCAAGCATCTACCTCCTTCTTGTCATGATTCCACCACTGACCTCATTGCAAGCATTTGAAGCGATTGCTCGCCGCAAAAGCTTCTCTTTAGCAGCGACAGAATTGCACCTCACGCCCTCGGCGGTCAGCCACCAAGTCGCCAGACTGGAAGAATTACTCGGCTTGCGCTTGTTTGAACGCTCAACTCGTGGCGTGGAACTCACCCCCGCAGGCCGCAGTTATTTGCAGCGTGTTGCCAGCGCGTTGGGGGCCATCAAATCTGCCACCGACGACCTGCGCCACGGGGTGCAAGACACCTTGTACGTACACGCCAGCCCCAGCTTTGCCAGCTTATGGCTCATGCCTAGAATTGGCCGCTTTGCACAACGGCATCCGGGCATTTCTTTGGTGCTATCGGCATCCCACATCCACTCCGACTTTCAAATCGGTGAAATGGATTTGGACATTCGCTATGGCCTGCCCAATTGGCCCGACTTGGAGATAGAACCCATCTTTGTTGAGCGCATCATGCCCTTGGCTAGCCCTGACTTCATTGCCACACATCCGCTAGAAAAGCCCGCCGATCTGCTGCAAGTGCCCTTGATTCAATCGGTGGTCAATATGGTTCAATGGCCGGAGTGGTTTGCGCGTTGCGGCCAAAAATCTGGCCCAGAACGCATGGCACTGCGGTTTGACCGCGCCATGATGAGCCTAGATGCCGCCGTACAAGGGCTGGGCGTGGCGCTGGAAAGTACCAGCTTGGGACACGCGCACTTGGCGGCGGGACGGCTCAAACCGATTTTTGATGAAGCCATGAGTCTGGAAGTGAAGGCGCATTTTGTGGTGTATCCCTCGCGCCATACCTCTCGCCCAGAAGTGCTGCGTTTTTTGCAGTGGCTGCGTGAAGAGGCTCAAACTTGACAAAAATTCATATCAACATGAATTTTCATCGCTTGTTTTCATGAATCGCTGTCGCAAGAATGGATTGATGTCCTCTTGATTGACGCACGCATGACCGACCCAGTCCCCTTACAAGCTTTAGCCCACGCCATCCGCTTTTTATCTATAGATGCGATCGTCAAAGCCACCGAAGGCCACCAAGGTGTGCCTTTGGGCATGGCAGAAATTGCCACCGCGCTTTACACCCAACACCTCAAATTCGATGCCTCAGCCCCCACATGGTGGGATCGTGACCGTGTGGTCTTGTCCAACGGGCATGGCTCCATGCTCTTGTACGCCTTGCTTTACTTGAGTGGCAATCCCCACATCACCCGCGATCAGCTTCAAAGCTTCAGGGAATTAGGCTCACATTGCGCAGGCCACCCCGAATACGCGCCGGAATTGGGCATTGAAGTCACCACTGGCCCCTTGGGTCAAGGCATCGCCAACGCCTTGGGCATGGCGGTGGCTGAAGCGTTTTTAAATGCCAAATTTGGCAGCGCCTTGGTCGATCACTACACCTACGCCTTTGTAGGCGATGGCTGTTTGCAAGAAGGCATCGGCCAAGAAATGATTGCGCTGGCAGGCCATTTGCGCCTAGGCAAACTGATTTTGCTGTGGGATGACAACCAAATCACCGACGATGGCAGCACTGACTTGTCCATCAGCGAAAACGTCGCTGACCGTTTTCGTGTCGCGGGTTGGCACGTCGTCGAAGTCGATGGACACGATCTGACCGCCGTCTCTGCGGCCTTGACCGCTGCGCGTGCAGATCAAAGACCCTCCATGCTGGCGTGTCGCACCACCATAGGCAAAGGCATTCCACGGGTACAAGGCCAACGGGGCGGACACAGCGCCCGCCTGTACGAGCAAGACGCACAAGAAGCCCGCGCCCTGCTGAACTGGCCTCATCCGGCCTTTGAAGTGCCCACCGCCCTTCTTGACGCATGGCGAGCCGCAGGGCGACGCCATCATGCCACTCATCAGCAGTGGCAAGCGCGTGTGGCGGCCTTGCCTGCTGCCGAACGCGCCGAGTTTGAGCGGGTCATGCGCGGCGAACTGCCCGCCAACTGGCAACAAGTGCTCTCAGATTACAAGCAGCAAGCCAGCTCCCTACCTGCCACTCAACCCGCTTTGGGCGGTATTTTGATCTCTGCCCAAATCAATGCGCTCTTGGCCCCACTCTTTCCTGAGCGCATGGTGGCGTGTGCCGACTTGGAAGCGCCCACCCACCACAAGCAATCCTTAGCCGCCTTCACCGCCACCGACCGTCAGGGTGCGTACCTCCACTGCGGCGTGCGCGAACACGTCATGGGTGCAATGGTCAACGGCATGGCAGCCCACGGTGGCATCGTGCCTTTGAGCGTGACCTACCTCGCGTTTTCTGACTACCAACGACCTGCGATGCGAATGGCGGCCTTGATGGGCCTGCCTGTGAAATTCGTCTTCAGCCACGATTCCATCGGCGTGGGCAAAAACGGGCCGACTCACCAGCCTGTCGAAATTCTGGCCTCGCTGCGGGCCATGCCCAATATGCTGGTGCTGCGTCCCGCCGACGCGGTGGAAGCCGCAGAGTGTTGGGACATTGCCATGACGCATCACAGCGGCCCCGTCAGTTTGGTCTTTGCCCGCCAAGCCCTGCCTTTGGTGCGACAAGACCACACGCCAGAAAATTTGTCTCGTCGGGGTGGATATATTCTCAAAGCATCTGCCTCTGGCGCTAGAAGGATCACATTGCTTGCGACAGGTTCTGAAGTTCTGCTGGCCCTACAAGCCCGCGAGCGTTTAGAGGACTTGGGACTGGGCACAGCCGTGGTATCGCTGCCAAGCTGGGAATTGTTCAACGCACAAGACAGCGACTACCGCGCCAGCGTACTAGGCACGGACGGCATCCGCATCGGCATTGAAGCCGCCATGCGCTTTGGTTGGGATCAATACCTAGGGCCAGACGGGGGCTTCATTGGCATGCACAGTTTTGGCGCATCTGGCCCTGCCGATGCCTTGTACCAACGCTTTGGCATCACAGTCAATGCTATCGTTGAGCAAACGCGCGCCCTTCTTACTCGCCAAGGCCATCCCCAATGAACGCCACCACCAGCCCCTTGCCCCACATTGTTTTTTTGGACAGCGACACTCTCTCGCCCGACACCCAACTGCGCCGCCCATCGTTTCCCCATGCGTGGATCAGTCACCCTCGAACTGCGCCAGATGAAGTGGCGGATCGCATCGCCGATGCCGACATCGTGGTCGTCAACAAAGTCAAACTCACCGCGCCTGTACTGGCCTCAGCCCCCCGTTTGCGTTTGATTGCAGTAGCTGCCACGGGCACAGACAACATCGACCTGAGCGCCTGCAAATCCCAAGGCATTTTGGTCAGCAATGTGCGCAACTATGCGGTACATACCGTGCCCGAGCACACGTTTGCCTTGATTTTTGCACTGCGGCGCAGCATTTGCGCCTACCGCGATGCGGTTCGCACCGGACGTTGGCAAGAAGCGGGGCAATTTTGTTTTTTTGATTACCCAATTCGTGACCTGGCCCACTCCACGCTGGGAGTGATCGGTGATGGCGTGTTGGGTCAGGCCGTCGCAGCGATGGGCCGGGCCTTGGGAATGCGTGTGCTCATGTCCGCACATAAAGGACGACAAGGCCAAGGGCGGCTTTACACGCCTTTTGAGGACACGCTGCGCCAATCCGACATCCTCACCCTGCACTGCCCCCTGAATGCCCACACCCGCCACATGATTGCAGCGCCTGAATTTGCCCTGATGGAGCGCCAGCCCCTGCTCATCAACACCGCCCGAGGCGGCTTGGTGGACGAGCACGCCGTTGCTGCGGCACTGAACGGCGGGCAGATTTCAGGCGCAGCATTCGATGTGACCAGCACCGAACCGCCACCGGCCAATCACCCCTTGATGGCCCTGACAGATCGCCCCAACTTCATCCTCACCCCCCACATCGGTTGGGCGAGCACACAAGCCATACAAGCCTTGGCCGATCAAGTGATTGACAACATCGAAGCATTCGCTCAGAACCAAGCTCGACATCTGGTGTAAGCACATTGGTGGTGGTCCCAAGCGTGTTGAACGGCCAGAAGATGCCATCAGTGCTGTCGAAAAGCATAGTAAAAAAGATGAGCTTCTCACGCAGTCTTTACCTTGATATTTCTAAATTTCTTTGTTAAAAATAGCCCAAAAAATACAAAAAATAGTCTCCCAAAGGCACCTGGACCTGCTGCCGTGCATCACAACGGCCTTTTTGAAGGATATTTTTTGGTTTTTTACGCTTATTTTTAGAATGAAAACGGCCACAGTCGTCTTTTTAATTGCGTAAGCAGCTCACTTTTTTTACTATATTTTTTAAAATCAATCTTCCCACAGCAGCAGCACGTCGCGGTGCTGCACCAGCAAATCCACCGACTGGCCTACGGGCAGCATCACCTTGGTAGCGACGTGACCAAAGGGCAAGTCGGTTAAGACGGGAATGTGGGCGGGCAATTGTTGGCGCAGCCAGCGCACCACGGGCTTGAAGTCAAAGCCTCGGTCGTGGGCAGGGGCGAGTCTGTAATCCGAAAACTGGCCCAGCAGCACCGCACGCTGACGCGCCAACACGCCTGAATAAAGCAGCTGCGTCAGGTTGCGTTCGATGCGGTAAGGGTGGTCGTTCACATCTTCCAAAAACAAAATGCCGCCTTCGATGGCCGGAAAATATGGCGTGCCGAGCAAATTCACCACCATGCTCAAATTGCCGCCCCACAGCACCGCGTCCTCGATGTGCAAACTGGGTTCATCTGCCGCCGCGCGGGTGTGTTGACGCAAGGCTTTGGCCTCGTCCAGCGGAATGCGCCAGCCCGTGCCCTCGGCTTGGCCCAAGAGCACATCGTCAAAGCAGGCTTCCATAATGTCGTCGGGACAGACGTCTCCTTCAGGGGCTTGTTGTGGATCGGCCCCAAAATCGGCGCACAAGGCTGGGCCTGCCCATGTATGCCCCCCATCGCTTGTGCCCGTCTCGCGCAGCGTGTGCGCCAGCAGCGCCATTTGAAAAGCGGTGAAATCGCTCAAGCCGACCCAGTGCATCCCGTGTTGAATGCTGCGGGTGATGGCGGCATAAGGCAGGCGCGGCAAGAGCCGTGTCAAGCCATAACCCCCACGGCTGATGAGGGCGACATCGGCTCCGCTGTGGGCGGCCCGCCCAATGGCGGCCAGTCGCTCCTCGTCGTCCCCCGCAAACCGCTGATGGCTTTTGAGCGCCGCTTCATCGACGATGACGCGATGCCCCAAAGCTTGCAGCCGCTTCACCCCCCGCCGAAACGCCCCCACATCGCGAACAGCTCCGGCCGGAGAATAGATATAAATGGTTTTCTGAGTCATAAGAACGAATAAAAGACGATCGTGCAGCGGGATCATAGGCGCTGATTGCAACGATCGTCACACTCGACCATCATTCTTCTCTCGCCTGACCCCCCATACAGCGACCGCCTCAGCGGCAGCTGAAGCTGGCTGCCGACTCGATATCCCCCGCACCGTTGTAGCGGGCCACTTGAGGATAGGGGCACAGAGGGCGTGTGCGATTGGCCGACCAACTGCTTGGCACATCGGCATTGACCCCACCTGCATTGCCCACACCACGAGCAGAGGCGAGCTGCTGGGCAGGTGTTTCACCGCTTTCTACCCATTTGACCAAGGGGGTCAAGAGATCAAATTGATCGGTGGCAGGGCCACCCGAGCAGTGTCCCATGCCGGGTACACGGTAAAACCGCACAAATTGCTCGGCCAAATCACCATGACGGCTGGCAATCCCTTTGTACCAATCTTCGGTATCGTTCACTGAAAAGATAGAGTCACTGACCCCGTGATAAACCATTATCTTGCCACCACGATTGCGCAAGGTGAACATTTCTGTGGGGTTCGGCGGTGTCATGAAGCTCATCGCCGACTCGCTGTAAACCCCTCTGTTGGTGTAAATACCAGCGGCCAAGGTATCAATGTTGGTGGTCAGAGCAAAGTTCGGGCCGTTAAAGCCGACAGGGTTTTCTGGCGTTGGGCTGAAAATGATGCCGGTGGCTCCCGCATCCAAATTCAATGAGGCAAAAAACTCCCAAAACGCCACGCCCGTGCCCGGAATGCCAGACACGCCGCCGCGGACACCCGCATCGAAGGGAAACGCGTTGTAAATTCGCTTGCCATCGCTGGTCGTGGGGCCACTGAAAATAGTGGCAATGACATTTTTCTGCGCTGCACTCAAGCAGCTGCCATCGCGCTGTCCGGTGCAGGTGGGAACGTGTGCCTCTAAATTGAATGTTGTTTGACAAGCTGCCACGTCTTGTACCAATCCATCGTTGGCACCATCCAACGCATCACAACGCTCTAATACCTTGGCAGCCAGCAACTGCCGCTCAGCATCGGTGAATGCAGTCGCCAAGTCTTTGGCCGTGTTGATGGGGTTGACCGTTGCCACACTGGCGTACAGGCGTGCCCCAGCCAAGTTCGCAACAGCAGCTTT
>DLPA01000168.1:8186-10705 GCA_002479815.1 bacterium UBA7470 | reverse complement strand
TTCAGGGCATTGATTTAAATCGCATGGTCTAAAAATCCTTTTGAGATCATAGAGTTGCGAAGGGGGTTGTAGATTTTTTTAGGCATTGTAAAGCTGATTTGTTAAAGAACCGGCGTGACCTAGGGTTTCTACTTGGATTGGTGGTTCAGCAAGCTGTGGGCTTGGTCTGAGAACCACACGCCTTCTGGTAGCAAACTGTGGCCTAGCATCACATGGTCGCTGCGTTCGGGCAGTTTATAGGCTCGCACGTCGTCGCAGCGGTCGTCGATGAGTTTTTTTAGGCCGCCTACCAAGCTGTTCATCTCTAGGTCGCTGGCGGGAACCAGAAAAACTGAGTATTGAATCGGCAGCCCCTTTTTCTTCAGGTAACGGTGAACGCGCCCCAAGCGGCGCGGCTCGCGGATGTCGTAGGTGACGATCCATTGGGCGGGGGCATTCAGGCTCATCGCATCACACTCCTTTTCCGCATTCAGGCAGGGTAGGCCAAGCGCATGGCGTGGCGTTGCAGGTGTTGCAAATGCACCAGCAGGCCAGGGCCGTGGTGGATGATCCAGCTTTCAAACAGTTGTATGGTTTCGGCTTCGGTGTGGTGGGTGTGCGTCAGTGTGCCGCCGTGCAGCTCCAGCTCCAGCGCCAGCAGATCGAACAAGTCGCGGTCCAATTCAATGCACTCTGCTTGGGGGCCGTAGAGCACAGCGGGCAGCTCATCGACTTGAAGCTGGGTGTTCACCCACGCTCGCAGCAGGCCCGCAAACAGCGGGGGCAAGTCGGAGCCGCTGTCTAGGCTGTCGCGGTCGCTATAGACCCATTCGCGTTTCAGAGCTTCCCAGTCGGCGGCGCTCAGGCTTGCACTTTTAGGCTGCTGGCGTACCCAGTGGCTGAGGATGTGCATACGGCGGCTGCGCAGCCAATGTTCGTAACTGGCGGGGCCGATGGGGGCTTGCAGCCAGATTTCTAAGGCCAGCGCCGGGCTGTGCCCCAGTCGCGGGCTGGCCCATGTGCCGCCTAGGGCGTGGCCTTGGGGGTCTGTCCATGTGATGGAAATGCCCGCTTGCAGGCACAGGCCCAAGGCAGGGCCGCTCCAGTGCGCCGTCGTGCTGCTGACGATGCGGGCCAAGCGTTGTATGGGATAGCGCAGGGTTTTGTGGTCGCGGGTGGTGACGACCAAGGCGGCTTCGGTGGCGTTGACCTGTTTCATTTGCCCCGCGCCTATATAGAGTGTCCTCATACCCGCCGTCAGCTTGCGCGTGGCGGGGTGGGTCACATCGCGCGCGGTGCTGGCGCTCAAAGGCGCGTCGCCCCCGTGGGTGCGGGCGGCTGGGGTGATAGTGATGTTCATGATGCGTCGTCCTCCTCATCGGCGGGGGCCAGCCACGGCAAACCTTGCTCGCGCAGTTGTCGCGCCAGCAGGCGGGTGTGTTGACGCAGCCAGCGGCGTTGGGGGTGGCTGTCACGCTCCCAACTTGCGTAAAAGACAGCGCGTCCCGCTTTCCCTAGTAAGCACGCCCCTTTGTCAAGGCTGAAGTGGTCTTCGCGCAGGGTGCGGCTGCGGATCAGCTCCCACGCCCACAAGTCCACCACGGGGCGCAGCGGTTCAATCAGGTCACTGGCCAGACTTTCGCGCCCAAAAGCGGGGCGGTGATAAAAGCCGAGCAGGGGGTCTAGGCCCGCCATTTGGCAGGCAGCGACGGCTTGGGTGTGCAGCAAGGTGTAGCCCAGCGACAGGCAGACGTTGACCGGATCGCGCGGCGGTCGTCGGTTGCGGCCCGTGAAGTTCAGCGATGGCGGGCACACCGCCGCCAAGCCGCCAAAGTAGGCGCGCGCTGCCGCCCCTTCTTGCCCGCGCAAGCGATCCATCAGGCGCTGTGCCTCGGCAAGGGGCAAGTCGTTGGGGAAGCTCGTTTGCCGCAAATCGTAGGCAATGGCTTGCACCGTATCGATGGCATCTGACACGGGTTTGCGCGCATCGGGCCGATGTGCTTGCCAGTGGCGCAAGTTGTGCAGTTGACGGCGCAGCTTGGCCTTGACCAAAGGCGCAGCCCACTGTACGCACGCCACCCCGTCCATCACCCGCTGCGCTTGGGCGATGCGGACGCTGGCCTCGTTGTGCTGTGGCCCCAGCACCAGCGCCACACGACGCGGCTGGCGCGGACTCATCAACACCGTCGTCGCCCCCACGTCGGCCAGTTTGAGCAGCACGCCCGAATCCAGCTTGGTACTCTGGCCTTGGATGATGCAGCGGTCCACCAGCGCCAGCGGCACATGGCCCCGCCGTTGCCCGTTCTCATACAGCACCAAGGTCTGACCCTCGGTACGCACTTCCAAATCGGCTCGGTCTAATAAGAGACTGCTCATGATGACAACTCCTTTGTTGCTTCAACCACCCCGTCAGGCTACGCCTGCCACCCCTCCACAGAGGGGAATGTTTTTCGCCGACTGCACTTCTGCAACGAGTGAGGCGGCTCAATTCCCCTCCGGTGGAGGGGTGGCAGGCGTAAGCCTGACGGGGTGGTGACTCT
>DLPA01000168.1:0-8051 GCA_002479815.1 bacterium UBA7470 | reverse complement strand
CCGCATAGGTGTAGGTGCGTTTCACCCCACATAAAAATGGCTAGGGTCGGCTGGGCGGACTGCCGTGCCTAGGGCGTGGACTTTGCTGCGGGGGTCTAGGCGCAGCAGCAAAAAACGGTCGATGTCCAAGTTCAGCAGGGCGCTCATGTCCTCAATCAAACCGATGCGCTCGCTGGGGCTGAGGTACAGCTCATGCACCGACTTTTGTCCCCCAGTGGCATAGGCGCGGGTCAGGCGCAGCGCGGCGATGAGGCGGGTGGGGTCGCTCACGTCGTAGCAGGCCAAGTGCAGATGGCGGTGCGCGGTGTGTACCACAGGGGTGGTGGCGCGGCGGCGGTTCATGGCAGCTCGTCAAAGCAGACATCGGCAGGGTTCAGCTCTAGGCTGTAATACGCGGGGCGCGTGCGGCTGTTTTGGATGTGGTAGTGCGCGGCAGCCGGGCCTAGGGCGCGGTGCAGTTTTTGGTTCAAACGGGTTTTCAGGATGGAAACCTCCTCGCCCGTTAACGCGGGCTGAGGGTCGTGGTTGAGCTTGCCGCAACGTTGCAGCTCCAGCGCGTAGCGCTGGCCCCAGCCCGTGTCGGCCACCCATTTGTTGGGGGCGGGCAGACGCAGTTCGCCATGCAGCAGGGCGCGAATGAACAGCGCCAAAAACGCCGTCTCGGTTACCGTCAATTGAATGCGCTGCTGCCCCGCCACGATGCGGTGGCGGCGGTGATCCAGCACCAAACGCGGCGGGGCCAAGGCGGTGCGGGCGGCGGCCACCGTGTCGTTGAAGCTGGCGCGGCCCGACAACAAGGCCGCTGGCAAGCCATGCCGCAAGCTCACATACGGAATGGTCGCCAGCGTCACTTCAGCGGTGGCGGTGTCGGCCAAACGCCCATCGCGGGCTTGCAGGGTGTGGCTGTACGGGGTGGGGTAAAAGAAGTCGATGCTGTTCTCAAAAGGCTCAGACACGAGGACGTGGCTCATCTCGTCCTGCGGTCTGGCGTACAGCGACAGCGCATAACCCAAGTAAAAGCCCAAGGTTTTGCGCCCACCCGCAATAGAGACGTGCAGCGCCGTATGCGGGTCAGCGGTGAAGTGGCGCACTTGCTCGGTAATGAAATCGGCAGCGGCTTGGTTGTCGGTAGGGCTGCGTATGTCGTGCAGCGGCTGACCTTGGGCATCGGTGATGACGTGGATGTGCTCGGGGCCAAAGGCGATGGGCGGCAAGTCGTAATCGGCACACAAGCGCCCAAACCAATTGCGGTCGCTGCTGAACAACGACAGCGCCGCACGCTGACGGCCTTCTTGGGTGGTGATGAGGTGGATTTCAGTCGGCACAAACGCAGGCCGACGCTGTACCGCCAAGGCATACAGGGTTTCAGTCACGATTTGCGGACTCAGGCCCGACACCGCCAACAACACCCGCCGAGGACAAGCCCCCGCCACACGCGGCAAAGAGGCGAGGCTGTCGGCAGCAAGAACAGAGGATGAAGAGGGCATAGACAAACTCCCGAAACGATGTGGCGTGGTGTGATCTGGCCCTCATTGTGCGAGTCCGCCCCGTTGCGCGCATGGATTGCAAGCTTGCATCGTTCCAAGGATCAAAAAAACAATAGCAAAAAAAGTGAGCTGCTTACGCAAGTAAATAGGGACATTCAGCCATTTTTACCCTAAAAAATCATCGCTTTTATTCAAAAAATGACCCCGAACACACAAAAAAACCCGTTTCCCAAGCCTGAAAAACGGGTACGGAGGTAATTTTTTAGGATTTTAGGGCTATTTTTAAGATCGAAATCAGCCAAAATTGCCGTATTACTTGCGTAAGCAGCTCACTTTTTTTGCTATTGTTTTTTCTAGTCAGACCCTGGCCTTGCCGATGGGGTTGACTTGCGTGGCAACCACCCCGTCAGGCTTCGCCTGCCACCCCTCCACCGGAGGGGAATGTCTCGCCCCGACTACGCAACCGCCACGAGTGAGGCAGCCCAATTCCCCTCTGTGGAGGGGTGGCAGGCGCAGCCTGACGGGGTGGTTACTCAAGCTGGCAAACCCTACCGCAACATTCCGTGCTCGTTCAAAGCACTTCCAACGTATAGCCACCCATGCCCATCGTGGCGTTTTTGCCCATGTGCAGCCATTGCCCTAGCCACAGCCACGGCCACAGGGCGGGCAGGGTGCTTGTATCGACCATTTCCCATGTGCCGACTGCGCCGCCCAGCGTCATTTCTTGCTGCTGACGGCTGGAGTAGCGCGTCCAGTCCAGCCAGCGCAGGTGCTTGTCTGCGCTCAGGGTGCGGCTGGCCTCGACCAAGGGCGGTACGGACGCGCCCCATTGCGCTTGTTGGGCATGAAACTCCAGGATCAAGGCGATGCGACGGGTGAGTGCCGCCACCATGTCGCGTGGGGTCAGGTCTGGAATGCGGATGGGGTGGCCTTGGTGCTGCAAGCGCAGTGGGGTATGAAAGCGCAGCCGCACGCCTTGCGCCCCGGTGGGCCACGGCGGTGGGGTCAGCGTTTGGGCGTGCGCTTGCACCCGAGGCGCGTCTTGCTGCCACACCACTTGCGCTTGTGCCTCGGGCGTGTCGCCGCACAGCGCCACTTGTTCCAGCACCGCCACGCTGCGCTGCTTGCCCAAACCGTTGCTGAGGGCACGTTGCCACGCCAGCACGATGAGGGGCAGTTGCGCCAAGGCATCGCCCACCAGCACCTGATGGAACACCAGCATCTCACCCGCTTGCAACACCTGCGGGGCTTGTGTGGGCCATGTCATCGGCGGCGGCTCGACCACATAGGCGTTGGGGATGGCGCTGAAGCGTTGCAGCTCGTGGGTGGTGGGGGCGGGGGCTTCAAAAATACGCGGATACGGGCAAGTGGTGTGCAGCGGGCAGGCTTTGCAATCGGGCTGGCGCGTCATGCACGCACTGCGCCGCAAGGCCGCCCCAAACTGCCCCCGCAACAGCGACCCCGCATAGTCGGGCAGACGCAAAGGCGCTTGCAGCCGCGCGGTGTAGCGGTAGCGGGCAATGGGCAAAAGGCTTAATCGGTTTTCCATGTGCGTAAAAAGTCGCTGATTTTTTTAAGATCTTCCCCGGCAAATACCTGAATGTGGTACTCCTTGGCACGTTGTAAGTCAGACTCGCTCAACGCTTGGGCACTGACATACACGCCTTGGGCCATCAGCCCCCCCACTTGCCGCACGATTTGCCCCAGTTTGTAAATGGCTTCTTGCGCTTTGACTTGGCGGCTGGTTTTGCACTCCACAATCAGGGCACGATTTTTATGGACGGCCATCGCGTCTATTTCGTTTTCTGTGCCTGAGCGCACCTGTTTGATTTTGGTATTGAGGGCGTACTGACCGATTTTGAAAAGTGCCGCCATTTTCAAGAACACATACTCCTCAGCCCACATCCCCGCAAAATAAGTCGCGCTGGACTCGTCGCGGAAGCGGATGTCGGCTTGCCCTCGGTGCCACTCTACCAAGCCGAGCCTTGTCGCTTGTTCCAGCAGGTCTGCCGAGCGTCCACCTGGGCTGAACTCAAACGCCTGTTGCAAACGGCGTTCTTCTTTCGCACGACCTGCCACTGTGGCTAAGGCACTGAAAAAGCGGCCATAGTCTGCCGCATGATCGCCCATTTGACGGGTCAAAACCACCCGTTGTTCGGCTTGCTGTTGCGCGGCTTGCGGGCGGGTGTCGTTGGTGCTGCGGTAGCCCTGAACCAGCAATACGTCATTCAGCGTCAACACGTCCTGCATGGGGGTTTGATGGGGGGTGTCGTCCATCCAGCTCAAGCTTTGATGTTTGGTATCGGCATACAACACCCGCAAACGCCCCGCCCCTGTGTTGAGGAGTTTGAGCTGCTCATGAATTGCCAACACCATCAGCTTGGTTCCCCCTGTGATGTGAAACACCACGTCTTGCCCATCCAAATCGCTGGCGATGTGGACGGCACTGTCCACACAGGACTGTGGCGTGTCATCTTGAAAGTCTCTGCACACCACGTCAGTGACATAAGGGGTCAGTGCTGTCTTGAGGGCACTGCCGCTGCCACCTCGTTTCATCTCTGGCGTTTCCAAAATCACCACCCGCTGGGCTTGAAGCTGTTTCAGCGGGATCAAGTTCGCAGCGTTTTGGCCGGTGGCGATGCACAAATGAAGAGGGGTGTTCATCGTTCAGCTTTCTGTGGCAACTCGCGCAAACACGGCTTCATCGACGGCTTTGAGCAGGCGTTCGCGTTGGGCGGCGGGTAAAAAGGCGTGGACGAAGCTCTGGCGCATCAGGGCCAGTACGTCCCACAGGGTCAGGCCGTCGGGGGTCATGCGGGCGGCAGTTAAAAATTCGTCGGCCAAGGTGGTGCGGCTGATGCCCGGGTTGTCGGTACACAGGCTCACGGGCAAGCCTGCATCCAAAAATTCGCGCAAGGGGTAGGGGGGTAGCCCACGGCTGGCGGGCACGTCGGGGTCGGCAAAGCCCACCACTTCGCGGTTGGACGTGGGGCAGAGTTCTAGGCAGATGCCTCGGTCTCGGAAGCGGTGCATCAGCTCGCGGTGCTGCGCCAGCGTCAGGCCGTGCCCAATGCGGTCGGCGTGCAGGTGGTAGCTGGCTTGCCAGATGTGTTCGGCACTTTCGCCTTCGCCCGCGTGAATGGTGACAGGCAAGCAGGCTTCAAACACAGGCAAGAAGCTGGGGGCCAAATCAGCAGGGTTGTGCGTGCCTTCGTCGCCTGCCAAGTCCAAACCCAATAAAAAGCCCGCTTGGGTGGCGACGGCGGCGACGGCTTGCCGCACCACGGCGGGCAGGGTGGCGCGTTGGCGGCGATCCAAAATCCAAATGAAGCCGATGCGCGGGGCGGCCAGCAGGGGCGCTCCCACATCCTCGTCTTGCGTCACCGCGCCCGCCTCTTGCAGCGCAGCACGAAATTCGGTCAACCATGCGGCAGGGTCGTCGGGGCGGTATTTGTGCGGACTGCCGCGCAGCTCCACATAGGCCAGCCCTTCGGCGTGCGCCTGCTGCACCAAGGCACGCGCATAGGGCCCCAGCGCAGCGGGATGCGTCAACAGCGCCGATCCGCTCAATTCCCCCGGACGCTCGTAGGCCGCAAAACCGTGGGGATGCTGGGTTTTGAGGGCGACACGCGGCTCGGTCACGTCCCACAAATGGCGCTGCAATTGGGTGGGATGGGCGTGCAGCAGCAGCGCGGCGCTCAGTTCGGCGCGATGTGGCCCTTTCAAGCCTTCGGGCCAGTTCCAATTCCACTCTGAATTTGTGAGCTGTTCACGCAATTGATTTAAGCGATGGGTACGGTTTTCATCATCAATCTCATCCCAAATTGCTTGCGCCACGGCTTGCTGTTGCGGCAAGGACAAGCAGCCCCCCACATGGCGGTGCAAATCGGCTTTGGGCAAGGCCGTCAACCAAGCGCGATGGCTGGCGCTCACGCGGGTGTCGCGCAAAGCACGAATGCGGGCGGCGGGCAAGCGGTAGAGCATGCGCCAGTTTTCGTGGCGTTCTTCTTGGGCCAGTTGCGCCAAAAAGTTGCCCAGCAATTGGCTGCTGGCGCGTTGACGACGCTCGATCTCGTCGTACAAACGCCCCGCAGCAGCAGGTTCAGGCCATGCACAGGTTTGATGCGGCGCGGGCAGCGGCACGGCAAAACGCGCCGCCGTGACGATGTGCCCCTCTAGCGGAATGTCCAACAGCTCTTGCCGCTGTCCGGTGCTTGCCACCAAGGGCATCACCGCACCCGCCAAGTGCGCGGGCAGGGGTTGGGTGAGCAACAGCGGCAGCGCCAGCTTGTGCTCGGGCTTGAAGCCTTTGAGTTCTTCAGGCAAAGGCTCCGGCCCCACCACATGCAAGCATGCCGCCGCGCCAAACAAGTGGCCGGCAGTTTGCAAATCGGCACTCATGGTTTTGCGCCCGCCCGCCAAAGACAGCAGCAATTGACCCTGTGGGCCGATCTGTTCAGAGGCCAACAAAGCGACGCGCAAGGTCAGCTCGCGGATGTGGTCGCACTCGGCTTGGCTTGCCAACTGATCCGTGCCAGCGGCGGCCCAAATCCTCAAGGGCATGGGAAAGCGCAGCATGAACCACCACTGATGCAACTGCTGCAAACTCTCTTGCGTCTGCCGCCCTTGCGTGGTCACGATCCACAGCTCATCCGGGCAACGCAAACCATGCCGCTGTCGCAAGGCATCCAAGGCAGGCCGCTGCGGATGATGGGCATACAAATCCAACACCGAGGGAGCAAGCCACCCCAACACTTCAGGAATCACCGCCCAACTCGCGCCGAGCGTGCAAAGGAGGATGGTTTTAGGGGAGGGAGAGGGGTTCATATGGTTTTTTCAATGCTCACGACGGCAATCTTCCCTTGAGCGGCGTTTGCCAAGCGATGATCGTTTGTCCAAAACTCGTCACATCTACCGCAAATGGCTGCTGACAAATGCAGCGCATCGGGTGTTTTCAAACGATGAGTGGCACGAAGCTGAGTGGCAAGTTCAAACACTCGTGTGCTCATCGGTATCGGAGGTGTTTGTAAGGCTGTAAAGAAATTGTCATATCGCATCAATAGGTCTTGATCGCCCAACTGCAACGGAAGCACTGTGGTTTCCATTCGTAGCAAATCGCTGTACATCACTTTGACCGGGTTTGCAGGATTCAACAGCAAAGCTTTCAGCGGATAGAAAAACGCTTCGTTTTGTTCCACAAAGTAAATCACCATGTTGGAATCCAAATAGACGTTTTTCATCTCAGTCTTCCCAACTGTCACGCTCTTCACGGATGTAGCGATCAATTTCTTCGGCACTGCGTCCTTTTCTGGGGTGTGCTTCTAGCCAGGCGGTGTATTGCGCCAAGTTCGTGGGCTTGGCCTTGGTCTGATGTAATCCTTCTTCTGCGTCAGGAAACATGACAATGATTTGTGCTGTTCCGCTTGGCGCGTGGGGGGGGAGATCAATGGTAATTTGGTGTGACTCAGACACCATCTGATGAAATTGATAAGCGTGCATGGTGTAAATCCAAAAAAATCCCAACTACAGTTGAATAACTCATCCCACGCCCCGCAGGGCATTGAACTTCAGCTTCTTGCGTTGCTCTTTGGCATCCCACGGCTGCACGATCTGGGGCAGACAGGTTTCCAGCATCTCAGCCAAGGCCGCTTTGTCGCTGGCGCTCCAGTCGGGGGAGGCGAGTGCTTGATTGACCAAATGAGTGGCTTCTTGGTACAGCCCGGCTTTGTTGGCATCGGGCGCAATTTTTTTGAAATTGCCCTTGGGCGCGAGTTGGTTGAACCACTGTTCGCAGCGTTCGCGCAACTGCTCAATTGTTTGACCTTGCGCCGAGAGTTGAGCGCGTGCCGCTGCTTTTGCGGCCTCGGCCTGTGCTTGGGCGGCTTGTTGCTCGGCTTGTTGGCGTGCGGCGATCTGGTCGTTTTGCTTTTGGCGTTCGGCTTCTTCGCGTTGTTGGGCCAGTTGGCGGCGTATCTGCTCCAAATCGGCACTGCCTGAGCTGTGCTGACCCCGCCATTGCTCGCACCACATTTTCAAACTGGGGCTGTCTTCTTTAGGATCAATTTCAACAATGGCCCAGCCAAAGGGAATGAGGTGTTTTTGCGCCGTTTCCTCCTGTGCCGCCAGCCACACGGTTTTGGTGGTGCTTTCAAACGTGAATTGCTGCTTGCCACCAACTCTTGCGCCCATGATTTTGATGCTCGCCACACCTTCGCCCGTCAGGGTTTTGCTGTCGGCACTGCCATAGCGCCCTATGCGTACCAAAAAGGCCGTGCCCGCTGCCAGTTTGCGTCCCATTTCAGTTTGCGGGGCCAGCAGCCGCTCGATGCTTTGCTTCCATGCGGGGTTGACCAGCCCGCGCCCGTCCAACACCATCAATTCACGGCGCAGGCGTTGCTGGTGGTAGGCGTTGCAGGCGTGCGCCAAACGGGTCAAGTCCAAGCCGCCCGTGGCGTTGAGTTGACCACGTTGGGGCGTGATGGGTTTGCCTTTGCCGTCCGTCGCGCCAAGAGATGCCCCCAACTGCGGCAAGCTCACGCCCGCCTGAAAGAGTCGGTATTGACC
>DLPA01000139.1:2645-9249 GCA_002479815.1 bacterium UBA7470 | reverse complement strand
GCGCCACGGGCAAACAGCAGCTTCAAGTGGTCGTTCAACTCGGTCATCGTGCCCACAGTCGAGCGGGAGCTGCGAACGGGGTTGGTTTGGTCGATGGCGATGGCGGGCGGCACGCCGTCGATGTGATCCACCGCTGGTTTGTCCATGCGGTCTAAAAACTGGCGGGCGTAGGCGCTGAAGGTTTCCACGTACCGCCGCTGCCCTTCCGCAAACAAGGTATCGAACACCAAGCTGGATTTGCCCGAACCACTCACGCCCGTCACCACCGTCAACTCCCCCGTGCGGAGGTCCACATCAAGGTGTTGCAGATTGTGCTGCCGCGCCCCGCGTATGCGAATCAGGCCCTCGCTGGGGGATGGAGTCGGGATGGCATCGTCAACAGGGCGCGAGGTCAAGGACATGGTGGCAAGCGATGAAACTGAATGGAATTACAGATTCTACGAAGATCACCAATTCCTTGTGTGTCACGGGCTGGCTGCCTCAGCGGCGGAACTTACCACTGGCGTCGATGATGGACAAGTCGGCAAACTCTAGCCCGCTGTGGTCGGTACTGGTGTAACTGATGGACAAGCCGCCCAAGTCGAAACGTTGGATGTTTTCTAGCGCATCGCGCAGCTTGGCCGGTGTGGGGTTGGGGCCGGCCAAGCGCAAGCCCTCCACCAAGACCTTGGCCGCCGCGAAGCCTTCCATCATGGCTGGAGAGACACCGTCCAAGCCTTTGGTACGAGCCAATTCAACCGCCTCGCGTACCAACGCGTAGGTCATGGAACGCTCGCTGGGAAACACTTGCGTGACGATGACCCCGCGGCCTTGTTCACCCAAGAGTTTGATGAAACCGTCTGAGGCGTTGTTGGATAAAGTGACCACCTGCGCGCGAGACCCCGCCTGGCGAATGCCTTTGACTGCCGCAGCCACATTGGCAGCCGACGCGATCACCACCACCGCCTGCGCGTCTGACTGCTTGACGCGTTGCACCAACGGCGTTAGATCGGGGTTGTCGCGTGGAAATTTCTCTTGCCACAAGACCGGCACCCGCTGTTTTTCAAAGCCTTTGGTGGCGCCGGCCGCGCCATCGGCCCCAAACGAGTCGTCGGTGTACATCACTGCAATGCGCGTCAACCCCAATCCCACCAAATGCTCGATGGCCCTGGCCGCCTCGCGCTGGTAGGTGGCGCGGACATTAAACACCCAAGGATTGACGGGATCGTGCAGCACCATGGCGCCTGTGCTGGGTGCAATCAATGGGACTTTGCGATCTGCGAGCAACGGCAATAGGATTTCTGTGTGCGGTGTGCCTCGATTTAAAAACAACGCCAGCACCTTGTCTTTGTCAATCAATTCTGTGGCCCGCTCCAACGTGCGCTTGGGCATGAACTGATCGTCTTTCGATAAGAGTTCGATTTTTTGTCCATGAACACCGCCTTTGGCGTTGACGAGATCAATCACCAACTGCGCCCCCTTGGTGTTTTCTTTCACCCCTGCGGCTGCAGCACCCGAAAACCCAGACGGCTGCCCAATCAGCAGTTGGGCGTGCGCACGTACCGTCCACAAGGCCAGGCCGATCGTCACACACACGGACAGCGCCGCAGGCCACCATTTCACTGATTTCAAGGCAAAGATGTTCACTGACTGTCTCCTTACAAAAAGAATCAGTATAAAAAATGCCCCCCCTTGGCGCGTGCGCAAAACCGCGTAGTGGAAACAACGTATCGCTGTGGTGGCGGGTACAGCATCTCAAAAGATGAGCAAAAAAAGTGAGCTGCTTACGCAATTAATACGGGTTTTTTAGCCGATTTTATTTATAAAAAAAGCCGTTTTTATTGAAAAAATAGGGCTTTTGACAGCCCCCACCCCCTTTTGTGCGATCGAAAAAGAGATTTTGGGATAATTTTTTAGGTTTTCAAGGCCTTTTTTGAATATAGAATTGACTAAAAACCACGTATAACTTGCGTAAACAGCTCACTTTTTTTACTATTGTTTTTAGTCATGCTTTTTCCGCCGCCACACACAGGTGGGTGTGTGGCGGCGTAGAGGCGTAGGGCTTCAGCGTTTGAGCACCAAGGTCTCGCCTAGGCGTTGGCGGGCGATGTCTTGCGGGTGGAAGGGCAAGCTCGGCCATTGCTTGGCGGCATACAAGCGCAGTTGGTCGGTTTGATGGGGCGAGGCGGGATTGGTGCTTTGCCCGTAGGTGAGCAAGGCTTGGGCGACGGGGCCTTGCTCGTCAAAAGTGACGGTTTGCACATAGCTCGTGCCGTAGTCGATGCGGATGCCACGCTGGCCGATGCCCGGACGACCTCGGTCGCCTAGGTTGTTGAGCACGCCTTCGATCTCATCGCCCCCGTGCAGCGCAATGTCGGCATCGCTGAAGATGGCGCGTTGCACTTGGCCCAAGGCCACATCAGGCGCGAAACCCGCATCGCGCATTTTTTTGACCGCACCGCCCAAGGCTTCCCAAATTTTGGAAGCGGTCGCCGCATCGCTGAACTTCAAGCCTGTGGGCGTATCGACGGGACGGGCTTTGTTGAACGGCTCACGATACACCCCGGGAATTTGGCTGGCGGTGCGCCAAAACTCGCGGAACAGCACGGCTCCTTTGGCCTCGGCATGGTTGCGGTAGCCCGCATCGGCAAAGGTTTTTAAAGCCGCACAGCCTGATCGAATATCGTCGCTGGCGCTGGTGTTTGTCGTGCAAGCAGCGATCAAGTCAGGAATGAGGAGGCGGGCCATGAGGTTGCGGTTTTCAAACAACTGGGCCTGCATGGCGGGCAGGGTGACTTTGCCTTTGTTCAGCAGCTCGGGAATTTCCAGCCACTCGGAGCGCGTGCGGGGGCGGCGCACCACGTCATCGCCGACCAGTGGGGAAATGGGCGTGTCCGTCCATGTCACCTCGGGGTGGGTGTAGAAGAAGCTGTCGTTGCTGTTGTGTACCCAATCGCTGCGCGTCACCATGGGCATACGGGTGGGCGGAGTGAGGCCGGGCACGGGAGACGCGGGGTCTTGCCGCCAATCGCAATCGCTGCGCGAGCCGTTGAGCACGACCAGCCCCGCGCCACCGAGCAAGGCGGCAGCGGGTTTGCTCGGGGCACAACGCGCCAACGCAGCGGCATCGACATCGGGCACGACGCTCATGTCGGCGTACATCGCTTGCCCGTGGCGGTCGGCGGCGATGGTGTTGACCCACGCTGTGCCCAAATTGCCCAGGGCTTGCTGCACCTCGGCCACGTTGCGGGCGCGGGCCAATCCCATGTAAGTGTCGGTGCTGCGCAAACCGCCAGCGTTGGCATCTTTTAAGGCGTAGGCGACTTGCGCTGTCCAGTTCAGGCCCGCGCGTGGCATCACCAGCACGGGGCCAAAGCGGGTGTGCCAAACGGTGTGTTCTTTGTGTTGGACTTGCCCATCGGCCCCGCGCACGGCGTAGCGCACCGTCTTGCTTTGCATGGCTTCGGGCTTGCCGTCGATCAGATAGTGGGTGGCTTGTCCGGGGACTAAGGCCAGTTCGTGCAGGGTGAAGCGTTTGCCGGTAGAGACGGTGTGCGACCACGCCACGTCTTTGTTAAAGCCAATTTGCACCACGCTGGCCCACCCGATGCTGGCCCCCATCACGTCCATGTGGCCCGGAATGGTGAGGTGCATTTGATAAAAGCGGCTCGTGCCCACCCACGGAAAATGCGGGTTGCCCAAGAGCATGCCTTTGCCGTTGGCGGTGCGGTCTTTGCCAAAGGCCCATGCGTTCGAGCCTAAGGGCGACTCCCACAAGCCCGCTTCACGCAAGGCTGCTTGTGCGCCAGCCACTTGAGATGATTCTTCATTAAGAGCATTAACCTCTTTATCTATAAGAGTCAGGCCCACTTTTGATGCTGAATTTTGTGGTGGCTTGGCGGCCAAAATCGCATCGGCCAAGGCTCCTGCACCGGCTTGGACTTGAATCACTTCAGTCGCGCGGTACAAATCGGCCAAGCTCATGGGCTGCACCCACGGTTTGCCGTTGCACGCGGCAGGCAGCTTGCCCGCATGGTCTTGCAAATAGCGGTTGTAGCCCGCGACATAGCCCCGCGCTTGGGCTTGATTGGCCGGACTGGAGGCGGCCCACAGCGCGGCCAAGCGTGCATCGTCCATGTGGGCGGCGATGAAAGCATCAATTTGCGCGTTGGGAAACGCCCGCACGCCCATGATGCCCATGCCGGACTCGCCCAAGTGCAGCGACCGTTGCCCGCGCACGGTCATCAAATGATCGGCGCTTTGGCAGATGTTGTCTTGCGCGTGCGCATAGGCCGCGCCAAAGGCCAGGCCTTCCACATCGGCGGCGGTGATGTGGGGAATGCCGTAAGTGGTGCGGACAATGGTCACGTCCTTCGAGGAAGGAGCCAAGGACAGCGACGAGCAGGCGGATAAAGCCATCACCAAAGGCAGCAGTGCCAAGGCCGACCAAGGGCGCGGCGGCGGGGCAGACAAAGAAGAAATAGGCATGATGAGCGCGTCTCCTAAAGAGTTGGACGTGCCACCATGCCGCAAATCGTCGGTTTTGTTTATCGCTGCGGCGACTGATACGGGTTTGTCTGAATGAGGTTTTATCGCATCCGCTATAAACGTGGTTTTCAGGATGTTCTATGCTTTATAACCTACTCAAACTCAGCCATGTATTGGCGATCATCATCTGGATTGGTGGGATGTTTTTTGCCCATTTCTTTTTGCGTCCCGTTGCGCAAGAAGTGCTACCGCCCCCTGAGCGACAGCGGCTGATGCACGGGGTTTTAGGGCGTTTTTTTCAATTCATTCTGGCCTTGGCGACTTGGGCGGTCGTCAGTGGGGCGTGGATGATCGGTCGTGTGGCCAAAGACACGGTGCAGAGTGGCGGACAGTTCCAAATGCCTGTGGTGTGGATGGTCATGGCCGCACTCGGTTTGCTGATGTGGGCCATTTTTGGACATATCCGTTTTGCACTTTATAAGCGACTGACCCAAGCCGTCAGCGGCGGCGATTGGCCAGCGGGTGGTGCAGTCTTGGCTCAAATTAAAAACTGGGTCGCCGTCAATCTCACCCTCGGTTTCATCATCATCGTGGTGGTTTATTTGCTCTGATGACGCATTTTCTATGGAGCGCCATCGGTGGATTAAAAAATAAACCGATTGAAGCTCTCCTGCTGCTTTTCTTCTTTGCGGTGGATTTTGCGTTGCTCGTTCAGCACGGTTTTTAAGCCGGCATCGGTTTGAATCAAGGCCAAATCTGCGACCTCGATTTCCAGTTGTTGCTCTAAGTCCGAACGCCGCTTGTTCAGCACCATGTCCAGCATTCCAGCCGTCAAAGGCAGCCCCAGAGGGACTTGCAAAAGCTGGCTCCATTTTGCTTGCAAGCCTTGCCTTTCAGTCTCAAGAGCAGCGGCTTGTTGTTTCAGCAATAAAGTCAATTCATGCAGACGCTGGGCTGATAAACGGCTGGCGTGATCGGGGTCCACCCACTCGGCTTGCAGTTGTAGCTGCATGAGCGTGACCCAATCTTTGCGTTCGTAAGCCGCATTGGCTTGGCTCATCAAATTGGTTTTGCGTTGACGCTCGGCCTCATCGGGTTCGCGGTCGGGATGCAGGCGGCTGGCGATTTGTCGGAACAAGGTTTTCAGGGTTTGCTCGGCTTGTTCTTGGTTGGCAATGGCCTGCGCTTGGGGGGAATCGGGCTTGGCTTTGCTTTTTTGTTTGGCGGCCCGTTTGGCTTGACGCGCTTCTTGACGCGCTTGGCGTACTTGCCGCAAGCGTTCTACTTCGCCAAAGAGGTGTTGGAGGATTTCTTCGGGTGACAGGGCGGCATCGACCCCTTCAGGCATCTGTCCGCCCATTTTTTGCAAAATGTCCGCCATCATTTCTTGGTTTTCAGCCGCTTCGATTTTGGCGATGTCGCTCAAGCTGGTTTTGCTGTAGCGATCATGAATCTCAGCCATCTCCGGTTGTTCAGCAGCCAAAGCTGCGGTGATGTTACAAATCAGTCGGACAGCTGTCTCGTGCTGCGTTTTAGACAAGGATTTTTGCCGCTTTTCGGCAGCAGCACGAAGCCGCGCATCTAAAAACAGCACCATTTCACGGCGATTGGCGGTGGTTTTTGCAACCAAGGGGTCTAAAACCTCTGCGTTTTGACGTTGGTAATGCAGCCCCAGCGCATCCAGCTCGACCATCTGTGCCTTGATCTTTTCTATTTTCGACAAGGCCCGATTAAACGCCTTCATCTCGGGCGACAGCAGCCTGTCTGCCGATGCGGTCAATTTCAAATCCCGAATCGGACTGCTCGGCGTATCCGTTGATGGACTTTTTACGCTGGTGCGTTTGATCGTCGGCTTTTTGGCAGTGGCGCGTGAAGAGGCGGGCATAGGAAAAGAGACAAGTCAAACATGGATTTTTGTTCATCAGTGTGTCACACGAAAGTCGCACGATACGCGCGCATTGCGTGCTCACACAGCCCTCATGAACTTGAACACGGCAGTGCTGGCGCGCAGATTCGGCATCCAGCGTACTTCCTGCCCGTCGGACAAGCCAAAGGCATCTTGGATGCTCAAGCCATTGCGTTGCGCCAATACTTCAAAGTCTGCAAACGTGCCTACGCGGATGTTGGGTGTGTCGTA
>DLPA01000139.1:0-2506 GCA_002479815.1 bacterium UBA7470 | reverse complement strand
ATGCCCATGCGCCCTACACGGGCGGTTTCTTGCAACATGGTTTGGGCGTTGCGCAGGTGTTGCAGCGTATCGATTTGGAGTACCACGTCGAAGCTCTGATCTTCAAACATACTCAACCCCTCTTCTAGGTTGAGCTGCAAGACACTCACGCCGCGTAACAAACAGGCGTGTACTTTGGCATCGTCAATTTCAACGCCATACCCTTGGCAACGGCGATGCTGCATCAAATGGGCCAGCAGTTCGCCATTGCCACAACCCAAATCCAGCACACGCGCCCCTTCAGGCACAAGGCGAGCGATGCACTCATTCAAAGCTTGTTCGGTCATCACAACACCTCCGGCGCAACGGTGTGGTCAAAATAGGCGCGTACAGCGGCCAAGTAACGCGGATCGTCTAACAAAAACGCATCGTGCCCGTGGGGTGCGTCAATCTCGGCGTAACTGACGGGACGCTGGTTATGCAAGAGCGCACGCACGATTTCACGGCTGCGGGCGGGGGAAAATCGCCAGTCGGTGGTGAAGCTGATGACCAAGAATCGGGCTTGTGCCACCGACAGGGCTTGCGCCAGATGGCCCTGATGCGCACGAGCCGGATCAAAATAATCCAACGCACGGGTGATGAGCAAATAGGTGTTGGCATCGAAATACTCGCTGAACTTGTCGCCTTGATAGCGCAAATAGCTTTCAATCTCAAACTCCACGCCCGTGGTGGTGTAGTGATAGGCCAAACGCTCCAATGCGGCGACATCACGGTCTGCCACGGCGGTTTCTAGGGCACGCAAGCGACGGCCAAATTTTTCGTTCATCACGTCGTCGCTCAAGTACGTGATGTGCCCGATCATGCGGGCGATGCGCAAACCGCGCTTGGGTTTGGTGTGGACACGCAAATAGTGCCCCTCGTGAAAATCGGGGTCGGTGACGATCGCTCGTCGCGCCACTTCATTGAAGGCGATGTTTTCAGCGGTCAAGTTGGGCGCACTGGCCACCACGACGGCATGACGCACGCGCTTGGGGTATTGCAGCGTCCACGATAAAGTTTGCATCCCGCCCAGACTGCCGCCCATCACCGCCGCCAACTGGGTAATGCCTAGTGCATCCAACAAGCGCGCTTGCGCATTGACCCAATCTTCTACCGTGACGACGGGGAAATCTGCACCCCATGCGTCACCTGTGGCGGGGTTGATATGGGTCGGACCAGTCGAGCCAAAGCACGAACCCAGGTTGTTCACCCCAATCACAAAAAAACGGTTGGTGTCCAACGGCTTGCCCGGCCCGATCATGTTGTCCCACCACCCTTCGCTGCGAGGTTTGATCTGCCCCTGTGCATCGGTGTAAACCCCCGCGACGTGGTGCGAGGCATTCAGCGCATGGCAAATCAGTACCGCGTTGCTGCGCTGGGCGTTGAGCGTGCCGTAGGTTTCATAAACCAATTCATAAGCGGGCAGACTCAGGCCGCTTTGGAGCACCAAGGCTTCAGTGAAACGGTGGGTTTGAGGATGAACGATCACGGTAGAGCGATAAGGACTAATAGAAGATACAAAGTCGCCAAGGACGAGGCCCATAGTCCTCCTCTTTAGCGGCATTTTTTAAGCGCCCGCAATCTGGAACAAATCGGCGCTGTGATGCACCAGTATAAATCCACTTCCGATCTTGAAAAGCGCGAATTCCCATCAGTCAAGACCGTAGAGAACGACAAACGGCATTCCAAGTCGTGATGAAAGTGTTGTTATTTGGCACTGTATTTGATCTTGGATGATTTGGATGTAAAAAAAGAAACATGAACCCAAACCCAAAGCGCATAATGTTCCATGCTGATTCCTTGTATGTTTTGGAATCAGCGTTTTGGTGATCGGTCGGTTTCGCGTGCTACAGGTTTTTTGTGCTATCGGGGCTCCATCGCTTTGTTTTTATGTGTTTTCAGGAGTCCCTTGATGGGCAACAAACTTTACGTCGGCAACCTTCCTTATTCGGTGCGCGATGAAGATCTGCAACAATCTTTCGGTGCTTTTGGTCGCGTCAGCAGCGCCAAAGTCATGATGGAGCGTGACACAGGCCGCTCTAAAGGTTTTGGCTTTGTTGAAATGGGCAGCGATGCCGAAGCGCAACAAGCCATCGCAGGTATGAATGGTCAGTCTTTGGGTGGACGTAGCCTGGTGGTGAACGAAGCCCGTCCGATGGAAGCTCGTCCTCCACGCAGCGGTGGTGGTGGCTTCGGTGGTGGTCGTCGTGATCGTGACGAAGGTGGCTTCGGCGGCGGTGGTCGTCGTGAAGGCGGCTTCGGTGGCGGCAGCGAAGGTGGCTTCCGCAGCCCTTACGGCAATATGGGCGGTCGCCGTGATGGCGGCAGCGGTGGCCGCGGCGGTTATTAATCCACTCTGCGACTGAACGTGTAAATCACACTTCAGTGACGGTTCCACTTCGAATTACCCTCCTCAGCTTCTAGCTGGGGAGGGTTTTCTTTTTTCTGGCTTGTAATCCGCCTGCGTCAGAAACCACATCAACGTGAG
>DLPA01000011.1 GCA_002479815.1 bacterium UBA7470 | reverse complement strand
AGACAAGCTCATGACGGATGCTTTCAATGACGCGGTGCTGTGTGTGCTGGAAAGCGGCGGGGTCGCCCTATCCAAGCCGCTGCGCCAAAGGCGAGCAAGGGCAACAAGGCTTGCAGTCCGGCGTAGGCGGAGGCAGTGGCGCGTTGTCCACCAGCGGCCATCTGTACGGCTTCGGTCGTGACGGTGGCCCACGTACCCGTGCCGACATACAGCGTGGGCAGGTATTGGGCCATGCTGACCGCACATCCCACCGCCCACGCCAAGGCCAAGGCGCGACGCAGCAGCGGCCATTTCACCCGCCACAGAAACACCGCCCGCGTGTGGCCCAAGCTGGCGCTGACGTGGGCGGCGCGGGGATCAAACCCCATGTACGCAGGGGTCAGGCTGAGCAAGACATAGGGCTGCACCACACTGACGTGGGCGAGCAGCACCGCCATCATCGTGCCCTCGGCCTGCATCCACAGCGCCCACTGGTACTGGCCCAGACTCCACAGCAAGCTAGGCCACACCAAGGGCAGCATCAGCACAGGCCGCAGCGTGTCTATCCATGCGCGGGGTGCCCATTCCAACCAGACCAGACTCCACAGCAGCGAGAAGCCACTGGCAGCTACCGCCAAGCCCAAGCTGGTGGCGAGGGTGGCACTGCTGTCCCAAACGCTGTGCCAAGCGCGTAAGCTCCACGACTCAGGCCAGAGCACGGGAAACGGCCAACTGCCCATCACACTGCCCAAGGCCAGCGCCCACCACACGGCCCCATAGATCGGCCATACAGAGATACCATCATGCAAAGTATGAAATAAATAGCGGGTATCGCTTTTAAAATAAGCGCCAGAGCCATTTTTAATGGTAATTCCGTGCAAACCCCAACCCCCGGCACGCAGCCCTCGGCGTGCCCACATCCAAAGGGCGGCGATGAGCACGGTGCTCAAAGCCAGTAGGCCACTGGCTGCCGCGCCTTGGGCTTGGCGCAGCGCATCCGCATCCCGCAGCCATTGCCATGCCAACACCGCCAAGCTAGGGGGCGAGGTGGGGCCGATGATGAGCGCGACATCGACCACGCTCAAGCTGTAGGCCAACACCGCCCACAGGGGCCACGACAAACGCGGCGCGAGTTGCGGCCAGATGACGCGCCAAAACGCTTGGGAGGGGGTATAGCCCAGCGTCAAAGCCACGGCATATTCGGCTTGCCAACGGCGCGACACATCTTCACGCGCCCATTGCGTCGCCGCACTCCACCACAAAAACGGGATTTCTTTGCTCACCAAACTCAAGATCAAACCCAACCCCCACGGGTCTTGGCTGGTGGCCCAATCGGGCGGTACGTTCCAGCCTGTGAGCCAAGGCGAGACGAGGCGGGCGAACCAACCACTGGGACTCAGCCACGCCAACAAGCCGATTGCCACAGCCGCGTGCGGTGTGGCGAGCAGGGCGGAGATCGCCCAACCTGAGGCGGCAGCTTGCCGCGTCTGTGCGCGTCTCCACACCCGCGACAACCACACTGCCGAGAGCCACCAACTCAAGACCGTGGCAGCAACCCCCGTCCACACACTCAGCCCCCACGCGGGCAGGGTTTGCGGCTCTTGCCACAACGCCAGCCACGCCTGCCCATCAGCCATGCCCCACAACGCAAGCAAAGCCACGCCCAACACAGGCAACACGACGATGAGGCCCAGCAGGGCGGGGAAGATCAGCAAACCAAGAACTTAGCGCAAAGTTTGTAGTTTTCCTTGCTCAATCGCTTCTAACAACGTGGCATTGATGCGTGCTTCCCAACCTGTGCCTGTTGCTTTAAACGCAGTGATGACTCGTTGATCTAGCTTCAGTTGTATAGGAACGCTAGTCTTGGTCTCTTGTGGTGTTGAAGCAGAGACACGACGGGCGGCAGCAATCGTTTCGGGTGTGTGAACGCGAGCAAATTCGCCACGCTTTGCTTGAGCAATGGAGGCCAGTAAATCTTGCTCAAATTGGGCAATTTCAGGGTCAACGCCTTTCCAGAAGTCAGTCGCGGAGGTTTGTGATTCAGCAGGCATCGTATTGCTCCTTGAGTTTTACTAAGAATTCAGGCCGGATATTGTCCAGTTTAGCCTTTGCATAAACCAGATGCAAAATGATTTCACCAAGTGGTAAGCGATTGAAGTAGATGACTCGCGCTCCGCCACGTTTGCCCATACCCGCCCGACTCCAGCGTACTTTACGCAAACCGCCTGCTCCCGGAATCACATCACCCGCCTCAGGGTTTTCTGCAATCCAGTTGATGAACGCTTGATGTTCTTCCTCATCCCAGATTTGTGCGGCATAGCGGATAAAAATAGGGGTTTCGATGACGGTGTAAATCACGGTTACTGGCCGTATCGTTGGAGCCACTCGCGTTCTAGGGGTTTGACCCAACTGGCGTGGGGTTCGGGCAGGGCGGGGGCGGTGCGGGTGACTTGGCCCGGGAGGGGGGCGCTGGTGAACAGCTTGCGCTCGTCGGCGGGCAGGCGGTCGGTGGCGAGGACGGTGGGGTCGCCCCAGTGTTGAATGTCGGCTTTGCGGGCTTGGGCCAGAGGCGAGAGCAAGAAGTTGGCGACGACTTGCGCCCCCGCTTTGCTGCGGGCATTGACAGGGATGGCGACAAAATGGGTGTTGGCAATCGTGCCTTTGTCAAACTGCCAGCTCATCACGCTGGGGGCGAGGCGTTTGGCGGCGATTTCGTTGGCGGCTTCGTTGGGGTTGAAGGTGAGGGCCAACAGCAGTTCGCCATCGGCCATCATTTGCCGTAGGGCTGCCGCGTTCAAGGGGAATTGCTTGCCTTTGCGCCACAAATGGGGGTGCAATCCATCTAAAAACTGCCACAAACCCGCCGTGGCTGGCCCAAAGGCTTCGGGCGTGTAGGGGCGGGCGAACACGGCTGCATTTGGGCTGTGTTCCAGCAGGGCTTGCTTGATGAAGGTCGTGCCGTGAAAGTCGGGGGGGCGCGGGTAGGTGATGCGCCCGGCTTGCTGACGGGCCAAGACCAGCAAGTCGGCCATGCTTTGAGGCGGCTGCGGCAGGCGGCGCTGGTCGGCAAAGAGCGTGAATTGCGCCATGCCCCAAGGGGCTTCATAGCCGTCGGTGGGGATGGAGAAATCGCTGGTGGTGGTGGGTTTGCCTGTGGTGTCCACCCAACGGAAGTGAGGAAGGCTGTCAGCAAAGGGGCCGAACAACAAACCCTCACGCTTCATGGCGGCAAAGTTGTCGCCGTTGATCCACACCAAATCGACGCTGCCTCCGTCTTGGGCGCGGCCTGCACTCACTTCGGTTCGCACCCGTTTAACCACATCGGCGGTGTCGCTGATTTT
>DLPA01000072.1:2301-3899 GCA_002479815.1 bacterium UBA7470 | reverse complement strand
AACACGGGGCCGATGCCCATTTCGTCAGGCTCGCAACCCGCCACCGCAAAGCCCAAGAAGCGGCCCAGCGGGGTCAAGCCCTTTTGCTGCGCCACAGACTCGTGCATCACCACGCAAGCGCCCGCACCGTCTGAGAACTGGCTGGCATTGCCTGCGGAAATCACGCCACCGGGGATGGCGGGCTTGATGCCGCTGATGCCCGCTTGGGTCGTACCCTCGCGTGTGCCCTCGTCTTTGCTGACGGTGACTTGCTTGGTGATGAGGCCCAAGGTTTTATCAATCACGCCCGCAGTCACGGTGATGGGCGCAATTTCAGCGTCGAACAAGCCAGCGGCTTGCGCGGCACAGGCTTTTTGTTGACTGGCTGCGCCGTACTCGTCCATCACCTCACGAGCGATGCCATAACGCTTGGCGACTTGCTCTGCCGTTTGCAGCATGTTCCAGTAAATCTCAGGCTTGGCCTTGAGCAAAGCGGGGTCGGCGAGCATGTGCTGGTTCATTTCCTGCTGCACGCAAGAGATGCTTTCCACGCCACCCGCCACATAAATATCGCCCTCGCCCGCGATGATGCGCTGGGCTGCCAAAGCGATGGTTTGCAAGCCGGACGAGCAAAAACGGTTCACGGTCAGGCCCGACACGGTGACGGGGCAACCCGCTTTCAGGGCAATTTGACGGGCGATGTTCGCGCCCGTCGCCCCCTCGGGGTTGGCGCAGCCCATGATGACATCTTCCACCTCGGCGGCAGCGATGCCCGCACGCGCAATGGCGTGCTGCACGGCGTGACCGCCCAGCGTGGCCCCGTGGGTCATGTTGAAACTGCCCTTCCAGCTTTTTGCCAGAGGGGTGCGAGCGGTAGAGACGATGACGGCTTGAGTCATGACAAAATCCTTTGCTGTATTTTTAATAGCTGCTTACGCAATAAAATAAAGCGATAGCGTGCTTTTTGTATCAGAATGTTTTACCTTCAGCCACCCAACGGGCCAACAGCGGCGCAGGTTGCCAGAACTTGGCATCGTCGTAAGGGTTGCGGGCAAAACGCTTCATGGCCTCGACCACGTTGAACAGGCCGACCTCGTTGGCGTAGTTCAAAGGCCCACCGCGATGCACGGGGAAGCCGTAACCAAAGATATAAACGACATCCACATCGCTGGCTTTGTTGGCAATGCCCTCTTCCAAAATGTGCGCGGCTTCGTTGACCAAGCTGAACACCAAGCGTTGCACGATTTCCTCGTCAGAAATTTTGCGGGGCGTGATGCCCAGTGTCTTGCGGTGCTCCTCAATCATTGCCACCACTTCTGCGTTGGGAATGGGGTCGCGCTTGCCGGGGGCGTAGTCATACCAACCTGCACCCGTTTTTTGCCCAAAACGGCCTTTTTCGCACAACAAATCGGCGGTTTTGCTGTACTTCATGTGTGGTTTTTCGATGTAGCGACGCTTGCGAATCGCCCAGCCGATGTCGTTGCCCGCCAAGTCGCCCATGCGGAACGGCCCCATCGCAAAGCCGAATTTCTCAATCGCTTTGTCCACTTGCTCAGGCGTGCAGCCTTCGTCCAGCAAGAAGCCGCCTTGACGACCGTACTGCTCGATCATGCGGTTGC
>DLPA01000072.1:1735-2145 GCA_002479815.1 bacterium UBA7470 | reverse complement strand
TCCAGCAGCTTCATCACATTGGCGGGGCTGAAGAAGTGCATGCCCACCACATCTTGCGGACGGCTGGTGAAGGCGGCGATTTTGTTCACGTCCAGCGTGGAGGTGTTGGAAGCCAAAATCGCGCCGGGCTTCATCACCTCGTCCAGCTTTTTAAAGACAGCCTCTTTCACGCCCAAGTCTTCAAACACGGCTTCGATGACCAAATCCGCATCCTTCAAGTCTGCATACTCCAGCGTCGTGCTCAACAAGGCCATGCGTTGCTCGTACTTGTCTTGCTTGAGCTTGCCTTTTTTGACTTGTGCTTCGTAGTTCTTGCGAATCACGCCCACGCCACGGTCTAGGGCTTCTTGCTTCATCTCCAACATCTTGACGGGAATGCCCGCGTTCAAGAAGTTCATGGTGATGCCGCC
>DLPA01000072.1:396-1612 GCA_002479815.1 bacterium UBA7470 | reverse complement strand
GCCATGAACAAATGGCGCAGCGAACGGCACTCGGGAGTCCACATCAAATTGATGAACATCTCGCGCTCGGCCAGCAAGCCATCTTCAAATTTTTTCTTCGTTGCCAACTCCACCGCATCGACGCACTTGGCGGGCGCGGGAAAGTTTTTCGCCATGCCCTTGACCATGTTGCGGGCAAACTGAAAATACGCCGCGCCTTGGGGGTGCTTGCAAGGCAGATTCCGCACCAAGGGGAAGGCGGAACCGTCGGCCGCATGCTTGGCTGCCACTTCACGGGCGAAGGCCAGCGCCTCCTCAGCCAAACGCTCAGGCGAAGCCGCCAGCTTGTCGAACAGTTTTTGACCGGGCAACATCGCCAGCATCTCGCTCTTGACGGGTTCGCCACTGACGATGATGTTCAGCGCGGCCTCCACGCCCAAGACACGCGGCAGGCGCTGCGTGCCACCCGCCCCCGGAATCAAGCCCAGCTTGACCTCGGGCAGCGCCACATTGCAGCCCGGCGCAGCGATGCGGTAATGCGCCCCCAGCGCCAACTCCAAGCCGCCGCCCATGCACACGCTGTGCACAGCAGCCACGACAGGCTTGGTGGTGTTTTCCACGGCACGAATCACGCTCAATAAATTCGGCTCTTGAATCGCTTTAGGACTGCCAAACTCTTTGATGTCGGCCCCGCCTGAGAAGGCTTTGCCGGCCCCCGTCAACACAATGGCTTTCACGGCTGAATCGGCCTGCGCCTGTGCCAGCCCAGCCACGATGGCCAAGCGAGTTGCCAACCCCAAACCATTGACAGGCGGGTTGTTTAAAGAGATAACGGCCACGTCGCCGTGGACGGTGTAATCTGCGCTCATGCGGGGGTTTCCTCTAGAAAAAAGAACGACCGTGCGAATTTAATCGCTCCCCCCTTTTTATCCAAGCAAACCCCTGTCCCAGTTGGGACAAACTAGGGAAAACCCTGAAAATCAAAACTCATAGTAAAAAAAGTGAGCTGCTTACGCAATTTATGCGCGGGTTATAGCCTATTTCATTCTTGAAATGAGTCTGTTCTCTTGAGTAAATGGCTGCTGCGGCATCCAAAAACCCATTTTTGGGCTGAAAAAACGTGGGTTGGGATGTTTTTTTATGTTTTTTGGCGTAATTTCTAGATCTAAATCCGCCAAAAGCTAAGTTTTACTTGCGTGAGCAGCTCACTTTTTTTGCTCTACTTTTTATCATCCTC
>DLPA01000072.1:0-291 GCA_002479815.1 bacterium UBA7470 | reverse complement strand
TAGGACGGTGAAGGCGGCTTTTAAGTGCCATGCTTGGGCGATGAAGCCTAGGAAGGGGGGGCCGGTGAGCGCACCCGCGTAGCCCATCATGGCGACCAAGGCCAAGCCGCGTGTGCCTTGTTCGGCGGGCAGATGACCGACCGTGCCGTACAAAATGGGCACGATCACCGACATCCCCGCACCGATGCACGCAAACCCCGCCACGCCTACCCATAACCAAGGACTCCACAGCACGACCAGCACACCCACGCCCGCCATGGTGGACGCACCGATGAGGGTGCGGGGCCGTCC
>DLPA01000215.1 GCA_002479815.1 bacterium UBA7470 | reverse complement strand
CGTGGCTGCCCAAGCTGGTGGTGGCACCGGGCTTTGTGTTGGGATTTGCCTTTATTTATGGGCTGATGATCTGGAACGGCGTGTTGTCCATGACGGCCTCGCGCATGCTGCCCAATTACGAGACCTTTGTCGGCCTAGAGCAATACGCTCGTTTGTGGCAGATGGATCGCTGGTGGCTGGCGCTGAAAAATTTAGGCATCTTCACCGTGCTCTACGTCGGTGGATCAATGGCGATTGGGCTGCTGCTGGCGATTTTGCTCGATCAAAAAGTGCGGGCCGAAGGCGCGTTGCGGACCATTTTTTTGTACCCGATGGCCCTGTCTTTCATTGTGACGGGTACGGCGTGGAAGTGGATGCTTAACCCCAGTTTGGGCTTAGAAAAGCTGATGCACGACTTGGGCTGGGCCAGCTTCAGTTTTGACTGGTTGGTGCAAGGCGACACCGCCATTTACTGCGTCGTGATCGCCGGCATTTGGCAAAGCGCGGGCTTTGCGATGGCCTTGTTTTTGGCGGGCTTGCGCGGCATCGACGACAGCCTCATCAAAGCCGCGCAAATCGACGGCGCGAGCTTGCCGCGCATTTATTGGCGGGTGATTTTGCCGATTCTGCGCCCCGTGGTGTTCTCCACGCTGATGGTTTTGTCGCACTTGTCGATCAAAAGTTTTGATTTGGTCATGGCCTTGACGGGCGGCGGGCCGGGCTTTTCGTCGGACGTACCCGCCACGTTCATGTACGTGATGAGTTTCACACGCGGGCAAATCGGCCTCGGTGCGGCCAGTGCCACCATGATGCTGGCCACCGTCGCTGCCATCGTCGTGCCCTATTTGTACAGCGAACTGCGGAGCAAACCCCATGAGCGTTGATGTCCGTTCCTCTTCTCTTCCTTCCCCCTCCTTGGCGGCCTCCTTGGGGCGTGGGCTGTTGTACGCCGTGCTGGTGCTGGCGGCGGTGTGGTTTTTAGCGCCGTTGTACGTGATGCTGGTGACTTCGTTCAAAGACGCCGAGCAAATCCGCAGCGGCAACCTCTTGAGCCTGCCGACCTCGCTCAACTTCGAAGCGTGGGGGCTGGCGTGGAACCAAGCCTGCACGGGCACGGATTGCCGGGGGCTGAAGCCCTACTTCTGGAACTCGGTGCTCATGGTCGTGCCAGCGGTGCTGCTCTCGACGCTGTGGGGGGCGCTCAATGGCTATGTGCTGAGTTTGTGGAAGTTCAGAGGCAGCGAGCTGCTGTTTGGCTTCATGCTCTTTGGCGTGTTCATGCCGTTTCAGGTCGTGCTGTTGCCGATGAGTCAGATTTTGGGCTGGCTGGGCATTTCCAGCTCGGTCGGGGGCTTGATCTTGGTGCATTGCTTGGCGGGTTTGGCGGGCACGACGCTGTTTTTCCGCAACTACTACGCCGCCATTCCGCAAGAACTCATCAACGCGGCCCGCATGGACGGCGCGGGGTTTTGGCGCATTTTCTGGCGCATTGTCGTGCCCATGTCCACCCCCATCGTCATGGTGACGCTGATTTGGCAGTTCACCAACATCTGGAACGACTTCTTGTTCGGCGTGGCCTTCAGCGGAGCCGACAGCAAACCCATCACCGTGGGCCTGAACAACATGGTCAACACCAGCAGCAGCGTCAAAGCCTACAACGTGGACATGGCCGCCGCCGTCATCGCGGGGCTGCCGACCATGCTGGTGTATATGCTGGCCGGGCAGTATTTCGTCAAAGGGCTGACGGCAGGCGCAGTCAAAGGCTGAAGCGCACAAGCTGAATCTCAAAGGAACACACATCATGGCATCTGCACTGCACATACAAGGCATACGTAAAACTTTTGGCAAGGGCGACAAACAGGTCGAAGTGCTCAAGCGCATCGACATTGAGGTCGCGCCGGGCGAATTTTTGATTTTGGTGGGGCCGTCGGGCTGCGGCAAAAGCACGCTGCTGAACATCATCGCGGGCTTGGAAGACCCCACCGAGGGCGCAATTCGCATTGGGGAGCGCAACGTCATTGGCGTGCCGCCCGCCCAGCGCGACATTGCAATGGTGTTTCAAAGCTACGCGCTCTACCCCACGATGAGCGTGGCCGACAACATTGGGTTTGCGCTGGAAATGCGCAAAGTCCCCAAGGCCGAGCGCGAGCAACGCATCCGCGATGTGGCCGCCATGCTGCAAATCGAACATTTGCTCGATCGCCGCCCCGCCCAACTCAGCGGTGGTCAACGGCAGCGGGTGGCGATGGGCCGTGCCTTGGCGCGTCAACCACAACTGTTTTTGTTCGACGAGCCGCTGTCCAACTTGGATGCCAAGCTGCGCGTGGAAATGCGGGCTGAAATCAAACGCCTGCACCAGCGCAGCGGCATCACCAGCGTTTATGTCACCCACGACCAAATCGAGGCCATGACCTTGGGCAGCCGCATCGCCGTGATGAAGGGCGGTGTGCTGCAACAACTGGGCACACCCGACGAGATTTACAACCGCCCGGCCAACACCTACGTCGCCACGTTCATGGGGTCGCCGACCATGAATTTGATCGCTGGTCACGCCGTTGAATCCAGCGCCGGATGCCGTTTTTCCTTTCATGGTGTGACGCTGAACGCCCTCTGCCCCGCTCCGGCAGGTCAAGCCCTCCAACTGGGCTTGCGGCCTGAGCACCTGCGCTTGGAAGACACCGCCTCATGGCGCGGCGAGGTCACGATCATCGAACCCACAGGCGCGGACACGTATGTGGTGGTGGCCACCGCCGCAGGCGACGTGAGCGTGCGTGTGCCCCCGCACACCTCGGTGCGCGTAGGCGACAACGTGGGCCTTGGGTTCCATCCTGGCGCCGCATCTTGGTTTGACGCAGGCACAGGGCAGCGGTGGAGCGATTAAAAACAAATAGCAAAAAAAGTGAGCTTGTCACGCAAGTTTTACGAGGCTTTCAGCCATTTTGATACTAAAAAATAGACGAAAAAACGTCAAAAATGACCTTCAAACCCGTTTTTCAGACCTGAAAACGGGTTTTTTTACTGCCTGAACCTTGTTTTTCAGATAAAAACATCATATTTTCAGCATCAAATCGCCAAAAATTCTCGTATTACTTGCGTAAGCAGCTCACTTTTTTTGCTACTCTTTTTTAGAACCATACGGCAGCAGAGGGTGGCGCTCAGCTCCTCCTCCCAACGGGGGGAGATGGGGAGGGGGGATGCGTCGTTACGGCAGAGGTGGGGGTGCGCCACGGCAATTGAAGGGTGATGCGCAGGCCGTGGGGATAGAGCGGTTCGGCGCTGGCTTCGCCGCCGTGGCGGTGGGCGATTTCTTGGACGATGGCCAACCCCAGGCCACAGCCACCGGGTTGCTCGTTGCCGCGCCAAAAGCGTTGAAATACCAAGTGGGTGTCGCTGGGGGGAATGCCCGGGCCGTCGTCTTCAACCATGAGTGAGGCTTGTCCAGTGGCGGGATGGGCTTGCACCCGCAACGTGATGCGGCTGCCTTTGGGTGTGTAGCGCAGGGCGTTGTCCAGCAGGTTGACGATGGCTTCGCGCAGTTGCAGCGCATCGCCTTGCAGGGGCAGGTGGTCTAAACCTTCATAGCCCAAATCCATGCCCGCATGGACGGCGCGGGGGGCCCATTCGCGGGCCACGTCTTGCGCCAAGCTCGCCAAATCCATCTGTTGTAAGCGCAAGGGGGCTTCGGCGCGGGCCAAGGTCAGCAGTTGGTGAACCAAGTGGGCGCTGCGTTGTGCGCCGGTTCTCACCTTGGTCAAGCGGGCTTGCACCACGGGGTCTTGGCTTTCTTTTTGCGCCAACTCCACTTGGCTGATGAGGCCCGCCAAGGGGGTGCGGAGCTGGTGCGCTGCGTCGTTTAAAAAGCGTTTCTCTTGCCCCACGCTGCGGGCGACTTCGGTCAGCAAGCTGTTGACGGCCAAGGCAAGGGCGTGAACTTCGCGCGGGGCTTGGGTGAGTTCGATGGGCGAGAGCGCGTTGACCGAGCGGTTTTCAAGCTGCGCCGTCAGGCGTTTCAGTGGGGCCAAGCCGCGTTGAATGCCGCCATGCACCAAGGCACTCAGCAGCAGGCCAAGCGCCAGCAAGGGGGCGAGGATGTCGGCAATCAACTCCGCTGCGATGCGCTGCTGCACCGCAAAGCTTTTGCCCACTTGCACGCGCAGGCGTTGACGGGTGTCTTCGTCGCCATAGGGCACATCCAGCGAGACGATGCGCAAGGGTTTGCCCCCCAACTCGGCGCGGTAGCGCATGGGCACGCCCAGCTCCGGCTCTTGCGGCGGGGCGGGCAGGGGCTGGCGGGCGTTGCCCAGGAGGAATTGGCCGGGGGGAGACGAGACGGTATAGCTCAGGCGGTCGTCGGGGTCTTGTTCAAGCACGTCTTGGGCGGCGCGGGGAAAGTCGATCAGCAGCCCCGAGCCGATGGGTTTGACTTGCCGCGCCAGCGCCCGCACGGACTGCATCAGCGATTGGTCGATGGCTTTTTCGGTATAGGTCAAGGCCATCCGGTAGGCCAACAAGCCCCCCCCCGCCCACAGCACCAGTTGCGGCAACAGCAGCCACAGCAGCAGTTGCCGGCGCAGCGAGATCAGGGCCGAGGGGCTGTCGGGCATACTCAACGTAGGCGGTGTGTTCAAGGTGCGTCCTGCTCCAGCATATAGCCCAAGCCACGTATGTTGCGCACGCCGTAGCGGGTGGCGCTGAGTTTGCGGCGCAGTCGGTGGACGTACACCTCGAGGGCATTCGAGGCCACCGTACCGCCCCCGCCACCCTCGCTGGCCTCGGCCTGCCACGCTTGCAGCACCGCCTCTCGGCTGATGACGTGGCCTCGGTGCTTGACCAGCAAATCCAGCAAGACCCATTCGCGGGAGGTGAGGTCGATGGCGTGGCCTTGCACCCACGCCCGCAGGGTCGCGCCGTCCAACTGAATATCGCCTGACGACGTGCTGGGCTGCTTGCTGCTTACAGGCTCGTCATCACCGGTTTGTCCGGCTGAAAACGCCGGTAAGCTGGCGCGGCGCAACATGGATTGCACGCGTGCCAGCAGCTCGTCAGGGTTGAAGGGCTTGGTCAAGTAATCATCAGCCCCAGCGTTCAAGCCTTCGATGCGGTCTTGCACGTCGTCGCGGGCCGTCAAGATCAGCACGGGCAAGGCGGCTTGTTGTTGTCGCACGATGCGCAACAGCGCCATGCCATCGACTTGTGGCAGCCCCAAGTCCAAGATCACGCCGTCAAAAGGGGTGGCGCGCAACAAGCCCAGGGCCGTCAACCCGTCGGCAGCCGTCATCACTTGATAACCGGCTTGTTGAAAATGGCTCTCCAAACCGTCACGCAACAATTCATCGTCTTCTACGATCAACAGATGGGCCATATACAAACAGGGTGTGAATGAAAAAATACAAACTCGATAAGGATGCCAGAAACTGCATTCATGTTTGACACCGCAAAGGATGGATGTGGACGATTCCCCACGGTTCTGCGACAAAATGGCTGACAATTGCAGCTCATCCCGCAGCAGCGTTTGGCACTCTCCATGAACGACACTCGACAACAACTTGGCCGTTACGAAATTTTGCGCGAGTTAGGACGCGGGGCGATGGGCGTGGTCTATATCGCCCACGACCCGCAGCTGCAGCGCACCGTCGCCATCAAAACCATCCGCATTGGGGGATTGTCCACGCAAGTGTCCCTGGAGTACGAACGGCGTTTTTTAACCGAAGCACGGTCAGCGGCACGTTTGTCGCACCCCGCCATTGTGAGCGTACACGACACGGGCCGTGACGACGAAGTGACGTATCTGGTCATGGAATACGTCAACGGCATCAATCTGAAATACTGTCTGCGCCAAGGCATTCAGTTTTCTGTGGTGGGAGCGGTGCGCATTGCCTTGGATGTGCTGTCGGCTTTAGAACACGCGCATCACCAAAAAATCGTCCACCGCGACATCAAGCCTGAAAACCTGCTGCTGGATGTGGCGGGCAATATCAAGTTGACCGACTTTGGCATTGCAAGAATGCAGGATGGGCCAGACAACGGCACGATGGTCAGCGGCCTGTCCATCGGCACGCCACGCTATATGTCGCCCGAACAAGTGCAAGGCTTAGAGGTGGATGCCCGCAGCGATTTGTTTTCTGCCGGTGTCATGCTGTACGAGTTGTTGACCTCGGTTCTGCCCTTCGAGGGTGTACACCCCATGGCGGTGGTGGCCAAAATTCTGCACGTTGCACACGCACCGGTGCAAGGCTTGCGTCCACAAGTACCGCCCGAGCTGGCAGCGGTGGTGGACAAGGCCTTGTCCAAAAACCCAGACCTGCGCTATCAAACCGCACAGGCGTTCAGCGCCGCCCTGGTGCAGGCCTGCGAAGGTGTCTTGCCTTTGGAGCGTTTGACACAAGTCACGGGCGGCAGCAGCGCCTTGGCGTTGGTGGAGCCTGAAAGCAGGCCCACGCTGTTGTGGCTGTTGCAAGGTGCCCCCGTACCTGAAGAAGGCGTACAAGAACCACCTGGCGCCACCACAGGAGCGAGTTTGGCGGCAGCCGCTGCCTATGCGGCCACCCTGGCCGTGCCGGCGCAACGCCAAGCGCAAGCCACAGACACCAGCCACCATGCGTCCGACACAGGCCAAAGCCCGACAGAGGTTGGACAAGCCCCAGCCCCATCGTCGAACGATGCCACCGTGGCCCTCACTCCAGCACCTGCCGTGTCCCCGCCCACCTTCATCGCCTCATCCCCAGCGCCTGTAGCGCAGATGCGTGGGGATGACAGCACTTTGAGCATGGCGTGGGAAATCACCACCAGCACCAACGCCCCTCGCACGGAGTTTCAGGCAACGGTGTTGGATGTCGCGCCATCGTCTTTCTCACCAGAGCCGACCGCCCCGCGGCGGCGTATGCCTGCGTGGGGGCCAGCCTTGTTGGTCGTACCAGCCTTGGGGCTTGCGGCATGGCTGATGTGGGGGCGCGCTCCAGCGCCCGCCGTGCCCGCGCCCACCGCAGTGGTTGCCCCCAATACGCCCAGCGAACCCCAAGAGGAAGTCATCTCCGCCACGTCATCTGCGCCCCTGACCCCTGGGGCTATCACACCGCCCCCGCTCACACCGCCTGCGCCCCCCACAACCAACGCACCCACCGCGACAAGCAAGCCAGTCGCTAAACCGAAAACCGACCCCACGCCTGCCACACCGGCCCCCGAGCCAACGCCTGCACCACCGCCACCGCCGCCGCCTCCTGCACCAGAACCGAAACCCGAACCCGTCAAGCCACCGCCCCCCCCCAGCGAGCCTTGCCAAGACAAAGAAGGTTTCTTCGCCCGAGAAAGCTGTTTGTGGGATGCGTGCAAATTGCCCACGTATCGACAAATGCAGGTCTGCAGTCGCTTTCAACAGCCCAGGTCTAACTCCAATTAGGCTCAGTCCGCCCGGATAATGGCGGGCATGAATGCGCAGCAGTCCCCCTCTATCCCCCCCTTATCTTCTGCGGCCTCCTCATCGCCCCACTACCAAATGTGGTGGGACTGTGGGGCCTGTGGTGCGACAGGCTTGCTGGGCCACGCACACAGACATTGCCCTCAATGTGGTGCAGCACAAGACCCTCAGCAACGCTACTTTCCACCCGCAGGCGCCGAAGTCGAAGTCAAGGCGCACCGTTATGTGGGCGTCGATTGGCGTTGCCGCTTTTGCGAATCGCCCAACGCAGCCAGCGCTGACTTTTGTGGCAATTGCGGCGGTCCAAAAGAGGACGCGACACAAGTGCCGTTGGTGGAAGACAAACCAGCCACACCAACCACGCCACCACAAGCAGCACGCCGCACTGGCTGGGGTACCTATGCGCTGGTAGTGGTCGCTTTGCTCGGGCTGGTGATGGCCTACTTTGCAATGCGTACCCACCCAGAGCAAGCGGTGATTGCCGATAAGAACTGGACCCGCGAAGTCGAAATTGAACGATTGACCGCCGTAAGCCAGACCCGTTGGTGCGACGCGCTGCCCGCAGATGCCTACCAAATCAGTCGCGTACGGGTACAACGCTCGACACGCTCGACTCCAGACGGTCAAGAGTGCCATGATGTTCGGGTCGATGCAGGCGATGGCACGTTCACCAAACGCAAAGAATGTACGCCCCGTTATCGAGAAGAGCCTATTTATGACGACCAATGCCGCTACCGAGTGAACCGTTGGCAAGTGCAACGCAGCGATCAACTGCAGGGTCTCACACATCAACCCCCTGCATGGCCTCAACCGTCATTGGCTCCAGGCCTGATGGGGGGTGGCGGTTTGGGAGCGGAGCGCCTGGGCCAGCGGCATGAAACTTACCGTGTGGTGTTGAAAGCAACGCAAACGAACAAGACATGGACGTGTCAAGTATCCCCCCGCGTGTGGTCACAACTGCGATTGGAACAACGCGTCGCCTTGCAAGTTCGAGGCACGGGCGGTGCTGACTGCACCAGCCTACTTGCCGCAGACTTGTGATGGCCTGCCTGTCATCATCGCTGGTCGCAGGGTCTATGCGCCACGGTACACGCATCGTGTGTGCCATACCACGACAAAACTGCCCGCAAGACTGTTGCGGTTTGCAACAAAAACGGATGGCCTGCATATTGCATTTGAAACTGTGGTAAGGCTCAGCTCACATCTGAGTCTCCTCTTTTGTGTCATCGGCTGTTGGGGCTTTTTCTATGAACATGGCTGTGTCTTTTTCCGCTACCCTTGCCTTAGCACAGCAAGAACGTCTCACCCGCATTGCACAAGCGCGCCGCGCGGTATTGGAGCAACACCAACCCAGCCCTGTCCCGTGGTTATCGCCCTGCATTGAGCGATCTTGGCGGCGCTGCTTAGGCCTGGGACTGGATCCCCATCAGCCAGTCACATTCGCTCCCGTCAGCACCAATGCCATGCGTGAAGCCATCGACCGCAGCCGCGCTTTGCGTGAAGCAGCGCGCGGCGTCATGCGGTCGTTGACACGCGCCATGCTGCACACACAACACTTTGCGATTCTGACGGACGCGCAAGGCACGGTCATTGAAGTGCTTGGCCCTGTAGACCATCAAAATCCACATGCCAGAGCGATTGCCCGGGTGGGCGTGAACTTGTCTGAGGCAGCGGTGGGAACGACCGCCATCGGTACAACCCTTGCCGAATTGCAACCGGTATGGCTGCATCGAGGAGAACATTTTTTCGACAACACGACGGTATTCAGTTGCGCTGGTGCGCCTATTTTTGGCAGCGATGGCCATTGTGTGGGGATGCTCGACTTGACAGGAGTGAACGTGCCAGAGCAACCCGCGCTCAAGCATTTGGTCGAGCAATCCGCTCGCAGCATTGAAAACCACTTGGTTTTATCCAAGCCTCACCGGGTTTTACTGCGTTTGAACTGGCCTGGACGCGTCTTGGGCGACGACAGCGATGGTTTGGTCGCCTTGTCTGACGAGGGGTATCTCGTCGGAATGAACCGTACAGCCCGCGATATGCTCAGCCTTCACGCGCGCTGGAGTGCGCAAGATCATTGCTCGTTGGCTTTTGCTGTGGGCGCAGACACGTTGTTCGATGCAGCATTGACCAGACAAGGCCCCTTTGAGGTTCCCCTTTGGACAGGACTGCGCTTGCAGGTTTTGGCCCAAACGCGTCCAGATGCACCCCTGCGCCACCCACCACGCAAATGCAGCACCGCAACACATGGCGTGCCGCTGAAGGACATGGAAACCGCCCTCATCCTCAAGGCGGTCGAGGACGCGCGTGGGAATGTCCAGGAGGCTGCACGTGCGCTGGGCATCAGTCGCGCCACGGTGTATCGCAAGTTGGGCAAATCCAAACCATGCTTGAGCAAACCGGCTTGTTAGACACACACTGGATATTCCCCATGTTTTGCGCCTAATTCATGATACCCCCCACATTTGTAAGCAATTGGTCAGGCTCATCAGCAGACTTCTTGAACCTTACAATTTGGGTATTGGAGTCGTCTTGTCCTTGATCACCGATCACCACCGCCGCTACTGGCGCAACACGCTGCGCCTGACAGGCACTTTGTTGGCACTGTGGCTATTCGTCACGTTCGGCATCGGTTTTTTTGCACGGGAACTGAGCTTTCGTTTTTTTGGCTGGCCCTTCAGCTTTTGGGTAGGGGCACAAGGAGCACTGCTGGTATATCTGGGCATTGTGGCGGTCTATGCGTCTGTCATGGATCGCTGGGATCGTGCATTTGACGTTGCAGAGCCTGAGGACGATTGACCGTGCCTCAGACCACACCTTCACAAGCACGCACCGAACCCGAGTCACCATCGGCATTCCGCCAACAGCTCCATCGTGTTTATGGCTGGTACGCGGGTGGGTTTGCGGTCTTTGTCGTCGGCTTGGCCCTCCTAGAACAAATGGGGCTGGCACGCCATTGGATCGGCTATATCTTTTTGATCGCTACCGTGTTGCTGTATGCCAGCATTGGCATCATGAGTCGCACCAACAACGCCACCGAGTATTACGTTGCGGGTCGCCGTGTGCCTGCCATTTACAACGGGATGGCCACTGGGGCTGATTGGATGTCGGCCGCTTCTTTCATCAGCTTGGCAGGGACGCTGTATTTGACAGGTTATGCAGGCTTGGCGTTTGTCATGGGATGGACCGGAGGGTACTGTTTGGTGGCCTTGTTTCTAGCTCCATATCTGCGAAAGTTTGGTCAATTTACCATCCCTGACTTTTTAGGTGATCGGTTCGGTGGACATTGGCCCCGGCTGCTGGGCGTACTCGCCACCTTGCTTTGCTCTTTTACTTATGTGGTGGCCCAAATCTATGGCGTGGGGTTGATCACGACACGACTCACAGGCGTTGCGTTTGAATTGGGTATTTTTCTTGGCTTGGGCGGGATTTTGGTGTGCTCGTTTTTGGGTGGCATGCGTGCGGTGACATGGACACAGGTGGCGCAGTACATTGTCTTGGTTGTTGCATACCTGATCCCAGTGGTATGGCTCTCGGTGAAGCAAACAGGTACGCCTGTTCCAACTGCCGTATATGGCTACCAACTGGAAAAAATCACTGCACGAGAACATCAATTGCTCAACGACCCCAAAGAGCAAGAAGTGATTGCGGCTTTCAAAGCAAAGGCCGATGCGTATGCAGACAAACTCAAAGATGTGCCAACGGCTCTTGCGACTGAACGAGAAGCAGCCAAGCAACACGTCCTCGCATTGAAAGCGGCTCAAGCCCCCACCACAGAAATCGCACAAGCAGAAAAAACACTGGCCAGCTTGCCACGTAATGTGGAAGCCGCGCAGCAGCGTTGGACTCATGCCCAAGCGAGCTATGCAGCCAAGGCGCAACCCTTGGCCAATATGCCACGCCATGAACAAGCTTTTGCAGGAGACCCGAATGGTTTGCCAGAAGCGAGGGAAGCGTTTGAAACCTCGAGAAATAATTTCCTAGCACTGGTGTTTTGTCTGACGGTGGGAACCGCTGCATTACCTCATATCTTGACACGAACTTACACCACACCTTCGGTACGTCAAGCGAGGCACTCTGTCACATGGACGCTCCTGTTTATTGCAGTGCTTTATTTCACAGCGCCAGCTTTAGCTGTCATGGTGAAATATGAAGTCCTGCATACGTTGGTGGGCACTCCGTTCGGTCAGCTTCCCATCTGGATCAAACAGTGGGCAGCTGTCGAACCCAATTTACTGTCCATCACCGATATCAATCATGATGGGATTGTACAGTTGGGTGAAATGCACATTGGCACTGACATCATTGTGTTGGCCACACCTGAAATTGCAGGCCTTCCCTATGTGATCTCTGGTATGGTGGCTGCTGGCGGGTTGGCGGCAGCCTTGTCGACCGCAGATGGGCTGCTGCTGACGATTGCGAGTGCCTTGTCACATGATGTGTATTTCAAGATGATCGACCCCAAAGCCAGAACGTCGCAGCAAGTCATGCTCTCGAAAATGTTGCTGTTGCTGGTGGCTTTGGCAGCAGCTTATGTGGCGGTTCAAAAACCAGCTGACATTTTATTTTTGGTATCTGCTGCTTTTTCGTTTGCCGCTGCCGCTTTATTTCCAGTCCTGACCTTGGGTATTTTTTGGCAAAGGGCCAATAAATGGGGGGCCATTGCAGGCATGGTTGGCGGCTTAGGTATCACGATCTATTACATGGCTGTCACCCAACCGTGGTTGCGCAGCCTGTTTGGTGTCATCGCTCCCGTCGAACTGTGGTGGGGCATACAACCGATTTCAGCAGGCATTTTTGGCGTCCCTATTGGCTTTTTATTGGTCATTGTGGTCAGCCTACTCACACCGCCGCCAGACGAGCGTACCCGCGAATTGGTTGAGCACATTCGCTATCCACGTTTGTTTAAAGATTAAATATGCGGTCTGTGCACGCGCTGACTGAACACCAACCCACAAGTCTGAAAGGTAATTTGACGGCAATCAGGGTAAGCACCGATGCAGCTGATGATCGATATTCTTTAGAATAGATCGCGTACTTGTAAAGTAAGTAATTAATCTTGCTTGCTTTAACGTTCAGGTTTCGAGGAGACAAGCTGGTGCGCCAATGCACCAAACCCTATTCTGAGAAACAGGGTTTCAAAACTTCCAACGCCAGCTTCGCGCTGGCGTTTTCTTTTTCTGCGCCATACGGCGACCTTCTCGGCGTTTCTCCGATCAACTGTCTATGGAACTGGTTTGGGCTGCACTTGCATCGCTATCCGCAGGCTTTGTCGATGCCATCGTCGGCGGTGGCGGCTTGATCTTAGTGCCCGCTTTGTTCGCCCTCTTTCCGGCAGCCCCACCAGCGACCTTATTGGGGGTCAATAAGGGGAGCTCGGTGTGGGGAACCGCTGCAGCCACATGGGTCTATGCGAGACAAGTCCAATTGCCTTGGCGAGCGGTTGGATTTGGGGCTGTTTGTGCGTTCGCAGGCTCGTTCGCCGGAGCTTGGCTGGTGACTCAGGTATCCCCTGATGTCTTGCGACAGCTCTTACCCATCGCATTGGTGGCTGTGCTTGTTTATACCCTACTGAAAAAAGACCTTGGTCAACACCACCGCCCCAAATTTTCAGGGATGAAAGAAACCATCGTATTGGCTTTTGTGGGTGGAATAGTGGGTTGCTACGATGGCTTTTTTGGGCCAGGTACAGGTAGTTTTTTGGTACTTGGTTTGGTACGAATATTGGGATATGACTTCATGCACGCCAGTGCCAGTGCTAAATTATTGAACACGGCGTCTAACCTATCAGCGTTGCTTTTCTTTGTGGCTCACGGCCACATTTGGTGGCACGTGGTGCTGATCACGGCCATCGCCAATGTCGTGGGCAGTGTGCTGGGAACCCATCTGGCGTTGAAACACGGAACGGTGTTTGTCAGATGGTTCTTCATCGCTGTGGTGTCGGCACTGATTCTGAAAACAGGCACAAGTGCCTATCTTTGAGCAGCAGTAGGAACAACCCCCGTCATCGCTTCTGAGGTTGGCGCGTCTTTGCGTACCCAGGGTACCTCACTGGCTTTGCGTGGTATGCCGACAGGTGCAGCAGCAAGTCCTTTTTGTACTGCCAACAAATCATCTTCATTAGGATATTGATCTAAAAGCACATAGTCAAAAACACGGCGTGCAATGGGTGCAGCGTGCGCGGCGCCAAACCCTGCATTCTCGACGACGATCGCAATCGCAACTTGTGGTTTATCAGCAGGTGCAAATGCAACATAGAGTGAGTGATCCCGCTTGTGCTCCTCTAACTTTCGCACGTCGTATTTGTCTTTTTGCCCAATCGTCACGGCTTGCGCTGTTCCTGTTTTGCCCGCACTGGTATAGGCAGCACCGGCGAACACTCTGGTCGACGTGCCCTCCAGCGTCACGCCAACCATGGCTTTGACCACAGCCTCCATGTGCTGTTGATTCAAGTTCAAGTCTTGAGGTGGAGGTTGAGGAATGGGTTGTCGTTCACGATTGACGGCATCCTCGGTTGCCAAACCGAGATGCGGTTGGTGACGCACACCCCGGTTGGCCAGAATCGCCGTTGCTTGTGCCAGCTGAAGCATGGTGAAGCTGTTGTAGCCCTGACCAATGCCCAAAGAAATGGTTTCGCCTGCGTACCAGCGTTGAAGCTCAGGTTTTTTGTAGGCTTGCCGCTTCCAACTTTGACTCGGCAACACGCCTTTGACTTCACCCTTCAGGTCAATGCCCGTGATTTGTCCAAAGCTAAAGGGTTTCATGAAGTCGTGAATGGCATCAACACCTAACTCGTTTGCCAATGAATAGTAATAGACATTGCTGGACTTGACGATACTGCGATACAAGTCCACGGGTCCGAGACCGGTATCTCCATGACTGCGAAACCGATGGTTTCCGAACATCCAATAACCTGTGTCGTTGACGGCCGTCTGCGCTGTTCTTTTGCCGCTGGCCAACGCGGCCAAGCCCATGAAGGGTTTGTAGGTCGATCCTGGAGGATACGTGCCCCGCAATGCTCGGTTGAGCAAGGGTTTGTCGATGGACTCGTTGAGCATTTTCCAGTTCTCAACGTCAATGCCATCGACAAACAAATTGGGATCAAAAGTAGGCTTACTGACAAATGCCAACACCTCGCCATTACGAGGGTCTAAAGCCACCAACGCACCACGACGGTCACCAAACATATCCTCCACCAACTTTTGCAGCTTGATGTCTAGGGTCAAAATGACGGTGTTGCCCGGTGTCGCTGGCGTGCGTGCAAGGGTACGAACAGCGCGCCCTCCTGCAGAAGTTTCAATTTGGTCGAAACCGGTTTGACCATGAAGATGTTGCTCAAAACTCTGCTCTATGCCCAACTTCCCCATGTAATCCGTACCACGGTAATTGGCTTGATCTTCTTCAGGCCAATTCTCCATTTGGGTTTTTTCAGCTACGTTAATCCGGCCAATGTACCCAACGACATGACTGGCGGTTTCACCGTATGGGTATTGTCGAAACAAACGCGCCTTGATGTCGATTCCTGGAAAACGATAGCGCTGGGCAGTGAACCGCGCCACTTCTCGGTCTGTCAAGCGAGTGCGAATGGGCAAGGAGTCAAAGTTACGAGACTCTTCTTTTAATCGCTTAAAACGCCGCTTATCCCTGACTTGAATGTCAATGACCTGGGATAACTCCTCAATCATGGCATCCACATCTTTCACACGCGATGGCGTAATTTCCAAGGTGTAAGCAGAATAGTTGGTCGCCAACGCAATGCCATTGCGATCCAAAATCAATCCGCGATGCGGCACAATGGGCAAGACAGCGGTACGGTTGCTCTCGGCCTGGGCCTTCAAATCATCGTGTCGAACCACTTGCAAGAACACCGCACGCGCTGCAATCAGACTAAAACACAATAAGACCAAGAGAGCCGCCACCAAGACTCGCACACGAAAACGGGAAAGATCCGCCTCTGCATCCCGCAAAATCGTCATGTCAACGCTCCTGTATCAAAGCGGGCGGTGCACATCAGGATCATGAGGTCGCCTCTGCGGTACAAGTAAAACCAACGTCGCCACAGGCCAAAGCGCAGCAGTGAACACAGGGGTCAAAAAGAAATTCCACTCTGGAAAGTGCCCCCCCATCAGCAGGCGCAAAGTGGACACCAAGATGTGTGCCAAAAAAAACAACGGCAAGACGTGCAACATCTGTGTTGGTACAGAAAACCACAACAACCGTCTGTGTACAGAAACTGCCAGATAACCCAAAATGGCATACGCCAATGCGTGTTGCCCCAATAAGGTGGTTTGCTGCACATCCATCATCAAGCCGAAAGAAAAAGCAGCACCGACTCCAATGCGCTGAGGCTGATGTACATTCCAAAAGACCAATGTCAGCGCCAGCAAATCTGGACTCCAAAACAAGCGCCCCCAGCCAATGCTCAACAGCATATTCAGCACCAAAGCGACAAGCAAGCTGCCCCAAATGAACCACGGATTCGCAGGCAGTAGCAACGGTTTCCCGGGCGGCATGATCATGGCATGGGTATCCTAATGCGAAAGAAAACAAGCAGCTTATCGCTGAGGGTGGTGGCCAGACCGCGTATTTTTGGTCTTCACGGCGTCTTGCACCAGAGGTGAAGGCGGCAAATCGCTACCCACAGGTGGAAGCACCAGTACCTGCTGAGTGCTGAGCACTTGTGCCAAAGGCTCACACAACACACGGGCAAAGGCCGACTCAGCGCGCCGCTCCACCTGCGTGACCTTGGCGACCGGCAGCCCGGGAGGATAAACACCATCAATTCCACTGGTACTGAGCAGATCACCCACACGCACATCGGCGTTCCCCGCCATAAAACGAAGCTCTAACTCATACCCATGCGTTCCAGATTGTCCGTGTGCGACGCTGCGAACGCCAGTGCGTGTATTAAGAACGGGAACGGCTTGATCTCGGTCGGTCAGCAGCGTCACTTCAGACACCAAAGGATGGGCCCTCGTCACCTGCCCCAATACACCGCTCTCATCCAAGACCGGTGCTCCCTGCACAATGCCGTGCGTCAACCCTCGATCAATCACCACCTTGCGGGTGTAGGGATCTGCCGCGTCGTAGAGCACCTGCGCGGCAATGCCTGATTGCCCAAGTCGCTCTCGCAGTCCTAACAACGCACGCAAACGCTGATTTTCTTGTAGCAACTGATCCGCTTGGGTCGCCCTTGCGGCTTGCTCAATCAGTTTGCTCTCTAGGCGTTGCTGCTCTGTTTGTACCTCTTTGACTGTCGTCATGAAGCCGTTGAGCCAACGCCACGCATTCACAGGGTGCATGACAAGACTCTGCAAGGGGTACAGTGCTGTTGCCAACACCGACCTGACAGGCTGAACCAATGACAGACGGGCATCTGCAATCATCAAAAAAACCGCCAACGCGCTCAGCACCATCAATTTAGAAAATGCAGATGGCCCTTGTTTGAAGAAGGGGGGCGGTGTGCGATCCAGCGTCCCTAATGGCATATGGGAAAACGATTGACCTCGAAGGAAGACAAGTAGGTCGCTTGGAGCTTACTCGGTCGAGAAAATCGTTCCCAAGCGCTCCATGCGCTCCAAGGCCATGCCACAACCTCGTACCACGCACGTCAGAGGCTCCTCCGCCACCAGCACGGGCAGCCCCGTTTCTTCTGCCAACAGGCGATCCAGATCGCGCAGCAAAGCACCGCCGCCGGTGAGCATCATGCCGCGTTCGGCAATGTCGGCGCCCAATTCTGGCGGTGTGTGTTCTAGTGCCGTTTTCACGGAAGACACAATGTGATTCAGGGGATCGGTCAGGGCTTCCAGAATCTCATTCGATGAGATGGTGAAGCTGCGAGGCACGCCCTCTGACAGATTGCGACCCTTGACTTCCATTTCCTTGACTTCCGAGCCAGGAAAAGCCGAACCGATATTCTTCTTGATGGCTTCTGCCGTCGGCTCACCAATCAACATCCCGTAGTTGCGGCGAATGTAGTTGATGATGGCATCATCAAAACGGTCGCCACCAACGCGCACACTGCCTTTATAGACCATGCCACCCAGTGAGATCACGCCCACTTCGGTCGTGCCACCACCAATATCCACCACCATTGAGCCACTGGCTTCGCTCACGGGCAGGCCTGAACCGATTGCAGCAGCCATCGGCTCCTCAATCAGAAACACCTCAGAGGCGCCCGCCCCTAAAGCAGACTCACGAATGGCGCGGCGCTCTACCTGCGTAGAGCCACAAGGCACACAAATGATGATGCGAGGGCTGGGCTTGAAGGCCGAGCGGGGATGCACCATTTTGATGAATTGCTTGAGCATTTGCTCGGTCACAGTGAAGTCGGCAATCACGCCATCTTTCATGGGGCGAATGGCTTCAATGTTGCCGGGCACTTTACCCAGCATGGCTTTGGCCTCTTTACCGACCGCTTGTATGGTTTTTTTGCCTTGCGGCCCACCTTCGTGACGGATAGACACCACAGAAGGCTCATCTAAAACGATGCCCTTGCCGCGTACATAAATCAGGGTGTTGGCGGTGCCTAGGTCGATGGCCAAGTCGGTCGAAAAGTGCCGACGAAAAGATTCAAACATGACTGACAAAGTCCTCAAAGAACAGCAATGCTGTACCGGGAAAAACGGAAGGTGAGCGGGATTTCAGAATGCCCGTTTCTCACAAGGAATGAAACGGGCGACATTTGCCGATAACTCAGGCGAATTGGTACGCTAAACGCCTGATAATACCGCACCCAGTCGCACTCAAGCAGAGTGTGTTCTCTGATTCTGAAACCAGCTTTCGTTTTTTAGCGCATTGTCACATGTCACTTTCTCCTCAAGACATCTCCAGAATTGCCCATCTGGCCCGTTTGGACTTCAATGCCGAACACCATGTGCGTATGCAGGCGCAGTTGAACGGCTTTTTTGACATCGTGGCGCAAATGAATGCGGTCGATACCCAAGGCGTTGCGCCCTTGGCCCACCCTACGGCGGTGATGGCCCATGTGACCCTACGCCTGCGTGACGATGTGGCCAGCGAACCCAACCAACGGGAGGCCAACCAGCGCAGTGCGCCAGCCGTTGAAAAAGGCTTGTTTTTGGTTCCGAAAGTCATTGAATAAACATCATCAGGGCTGCAGTCATGTCCACCTCACACGATTTACACCACTGGGGCGTTGCCGAATTGGCGCAACGTTTGGCGGCCAAAGAAGTCTCCAGCGTCGAAGCCACTCAGCATTTGCTGTCCCGCACACGCGCCCATGTCGACTTAGGCGCGTATTTGGCTTTAGACGATGCTGTCAGCTTGGCGCAAGCTCAGGCCGCCGATGCACGCTTGGCCGCAGGCGAGCGCACGCCTTTGCTGGGCGTACCTATCGCCCACAAAGACATTTTTGTCACCCAAGACTTTCCCACCACGGCTGGCTCGAAGATGCTGCAAGGCTACCGCAGCCCCTTCGATGCCACCGTCGTGCAACGTTTGGCGCAAGCAGGCATGGTGAGCTTGGGCAAGCTCAATTGCGATGAGTTCGCGATAGGATCAGGCAACGACCAATCGGCTTACGGCCCCGTCCGC
>DLPA01000080.1:2591-7919 GCA_002479815.1 bacterium UBA7470 | reverse complement strand
CCCACCCTCCACCAAAACCACATATTGCGCTTGAATGTTCTTCTGAAAGCTCTTGGGTATCTTGTCCCACACCAGCAAATCCACGCGGAAAGGCAAAGAGCTTTCTTCCATTGCTTCTTTCAGGGACGACACGCGGGCTTCATCCTCTGGCTTGGCAAACGCCACCAAATCCAAATCGGAACTGGGGCGTGCCCGCCATTTCACCCTAGAACCAAACGCCCAAATTTCAACATGGGGCAGCTCACGCTGGATCAAGGTCAATAATTCTTGACGCTGATCGTGACTGAGGTCGATGCTTGGCTGGCTCATTCCCATGTGTGCCCCGTCATGGTTTGATACAAACCGATGGCATCGTCAATGAAATCGTTCATCAGTGCCAAACATTGGACGGCTTTGTCGCCATCGTAGTCATGCGAGGTGTCGATTCTGGCGTTGGCATATTTCATCCATTGCTCTATGGGCGATGCAAAAAGCTGATTCTCAAAACCCAATCTCAAAATCGGCTTGGGGCTGTTGGGCACTTCGGGAATACCCAGCGTTTCCACCAAATATCGCTTGAGCGTTTTCCATAAGGTGTCGTAACAGGTTTCAAATCGCTGGATGGTCGATTCTGCAATGCCCTCCTTGTCCAAATCGGACAGCTCAGGCCGATAAGGGATATGGGTGTAGTTTGCATATTGCGTCTCCAAATGCTTGAGCGACTTTTGCAGCTTGCTGTAATCAATCATGGTGTGCCTCTTGGGTTTGCTGGACGTAATACAGGGCTTCGGCGTGGGTTTGGCACTTGGTCAGGATGACCACATGATGCCACCAAGGAATGCCCATCAATTGCGAAGCAGGCTGCTGCGCAATTGAGGGATGGGCTGACCAAAAGCCGTGCCACCGTCGAATTTGCTCCAAATTGCGTTTTGAAAACCCCTTCACATCGGGAAATTCCTGCATCAGGTCTTGGCTGAGGCGCTCTAAAAAGCCGCTGCCCCAGCGTTGACTCGCTTGGCGGGCCACGATGTCGGCTCCCAGTTCCCAATAAAACTGCAACAGCGCGGTGTTGACCGTCACGGCGGCTTTGAGCTGCACTTGCCGAAAGCGGGTCTTGAGGTCGGTCAGCCACTGGCGATACTCAGCCGAAGTGGTCGGGTTGATGTGTATGCTCATAAGCCAAACCCCAAACCCGCCAGATTCTTTTTGATCTGCGCCTCTAGCTTGGCGCTTTCGGCGAATTGGGCGGACAACTGTGCTGTCAGTCGGGCCATTTTGTCGGCGAAGGCTTCGCCGTCTTCGGCTTGCTCTTGTGCGCCCACATAGCGTCCGGGGGTGAGGACGTGTTCGTGCTTGCGAATGTCGGCCAGCGAAGCGGAGTAGCAAAAGCCCGCCACGTCCTCATACCCCACCCCCAATTGCCACGCATGGAAGGTGTCGGCCAGTTTTTGCACGTCGTCGGGCGTGAAGTCGCGCAGCACGCGGTCTTTCATGTACCCCAGTTGGCGGGCATCCATGAACAGGACTTCGCCGCGTCGGTCGCGCTTGGTTTGATTCAGCGCCCAACCGTTGCGCTTGTCGCGGGTGAGGAACCAGATGCAGGCGGGGATTTGCGTGTTGGTGAAAAGCTGGCCGGGCAAGGCCACCATGCACTCTACATAGTCGTCCTCGATCAGCTTTTTGCGTATCTCGCCCTCGTTGTTGGTGTTGCTGCTCATGGAGCCATTCGCCAGCAGCAAGGCCATGCTGCCCGTGGGGGCCAAGTGGTAGAGCATGTGCTGCAACCATGCAAAGTTGGCATTGCCTTGGGGCGGGGTGCCCGCCAGCCAGCGCGGGTCTTGGGCGAGCTTTTCGTTCCACCACTCTTTCATGTTGAACGGCGGGTTCGCCATGACGAAATCGGCGCGGAGGTCGGGGTGCAGGTCGTTGAGCAAGGTGTCGGCGGGTGTGCCGCCAAAGTTGAAGTCGATGCCCCGAATCGCCATGTTCATGGCGGCGAGTCGCCAAGTGGTGGGGTTGCTTTCTTGCCCATAGACGCTGATGTGTGCGCCTTTTGCTGTCGCAGCTTGACCGCTGTGCTGCGCGATGAAGGCTTCGCTTTGCACAAAAAAGCCGCCCGACCCCATCGCGGGGTCATACACGCGGCCTTTGAAGGGTTGCAGCATTTCCACAATCAGCGTGACGATGCTCTTGGGCGTGTAGTACTGCCCGCCCTTTTTGCCTTCGGCCAAGGCGAATTGCCCCAAAAAGTATTCATAGACATGGCCGAGGATGTCTTTGCTGTTGAGCTTGAGCGGCTGCCCGTGGTAGTCCTTGCGGTTGAAATCGGTGTCCGAAAAATGGGCGATCAAATCGGCCAGCTTGTGGTTGTCGATTTCGGTGCGGGCAAAGTCTTTGTTGAGCACGTTTTTGAGCTTTTTCTCGTTCTCGCGCTCAATGGCTTCCATCGCGTTGTCGATCAACCAGCCCACGCTGCGCATTTCCTCAGGCTCGTTTTTGCCGGGCTTGTGCCACGGCAGCGGCGCTTTGGGCGGCAGTTGGGCGCAGTCGCGCAGGGTGTGCCAACGGGCGGGCAGCGGAACCCAAAACACGTTTTGCTCGGTGTAGTAGTCCCGCTGCTCCAACTCTGCGGCAAGGTGGCCTTCGTAGTCGTCCGCGTAGTCTGCGGGAGCCATGTAGTAATCGTGATCGGGGTTTTGAAACTGCTCGCGCAACTCTTTTTGGCGCTCCTCAAACGCATCCGAGACGTATTTCAAAAAGATCAAGCCCAGCACGACGTGCTTATAGACGGCGGCATCGAGGTTGGAACGCAGCTTGTCGGCAGCGGTCCACAATTTTTTTTCAAGATCGTTGAAGAACTGTTGTTCGACGGTATTCATGGCAGTGTCCCTGAGGGGTGGTATCGAGTAAATCCCGCATATCCTAGCCGCCCGACACCTGAGGAAATTCACCGTGTCCCAGATTTTTTGCACGGCGCAATGAACGCTATCGAAAAGCATAGTAAAAAAGATGAGCTGCTTACGCAAGTAATACGTGGCTTATGGCAGATTTCATTCTAAAAATAAGCCATTTTTCTTAAAATTTATCCTTCCCAAGGCCGAAAACCTGTTGTTTGGCACTGCAAAACGGGGTTCAGCAGGCATTTTTTAGACTTTTTGGGTCTATTTTTAGATCAAAATCGGCTATATGTACCGTATTAATTGCGTAAGCAGCTCACTTTTTTTACTATGATTTCTGATGATAGTACGCCGCCACGAACCGACTTCACGCAGTCGCCGACCGACCTGACGACCGTCGGAAGGTGACAGCCCGCCGAGGGCTTTCTGTATATCCTAGCCACCCTACACCTGAGGAGATTCACCGTGGCCCAGATTTTTTACATCACCCAGATTGAAATCGACTTTGGCGCACTGCACACCCTGCCCGCCCACTGCCAACGCCTAGGGCTGCGCCGCCCGCTCATCGTCACCGACGCGGGGGTCAAGGCCGTGGGGCTGTTGGATCAAGCCTTGAGCGTCTTGAGTTCAGCCGATTTCACGCCCGCCGTGTTCGACCAAACCCCCAGCAACCCCACCGAGGCCGCCGTGCGTGCCGCTGCCGCGCTCTACGCCACGCATGGCTGCGACGGGCTGATTGCCTTGGGCGGTGGCAGTGCCATCGACTGCGCCAAAGGCACGGCGATTGCCGCCACCCACCCAGGGCCGCTCACCACCTACGCCACCATCGAAGGCGGTTCACCGCGCATCACCGAGCGCGTCGCCCCCTTGATTGCCATTCCCACCACGGCGGGCACGGGCAGCGAGGTGGCGCGTGGGGCCATCGTCATCGTCGATGATGGGCGTAAACTGGGCTTTCACTCGTGGCATCTCGTGCCCAAAGTGGCCATTTGTGACCCTGCCCTCACCTTGGGCCTGCCGCCCTTGCTCACCGCCGCCACGGGCATGGATGCCATCGCCCACTGCATGGAAACCTTCATGGCCCCCGCCTTCAACCCGCCCGCCGACGGCATCGCCCTAGACGGATTGACGCGGGCATGGGCACACATCGCCCGCGCCACCCGCCACGGCCAAGACCACGAAGCCCGCCTGAACATGATGAGCGCCAGTATGCAGGGCGCAATGGCCTTTCAAAAAGGACTGGGCTGCGTGCATTCCCTCAGCCACAGCCTAGGCGGTTTGAATCCCCGTTTGCACCACGGCACGCTCAACGCCCTGTTTCTGCCCGCCGTCATCGCCTTCAACGCCCATGCCGAATCCATACAAAAAGAAAAGCGCCTGCAACGCATGGCGCAAGCGATGGGCCTAGAAATGATGGAAGACACACACGCCCAAGCCGCCACCCTAGGCCACGCCATCCGCACCATGAACGCCGATTTGGGCCTACCCCGTGGTCTAGCCGCCTTGGGTGTGACCGAGGCCGATTTCCCCGCCATCATCACCCACGCCCTAGCCGACCACTGCCACAAAACCAACCCCCGCCTCGCCACCCCAGAAGACTATCGGGTGATATTGATGGCGAGTATGGGTTGAGTGAACCCGTATGTCTGCTGAGACTCCACCACAACCTTGGCATACATTTGGCATGGGTGCATGAATCACCTGTCATATGACACATCAGGCTCACTCTTAAATGACATCGCCTGCAATGTGATACCATAAATTAATGAAATACGTTTTTGACACTGATGTGATTGTGGCGGCCATACGAAGTCCCAATGGCGCATCTGCGGCCTTGATTCGCGCCCTGCAATTGGGTCAGGTGAAAGTGGCCGCCAGTGTGGCCTTGTTTGTGGAATACGAGGCCACTTGCACGCGCGCTGAACATGTGTTGGCGGCTGGCTTGCAAATCAACGACGTGAACGATTTTTTAGATGGCTTGGCAGGTTTGATGGAGCCGACAGACATTCATTACTTGTGGCGTCCTCAAGTGCGTGACCCTGCTGATGACATGGTGCTGGAAGCGGCAGTCAACGCGATGGCGGACGTGATTGTGAGCTTCAACGTCAAAGATGACGCAGATGCGCCACAACGCTTTGGCATAGACGTTTTGTTACCTCGCGACGCATTGACACGGTTTCGTGCATCGCAGCAATGACCCTAGGAGATTGAATATGGCTGATACATCCACCTACCCCCTGCGCCTGCCCCGCTCCATCAAAGCGGCGGCAGAAAATTTGGCCCGTGCTGAAGGCATCAGCATGAACCAATTCATCGCCACCGCAGTGGCAGAAAAACTGTCGGCGTTGAGCACGGCGGATTTCTTTGTTCAACGCGCACAGCGTGCCAAGCCGGATGCCTTGGAGAAGATTTTGAACCGCCAAGGTGGAGAAGTACCAAGGGCTGGGGATGA
>DLPA01000080.1:0-2547 GCA_002479815.1 bacterium UBA7470 | reverse complement strand
TGTAGCAAGGTTCGTTCAACGGCAAAGCCCCTCAGATTTGTACCACGATCATTTTGAGATGCTTTTAACGTTTGCCGTTGTGCTGCTGTAGTCCACCGTCAGCAGCGTGTGAGTCAAGCTGGGGCGGTGAAGGTTTGATTTCCCGACGCTGCCACCACACCCCCACACCCGCCCCCACAAACACCAGCCCGCACAGCACCACCAGCAGCACAGGCCAACGGTTGATAGCCCAATGAAGCACGAATGCCAGCCCCACCAACAGCATCACACCGTCCCAAACCGCCACTTCTACCTTCCATTTAGACAGCCATGACGCAAGCGCAGACGTAGGCGAAGGCGAGCGGCGACGCGCATCGGTGCAGGCGCTTGTATTTTCGGCCTTCAACCAATTCGGGATACTGTCCCATGCCTCTTGAGCAGAGGGAAACGCGCCAATCCAACGCCAAGCTTGTGGCGTACAAATGTAGGCGTTGTGGTTAAACGGGGCATAGACCACATCAGCTTCCACCTCAGCCCCAGAAGCATCAGGAAGGGCCAGCCGCAGCGTCTGGCACACGTAGTCCCCCGCAAAATTAGCGACCTCAGGCGCTAAAGGCCGCTCCCACAAGCGATAGGCTTTGTTGCACAAATCGAATGAGGCACGAGTTCCCCCCAGCCCCAGACGGGGTTAGACAGCAGCGACGGTGTGAGGCCGTCCCATGCGGGTGAAGCGGTTGAGGATGGCGACGCGGATGTGAACCTCGGTGGTCTGTCGCTCAAAGGTTCGCGCTGTCAGTCGATCGCCTAGGCGTTTGAAGCAGTGCATTTTGGTTTCGACCAAACTTCGCCTGTGGTAGTGGCTTTGCTGCTTCCACAGCTCGCGCCCCAGCTCCCGACAGGCTTTGCTGGCTGCGTTTCGCACCTGATCGCCTTGATGTTGCTCTTTCCACTGGCGAGCATTTTTTCTTGGCGGGATGATCGCCTTGGCCCCACGCTGGGCAATGGCGTGATGACACTCTTTCGTGTCATACGCCCCATCGCCCCTCACGCTCTCAATCGACTCATCTTGTGGGATTTGACTCAGCAACTGCGGCAGCATCGGCGCATCCCCTATGCTGTTGTCCGTCACCTCTACCGCTCTGATTTCAAACGTGTCTGCGTCTATCGCCAGATGCACTTTGCGCCATTGCCTGCGGTGCTCCACCCCATGCTTTTTGCGCTTCCACTCCTCATCCCCCATGAACTTCACCCCCGTGCTGTCCACCAACAACGCCAGCCCTGTCGTCTTCGCTCTATACGGCAACTTCACCTCCAACCGCTTTTGCCGACGGCTCACCGTGCTGTATTGCGGCACTGCCCAATACAGCCCGCTCAACTTCAACACGCTTTCCACCAATCCCATGCTTTGACGCAGCGGCAGTCCAAACAACTCCTTCAACGTCAAACAAAACTCTATCGCTTCGTCTGAATACTGCTGCTGTCTGCCTCGTTTGCCCGTCGGCGGCGCTTGCCATGTCATGTCCTTGTCCAGCCACACCGTCAGCGACCCTCTCGCTTTCAGCGCCTTGTCGTACTCTCTCCAGTTTTCCGTCTTGTATTTCTTCTTCTCTTTTGTCGTGGGCGATGGATTTTTCTTCATTCCCGCAGCCTACTCCAGATCGCGTTGGCTATTTGTGCAACAAAGCCGTATCCATACAAAAATTTTTAGCCTCTTTCGCAATATGAAGTAAATAACCAATTGGAACAGTAGTTGACGTAGCAAATGACTGCTTTACTGATCCGCCTAAGATTACTTCTTGATTTTCTTTAAGATACCGAAAAATGTAAAAGCCTTTGTCTGCAAGAGAATCGGATGATATAACGAAATCTTGACAGTTATAAGCATTCTCATCTTCGGCATTTTTAGGGTACGATATTTCTATAAATATATTTAATATTTCCAATGGCTCCATATTTTTCATCGCATCAGGCAACGGATGTGGTATAGGGTTTGCATTTAAATAGTGCAGCAAACTATTTGACTCGGTGGAGAGAACTTCATGGCTAGCAGTAGAGTCTCCAATTCTTTTCCAGTTTAAATAAATATCAAAAACCCCATTTGTCAAAACTTCACCATTCCAGTCAGAAACAAAATCCATATGAATTGCAAATAAACCAGGGTTTCCAAAAATCATTTTATCTCCGTCCTAATCGAATGTCGCGATCAACACCAGGTAAGCGCCGGATTTCTATTGGAATTTGTGTACTTGCCATTGGGGCACGCACATCACCAGTACTTCCTGACCAATGCCAAATCCCATTATTTCCACTAGAAAATCTATGTATTTCACCTTTTGAATCTACTGTGTAGCGCACATCATCAGGGCGAATTGGAGAAGGAATTGATTTTCCAAATAATATAAATGAATCTGGAGGTTCAGTTCCTGCATCTGGTGGCTGTTGTGGACCCGGAGAATGCTTGACGTTTGATTGATAGGATAGCCCATTGGGTGCTGTAGTGGGTTCCTTTACGGGAAGATTGACTCCTTGACCTCCTTGCCCCCGAGCTTGAAAAATCAACTCTTTCCA
>DLPA01000002.1 GCA_002479815.1 bacterium UBA7470 | reverse complement strand
GGCGTTTGCTCGTACACCGCCACGCCCATGTCGTTGAGCAAGGAAATGACCACTTCCAGTGTTTCAGCTTCCGCCAGCTTGTCGGGCAAGTGATCGTTGATTTCGCCGTGCGTCAAGTAGCCGCGTGTTTTACCCAGCTTAATCAGGGTTTTCAGGCGTTGGCGACGCAGTTGCACCTCTTCCTCGGACAGCACCGTGTCGTCCAAGCCAAACTCTTTCATCAAGGCTTTTTCTTTCGCCTTGCTGAGTTTCATGCGCAGGGGTTTGACTTTTTCGACGGGGGTATTGGGGTCCGCGACCTCGGCTTCTGCCACTGGCTCAGCCTCAGTTTCCAACTCCTCTTCCAGGTCGGTCAGGTCGGCCTCATCCTCCAACAGGCTCTCTTTACTTTTGGCCGGTGCACTGGATTTTTTATCCTCTTTTTTAGGCTTGCTGGCTTTGACCGCTTTGGCTTTGGTGGGCTTGGCTGGTTTTTCTATGCTGGTTTCTGCGGCTGGCATTTCAATTGCAGCGGCCACACCAGCAGGCGTTGAAGGGACGGCTGCATCGACCACATCTGCCTTTTTCGCCTTCACGGTTTTGACGATTTTTTTCTTTTCAAGTGCAGGCGCAGCGGACAAGACGGGCATGTCTTCTGCCACAGGTTCAGGCGTAATGACTTTGACTTTGGTTTCGCCCGTGCTGGTTTTGGTGATGCGGCGCACAGTGGCTTTTTTGGCTGGCTCTGAGGTTGCGATTGGCGCACCGACCACGGGAATGGCCCCCAGTGGTTTCAGGGGCAACGGGGGCACGGAGGGCTTGCTTGCCTCAGCGGTAGCCCCTTCGGTTGGAATTTTGACTTTGCGTTTGATTTTGATAGACGGCGTAGGGGCAGGAGCCGCCACAGAACTGGAAACGATGGGATCACTGGATTCCATCGGTATGGGTGGAACCGCTTCAACTGGGGCGCTAGACGATTTTTTCGTAGGCATGGCAAGCATGTGGGAGTAAAAACAAAGCACAAATACCGACTTGGCGGCAACTGCGATGAGGCACGCGGCACACGCTATTTAGACGGCGTATCGGCATTCACGGTACGTGGATGCGGCCTTGCAAGCTCACGGGCGAACATTTGGGATGCAGTCCTTGCGGCTGGCGTGGCGGAATCGGTATTCCAATTTGTCCGTTGCGGTCAAAATGCCTAAAGCCGGAGGTGCTGCTGTCGCGCTTGCAATCAGTGCGGCGTGGGATTATAACGTACTGTTTTGAATTTGCTGCAAAAGCTCTAGGCGTTGTTGATGCAGTTGCTTGTAAGTTTCTAGCGCCTCGGGGTGGGTGCTGATCGCTTGCAAGGCCAGCGTTTCGCGGTCTTTCAGATCGTCTAACAGCATGCGTCGCAGCAAGCCTTGCAATTCGCGGCGCACTTCGTGCTCGCTGAACACTTGTCCCTCGCTGGCAGGGGGGGGAGCATCAGCGTTGGGCGTGAGCAGACGGGTTTGTGTCCACAGCTTTTCAGCCTCTGCCGCAAACGCCTGCCCCTGCATGGCGGCCCGCAACTCGTCTTCGCTTTGTGCGCCGTGCTCGTGCCATTGGCTTTCTAGCCAGCGCAACAAACTCCCCAAAGGCTCGGCTTGGGCGGCGAGCAAGCGGTGATCGTCCGCCCCTAGCCATTGCCAAGCCTTGGGATGCGTCAACAGCAAACGGGTGGCGAGTGCCCCCCTCGTGGGCGTGGGCGCGGTCGTCGGTGGCGGGGGGCGGGGGGCACCGTCACGCGACGAATGCCAAGGTCGTTTGTAGAGCGAGGCTGGGGTGGGGTTGGGAGCAGATGAATAGGGTCGCCAACGCTGCACCCGATCTGCCTCGGCAGGACGACCCCACTGCTCTTGTGAGGCAGGAGGGCCAGCATCAGACGACGGGGGAGGCGCGGGATGTTGGTAGTCCTGCTGCGTGGCACCCGCGCGGTTCCAAAGCTCATTCAGCTCATGCACACCAATGCCGACCGTTTGCGCCAACTCGCCGCGCAATTGACGCTTGAGCAAGCCATCGGGCAAGGCCGCCCACAGCGGGCGGGCGTGGGCCGCAAAGCGCGCACGCCCTTCTGTGGTGTCCATCTCGCAGCCCAAACGGGCCGTGTCTTGCAAAAAGCGGCTTAAAGGCACGGCTTGGCGCACGCACTCGGCAAACGCCTCGCTGCCGTGGGCGCGGATGTAGCTGTCGGGGTCGTGTTCGGGCGGTAGAAACAAAAATTTGATGCTGCGCGTGTCTTGTGCGTAAGGCAAAGAGGCATGCAGGGCTTTGACCGCCGCGCGTCGGCCTGCGGCATCGCCATCAAAGCTGAACACCACCGCCTCGGTAAAGCGAAACAGTTTTTGGACGTGCTCGCTGGTACACGCCGTGCCCAAGGTGGCGACGGCATGGGCAAAGCCCAATTGGGCCAAGGCTACCACGTCCATATAGCCTTCGGTCACCAGCGCATAGCCCGCCGTGCGGATGGCGTTGCGGGCCTCGAACAAACCATACAACTCGCGGCCTTTGCTGAACAAGGGCGTTTCGGGGCTGTTGAGGTATTTGGGTTCTCCCTTGTCCAACACGCGCCCGCCAAAGCCGATGACCTCGCCTTTGACGTTGCGAATCGGGAACATGATCCTATCCCGAAAACGGTCGTAACGCTTGCCTTCGCGTGCTGTGTTGCTATGACGATCTTGATCGTTGGCCTCTGCACCTTCGGCTTCGGTGGCAATGACCAAGCCTGTGGTGACCAAACGCGCATCGCCGTAATCGGGCAGCAGGCTCGCCAAGGGTCGCCAGTTGTCGGGCGCGTAGCCCAAGCCAAAGGTTTTGGCGATCTCGCCCGACAGTCCCCGGCCTTTGAGGTAATTGACCGCACGGGTGGACAGCTTGAGCTGCTTTTGATACGCCTTGGCCGCTTGATCCAACAACTCGGTCAGGCTTTGCCGTTGCTCGCGTTGGGCGCGTTCGCGCGCTTGCTCGGCGGGGCTGGCCTCGTCTTGTGGCATGGCAATGCCCGCACGCTGCGCCAAGTCTTGCACCGCCTCGACAAAGCTCATGCCAGTGTGCTGCGTCAAGAACTTAATGGCATCGCCGCTGACCCCACAGCCAAAGCAGTGATAGAACTGTTTAGTGGGGCTGACGGTGAACGAGGGCGTTTTTTCTCCGTGAAATGGGCACAGACCCATGAAGTTGGCCCCGGCCTTTTTGAGCTGGACGTAACGACCCACGACCTCTACCACATCGGTACGGGCCAACAAGTCTTGAACAAAAGGCTGAGAAATAGTCACGCGCCGGATTGTGCCCGAAGCGGAGAGCTGGCTTCTCTGGAGGTCTAAAAAACAATAGCAAAAAAAGTGAGCTGCTTACGCAAGTAATACGGTTCATACAGCCGTTTTGAGCCTTAAAAAAAGGCCAAAAACCCCAAAATTCACCCTCAAAACCCGTTTTTCAGCCTGAAGAACGGGTTTTTTCTTGTCTGAAAAGACGTTTTTTATACAATTTGAGCTATTTTTCAGTATCAAATCAGACAAAAGCCATGTATTACTTGCGTAAGCAGCTCACTTTTTTTACTATACTTTT
>DLPA01000027.1:597-15903 GCA_002479815.1 bacterium UBA7470 | reverse complement strand
GTGGTGATGAGGTCTTGGTCAAACTCACGCTCCAAGCGTTCTTGCACAATTTCCATGTGCAGCAAACCCAAAAAGCCGCAACGGAAACCAAAGCCCAGCGCCTGCGAGACTTCAGGCTCGTAGCGCAAAGAGGCATCGTTGAGTTGCAGTTTTTCTAGGGCATCGCGCAAGGCATCGTACTGACTGGCTTCTGTGGGATAGAGGCCCGCAAACACCTGCGGTTGCACTTCTTTAAAGCCCGGCAAGGCCTCGGTGGCGGTGAACGCCGCACCGCCAGACCCCGCCTTGATGAGGGTGACGGTATCACCCACCTTGGCGGCCTTCAATTCTTTGATGCCCGCGATGATGTAGCCCACCTCACCCGCTTCCAGCGCATCGCGGGGCTGGTTGGCGGGGGTGAACACGCCCAAGTTATCGGCGTTGTAGGTGGCTGCGGTCGCCATCAGCTTGATGCGGTCGCCTTTTTGCAAGCGCCCATCGACCACGCGCACCAGCATCACCACGCCCACGTAGGCATCGTACCAACTGTCGATAATCATGGCCCGCAAAGCGGCATTGGGACTGCCCTTGGGCGCGGGAATGCGTGCGACTACGGCCTCTAGGATTTCATCAATTCCTAAGCCTGTTTTGGCCGAGCACGGAATGGCATCGGTGGCATCAATGCCGATCACGTCTTCGATTTCGGCTTTGGCGTTGTCTGGGTCGGCCTGTGGCAAGTCCATCTTGTTCAAGACGGGAACGACCTCGACGGCCAAGTCCAAGGCCGTGTAGCAGTTGGCAACGGTTTGGGCCTCCACCCCTTGGCTGGCATCGACCACCAGCAAAGCCCCCTCGCAAGCCGACAAGGAACGGCTGACTTCGTAGGAGAAGTCCACATGGCCGGGGGTGTCGATGAGGTTGAGGTTGTAGGTCTTGCCGTCTTGGGCTTTGTATTGCAAAGCCGCTGTCTGTGCTTTGATGGTGATACCGCGCTCTTTTTCCAAATCCATGGAGTCCAGCACTTGCTCACTCATTTCTCGGTCACTTAAACCGCCACAACGCTGGATCAGTCGATCGGCCAATGTGGATTTGCCGTGGTCTATGTGAGCGATGATGGAGAAATTTCGGATGTGATTCATCAAACAGGTCTGCTAGGGATGCTAGGGATGCAGCAAGCAAGGGATCAAAAAAATCGCGCCGATGGCGGCGCGATGGTGAATGTTTCCGGTATTTTACCCTTGGGTTCGAAAACAGAGGGGGTCATGGAGGCCAGCCCTCTCAAGAATCGTTTTATCGCCCGGGTGCTGGAATCACCACATACTGCGCCCATTCGCCACGGCGCACCAAGACACCGATGCTGCGATTTTTATCAAGGCGATTGAGCACGATTTCTACCTCGCGCACCGAGCTGATTTCTGTGTTGGCAATGGCCAAGATCACGTCACCTTCCCGCAAGCCCGCACGAGCCGCTGCCGCTTCCGCCGATTCCACCTTGACACCGCCTTTGATCTTGAGTTCGCTGCGCTGCAAATCTGTCAGATCACTCAGGCTCAAGCCCAGATTTTTGGCTGCGGCAGCCGGGACGACTTTGTTGCCGTTGTCAGGCGCCGCACCACCACGGCGTGCGGCTTGTTTTTGTTCGGGTTCGACTTCACCCACCAAAACCGCCAAATCTTTGGTCGTCCCACGGCGAAAGACGGTCACGGTGCTGCGCGTGCCGGGCTTGGTGTTACCGACCAAGCGGGGCAGGTCAACGGACTTGTCGATGGCGCGTCCGTCAAATTTCAAAATAATGTCACCTGCTTCTAGTCCGGCTTTGGCGGCGGGAGAGTCCGGCTCCACCCCACGCACAAAAGCGCCTTTGGCATCGTTCAGCCCCAAAGACTCGGCGACTTCTTTGGGCACCGCGTCGATCGACACCCCAATGCGTCCCCGCGTCACACGGCCTGCGCTGCGCAGTTGATCAGCGACACGCATGGCCTCGTCAATGGGAATGGCAAACGAAATCCCCATGAATCCCCCCGAGCGGGAATAGATTTGGCTGTTGATGCCAATGACTTCACCGCGCAGGTTGATGAGGGGGCCGCCCGAGTTGCCCGGATTGATGGCGACATCGGTTTGAATAAAGGGCAAGTAGTCGCCCGTGTCGCGCTGCTTGGCGCTCACGATGCCGGCGGTGACGGAGTTTTCTAAGCCAAACGGTGAGCCGATGGCCATCACCCACTCGCCCACCTTGATGCGGTTGGCATCGCCAATTTTGACGAAGGGCAAACCCAGTGCCTCAATTTTCACCACCGCCACATCGGTGCGCTTGTCTGCACCGATGACGCGGGCTTTGAATTCGCGCTTGTCGGGCAGGGTCACCACCAACTCATCTGCGCCTTCAACCACATGGGCGTTTGTCATGACAAAGCCATCTGAGGTCAAGATAAAACCTGAGCCTACCCCTCGAGGGCGCTCTTGCTCTCCGCGCTCTTGTTTGGGGCTGCGTTGTGCCCCAGGAGGGATGGGAATGCCAAAGCGACGGAAAAACTCCAACATTTGCTCGTCTGGCAGGCCGCCAAAGCCCGCGCTGCTGTCACGGACTTTTTCTAGGGTGCGAATGTTGACGACCGAAGGCCCTACCTGCTCGACCAATTCCGTAAAGTCTGGCAATCCACGCACCACCGCCGCACCCGACTGTGCCCATGCAGGAGCAGGCACGGCGAGTGTGAGGGCTGTCCCCCACGCCAAAGCCGCACAAGAAATCAGACTGGGCCAGCGTTTGCGCGTTTGTAGAGCAGTAGAGGCGGGCATTGCAATGAATCTCCAGGGATGGGTTAGACGTCAAACCCATCAGATAAGGAGCGAACAATAAAGTTCAAGTCCACGGGCGGGTCTGCAAGGTCTGTAACTGGATGGATTTAATAAAAAGTAGAGCAAAAAAAGTGAGCTGCTTACGCAAGTAAATTTAAAGATATAGCCTATTTTCTTATGAAAATAAGTCATTTTTTTTGAAAAATATCTATCGCAGTGGCTTTGTGCCCGTTTTTGGGAGCTGAAAACGGGGGTTGAGGGTGATTTTTGGATTTTTCACGCCTATTTTTAATTGTAAAAATGGATTTAAGTGCCGTATTAGTTGCGTAAGAAGCTCACTTTTTTTACTATTATTTTTACTGCGCTGATGCTGGCATACGTTCTAGGGCAGTGGCAAATCGGGCCAAGGTTTTAAACGGGACTTCTCCCACCCACGTCACCCAGTGCTGGTGGTAACGGCGTGAAAGGGAATGCGTGGAGCCTGTGCTCATCTGGCCTTCTTGCGTGTGCTGGCTGGGGTCAAAGTTTTCAATGAAGGCTGATACAGAGGCCAGCCCATCGGACAACACCCATTGCAGGGTGGACGACTCGGCTTCTCGTGTGGGCAAGGGACTGCGAAGATGGCAGGCCACCGTCGAAAAACCGGGCACTGTGTGTTTCAGTCGCCAGCCCTGTGCTTGCGGACTGGTGCGGGTCAAGTCTATTTTGTGTGATTGGTATCCTGCACGTTGCCTCATGGCTCGCAATAAATCGCTGCTTTTCACCGGGGCATCAAGTTGTAGTTCAGAAAAAGCAACCTGTTCCAGAATGCGGCCTTGTGCATCTAAGGTTTGTAGCTTCAAAATCAATCCGGTTTTTTTCTCACTCCAGACACGGTAGCCGAAGCGAAACTCATCACGGGCTTGTACGTCCACCACATCTACCTCAAACCCCGCCACTCTGTCGCCGCTGGGGGGCTGCTTGAGCGTGTAGTGCTCTGCCAATGTGGGAGAAGTGGATTGCAAAATGGCCGGAAAGGTGTTGAGGCTCTCTCTTTTTTCCGTCACGCTGAGCTTGCTCTCGGGGATGAACGTCACCACATCGTCATTGCGTCTGATGGTGGTACGCGCTGGGCCTGTCAAGGCATCGACACGCTCTAATTGCTGTTGCCCATCACAGACGTGCCATATTTTTGCAGATGACATCGTTTGAGGCGTGGAAACGACGAAGGTGCCCGCATAAGCGCGCCGCTTGGAGGCTTCATGCCAGCGCAGCAGCCAATCACTCAACTGGACGTTGGATTCCATAGAGGAAAGGACGACCGTTTTTTCCACCGCAATCGACAATGAAATGCTGTGAAACATAAAGGCCAGCAGCACAATTTTTGAGAACGAAAACCGCATATTCATCGATGTGCTTAAGGCTTGGGAACATCCAGCGTGGCTGCACGCAAGAAACCCGCAGGCGCTTGCAAGGCAGAGGCTGCGCCGTGTTGTCGGTGCGTTTGCATCCAAGCCTCTAAGCGTGCATCGCGTATCACGACCCCTTGTGTGGTCTCCACTGCCAGCGTGTTGGAGACATCGACAGGCGCAGGGCTTTGAGGCGACTGCGACAGCCGATGCAAAGGCAGTGCTACTGGTGCATTCGGCGTCGCATCCGACGGCATCAAACGCCAAGCCACGATGCCAACCAGCGCCAAAGATGCCATCATGGCAAGCCCACGCCACCGAAACCATTCGTCGTTTGCCGCAGGTGCGCCTGACACAGGCGCTTGGATGGGCATGGGTCGCAAGGATGGGGGGCTGGAGGAGGGGGGTACAAGCTCAGATGCTGCAGGCTCGGGGCTTTGTGTCAGCTTTGCCATCACGCCTTGCGCGAAGCGAATCGAGGCTTGCGCCTCCACATCACCGGCCTGAACCACAGCACTACGCATCACCTCACCAATCAAATGGTAGCGATGCCAGGTCGCTGCCAGTGTGTCATCCGTGTCAGCCTGCGCGTGGGTCGCTAGCACTTGCGCCAAATTCTCCCATTCGTCCTCACTCAACTCCCCATCCGTCAGTGCAGACAGTTCCAACGACTGCTTGGTGCTGAGATCGAGATCATCTAAGGAGTGATGATGATGTAAGTTTGGATCACGCATGAGCGAACCTCAAAAACAATGTGTTCCGAGTCGGGACTAGGAATTGAGACAGGGAATCGGGGCAAGAAAAAAGCATACGCAGTCATCACCATCGTTTTCCTGATTGGTGATTCAACAAGGGCTTGATGCGGGCAGAAATGGCCTCACGCGCTCGAAAAATGCGTGAGCGCACCGTTCCAATAGGACAGTCCAAGGTTTTTGCAATGTCGTCATAACTCAAACCTTCCAACTCACGCAACACAATCGCCTGTCGCAACTCCTCAGGCAAGGCATCCAAGGCGGCGTTGACAGCCGCAGCAATTTCTTTACTTGCCAAGACCGCATCGGGCGTTTCGGCATCTGAGTGGCTGTTTGGTTCTAATTCTGACGAAGAAGTTTCATCATCTTCATCGTTTTTAAGCGAACTCATCGTGATGACAGGATCACGCTTGAGTTCCATCAAATATCGCTTGGCTGTATTGACCGCAATTCTGTGCAGCCACGTATAAAACTGTGCCTCACCACGAAATTGTGGCAAGGCGCGATAGGCCCGAATGAAGGTTTCTTGTGCAATATCAGGCACCAAATCCACGTCTCTGACCATGCGCCCGATCAAACGCTCGATTCGGCGCTGATATTTGATGACCAGCAGCTCAAAGGCACGTTTGTCTCCCGCAATCGTGCGCTGTACGAGTACACGGTCAGGGTCAGCGTCAGGAGAAGGCGTAGGCGTAGGTGAGTCAAGCGGCATATGACAACCCAGCAATCAACGAGCACAGCACAGCAACATCCCCTTCATAGCTCTTTAAAAAAAAGAATGCCTCACCGATCACGATGAGGCATTGCTGGTGCATATACACGTTGAAGGCAGTTCAAAAGCACTTAGGCTTTGTTACACACGTTTAAAAACCAAAGAGCCATTCGTCCCACCGAAGCCAAAGTTGTTTTTCAGCGCGATGTCGATCTTCATGTCTCTGGCTGTGTTGGCACAATAGTCCAGATCACATTCAGGGTCTTGATTGAAGATGTTGATCGTTGGTGGACTTTTCTGATGATGCAGCGCCAGAACGGTGAAGATGCTCTCCAATCCGCCAGCGCCACCCAGCAAGTGCCCCGTCATGGACTTGGTCGAGTTGACGACGACTTTTCGTGCGTGTTCCCCTAAAGCGGCCTTGATCGCATTGGTTTCATTGACATCGCCCAACGGGGTGGACGTGCCATGTGCGTTCAAGTAATCCACCTCAGACGCATTCACGCCCGCATTCGCCAAGGCCAAAGTCATGGCGCGGCGAGGGCCATCCATGTTCGGCGCAGTGATGTGTCCTGCATCGGCACTCATGCCATAGCCGATCACTTCTGCATAGATGTTGGCGCCACGGGCTTTTGCAAACTCGTAAGACTCCAAGACCATCACGCCCGCGCCTTCGCCCAAGACAAACCCGTCACGATCCTTGTCCCAAGGCCGTGAAGCCGTTTGCGGATCGTCGTTGCGTGTGCTCAGGGCGCGCATGGCGGCAAAGCCTCCGACACCCAGAGGCGACACCGTGGCCTCTGCACCACCGGCCACCACCACATCTGCATCACCGTATTCGATTTTGCGGGTCGCTTCACCGATGCAGTGCAAGCCCGTGGTGCAGGCCGTCACAACAGATAAGTTGGGGCCTTTGAACCCAAAGCGCATCGACACATGACCTGAAATCATGTTGATGATGGATGCGGGCACAAAAAACGGAGAGATGCGGCGGGGCCCTCGGTTGAGGTACTCGTCGCGCATCGACTCAATCAGAGGCAAGCCACCAATGCCAGAGCCTATGATGCAGCCGATACGTTGAGCCAGCGCATCATCCAGTGCATCGTTGACTGGCAAGCCCGCATCAGCCACCGCTTGCGCGGCGGCGACCACTCCGTAATGGATAAAGGTATCCATTGTTCGGGCTTCTTTGGCGCTGATATATGGCTCTAGGTTCAGATGCTTGACTTCGCCCGCAATCTTGCAGGAAAAAGCAGAAGCATCAAACTTGGTGATAGTAGAAATGCCGGAACGACCTTCCAGCACATTGGCCCAAGCCTCGGGTACGGTGTTCCCTATCGGACTCACACAGCCAAGGCCAGTCACAACTACGCGGCGGCGCAACATGCGTCAATCAGGCTTTGTAATGAGCCGTTGCGTAGTCAATGGCGTTTTGTACGGTCGTGATCTTCTCTGCGTCTTCGTCAGGGATCTCGATACTAAAGTCATCTTCAAGCGCCATCACTAATTCCACAGTGTCCAGGGAGTCTGCGCCCAAATCAGCAACAAAGGCTTTTTCATTCGTGACCTGTGCTTCGTCCACGCCAAGTTGCTCGGCAATGATTTTTTTCACTCGGGATTCGATATCGCTCATGGTTCCCTCTAGGAGGTGTGGTTAAAAAACAGACCGCCATTTTAACGATCCCAAACTGTGTTTCGAGATCAGCTCACCAGGCGGCAAACGGTGTCACATCAAATACAGTCGCTTTTGCAAGCGTAAAAAACAGAGTCGCGCACGGTTTAAGCCATGTACATGCCACCATTGACATGCAATTCTTGCCCCGTGACATAGCCGGCCTGAGGACTGGCCAAATAAGCCACTGCATGGGCAATGTCGGCCGGTGTACCCAAATGCCCCATCGGAATTTGATTGAGCAAGGCCGCTTGTTGATCTGCGGGCAAGCTCGCTGTCATATCGGTGGCAATAAAGCCCGGTGCAATGCAATTGACCGTGATGCTGCGGCTGCCCAACTCACGGGCCAAGGCGCGCGTCATCCCAGCCACACCTGCTTTTGCGGCAGCATAGTTGGCTTGTCCGGGGTTGCCGGATGCGCCCACCACGCTGGTGATGCTGATGATACGTCCATAGCGTTGCTTCATCATCGGACGAATCGCAGCGCGAGACAAGCGAAACACGGCCTTCAGATTGGTGTCGATCACGGCATCCCAATCCTCATCTTTCAATCGCATCGCCAACATATCTCGTGTGATGCCTGCATTGTTCACCAAAACGTGCAAAGCGCCCTGTTGTTTGACGAGGGTATCGACCACCGTCTGAACCGCATCGGCATGATTCACCTGCAACACCACACCTTGACAAGCTGGATATGCCGACAGCGCGGCAGTGATCTTTTCAGCCCCTTCAGGCGTGGTCGCCGTGCCCGTCACTTGCATGCCCAAACGGGCCAACTCCAAGGCAATGGCCGCACCAATCCCGCGTGAAGCGCCTGTGACCAATGCGGTTTGACCGTTCATCGTTGTTTGGCTCATCCCAGTAAACCTTTCACTTCTTCTAGAGTAGCAGGATCGAACAAGGCCACCGCTGTCAATTCAGGGGCAATGCGTTTGACCATACCCGTCAAGACCTTGCCAGGGCCACACTCCACGACCGTGGTCATGCCCTGCGCTTTCAGCGCCTGTACGCATTCCACCCATCGCACAGGGCCAAATGCTTGGCGCACCAGTGCATCTCGAATGCGGTCAGGATCGCTTTCGACAGCCACATCTATGTTGTTGACCACCGGAATGCGAGGTGACTCTAGCGACACCGTGGCCAAACGCACCTTGAGTTGTTCCGCTGCAGGCTTCATCAAGCTGGAGTGGAAAGGGGCAGACACCGGCAGTGGCAAGGTTCGCTTGGCGCCTGCGGCCTTGAGTTGGACGGCTGCACGCTCTACAGCCGCTTTGCTGCCTGCAATCACGGTTTGTGCGCTGTCGTTGAAGTTCACTGCTTCAACCACTTCACCCGTCGTCAATTCAGCCTGCACTTGCTGACACACCCGCACCACGTCGGCTGCTGGCAAGCCCAGCACTGCCGCCATTGCGCCCTGACCGACAGGCACAGCTTCCTGCATGGCGGCGGCGCGGAATCGAACCAAAGGTGCAGCCTGCGCCAAGCTCAGCACGCCTGAAGCCACCAAAGCGGTGTACTCCCCCAGCGAGTGCCCCGCCAACACGCGGGGCGTTTCGCCCCCCTGCGCGAGCCACATCCGATAGCTGGCGATACCCGCCACCAACATGACCGGCTGGGTATTGGTGGTCAAGGCCAAGGCTTCTTTTGGGCCTTCATGAATCAGCTTGCCTACGTCCTCGCCCAAGGCATCAGAAGCTTCCTCTAGGGTACTTTTCACCACCGGATGATCACCCCAAGCGTCCAACATACCCACAGTTTGAGAACCTTGGCCCGGAAACACAAATGCAACACCAGTACTCATCATTCACACTTATCGTTCGATGGTTGAAGAAAAACGACCTACATTCTGACGACCACAGCACCCCAAGTAAATCCACCCCCCACGCCTTCTAGCAGCAGCGTTTGGCCGGGTTGCACTTGGCCTTGCTTGACCGCATGGTCCAACGCCAATGGGATGGACGCGGCGGAGGTATTGCCGTGCTGATCCACCGTGACCACGACTTTGCTGAGGGGCAGTTTCAATTTGCGTGCCGTACCCTGCATGATGCGGATATTGGCTTGGTGAGGAATCAACCAATCAATGTCTTGGGTGCTCATGCCTGCACGGGCCAGTGCAGTTTTAGCCGCATCCTCTAAAACCCCAACCGCCAGTTTGAACACCGCTTGGCCGTCCATTTTTAAGGTGGGATCGCCTGTGACTTGACCGCCAGCGACCCATCCAGGCACGCACAAAATGGGAGTGTATTTGCCATCGGCATGGATGTCAGTGGACAAAATACCAGGGCCTTGACCCTCGTGTTCACACGCTTCTAGCACCACTGCACCTGCCCCATCACCAAACAGCACACACGTTGTTCTGTCGTTGAAGTCCAGGATGCGCGAAAACACTTCGGCACCCACCACCAAGGCACGCCGCGCTGAACCGACTTTAATCATGGCATCGGCCACCGTTAGGCCATAGATGAAACCACTGCACACCGCTTGCACGTCAAATGCCGCGCTGCCTGCGCCCGACGGTTCTCCTCGGGCCACAGCGGCCTCGCTGAGCTTGCGCTGCAAAATGGTCGCGGTGGACGGAAACACCATGTCCGGCGTAGAAGTTGCCACGATGATGAGGTCGATGTCAGCAATTTTGCAAGCGGCTGCACCCAATGCAGACTCACATGCGGCAAACGCCAAATCGCTGGCATATTGGCCATCTTCAATGAAGTGACGATTGCGAATGCCGGTTCGTTCAACGATCCACTCATCCGACGTCTCGATGCCCTTGGTGGCCAGCAGCGCGACCATATCGCCGTTAGAAAGAGCTTTGGCTGGTAACGCACTGCCTGTGCCGATGATTTTGGCGTAACGTGTCATAGATGCTGCGGTCACTACGCTTGTCGTAGAAAGTGAGTTCAAGAGACGGGTGCTTGCAGGGACGACTGGGTGGAGGCAATTTGGGCCTGTACCTTTTCAATCAAGCCGTTGCGGGCTGCATCATAGGCCCGATTCAAGGCTTGCTCAAACGCAAACGCATCTGCCGAGCCGTGACTTTTAAACACCAGTCCACGCAGGCCCAATAAGGCAGCGCCGTTGTAGTGGCGGTGATCGACCCGTTTTTTAAAGGCCGTCAACACAGGATAAGCAACTAAGCCAGACAGTTTGGTCCACCAGTTTCTAGAAAACTCTTGCCGGATGAGCCCACTGATCATGCTGGCCAAGCCCTCGCTGGCCTTTAAAGCCACATTCCCCACAAAGCCATCACAAACGACGATATGGGTCGTGCCCTTGAAAATATCGTTGCCCTCTACATTGCCAAAAAAATTGAGATGATTTTGCGCCGCTGCTATGCGCAACAACTCCCCCGCTTGCTTGATGGTGTCGTTGCCTTTGATGGCTTCTTCGCCGATGTTGAGCAAGCCCACGATGGGCTGCGGAATTTGAGTCGTAGCTGTAACCAAGGCCGATCCCATGACGGCAAATTGCAATAAGTTTTCGGCACTGCAATCCACGTTCGCCCCCAAATCAAGCACGGTCGTGGACCCGCCTTTCTGATTGGGTAATTGGGAGGCAATTGCGGGTCTGTCGATGCCCTCTAGGGTTTTCAGGACATATCTGGCAATGGCCATCAATGCCCCTGTATTGCCGGCAGACACCGCTGCGTGCGCATGACCTGCCTTGACTTGCTCGACGGCGACACGCATCGACGAATCTTTGCGGCGGCGTAAGGCAGTTTCTATGGTGTCGTCCATCGCCACCACATCCTGCGCCTCTACCCACTGGCAGCGCGTGTGTACGGCGAGAAACGGGGAGGCTGTTTTCGCTTCTGGTCGTCCCACCAAGATCAAATGCACTTCAGGATACCGCTGCAAAAATTGAGAGCACGCCGGCAAAGTGATTTGCAAGCCGTGATCTCCGCCCATGCAGTCAACGGCAATGGTGATGGTCTTATTGGTGGACAAAGAAGGACTCATTAAGGAAATGAGACAAAAGAAAAGCCCGCATTTTTCATGCGGGCCTTACATGAGACAGATGCAATCAAGCCTCGGTCTTGGTCTTGACGACTTTACGTCCACGGTAAAAACCTGTGGGGCTGACGTGGTGGCGCAAATGCACTTCACCAGTGGTGGGTTCGACTGCAATGCCGGGGTTGGTCAAGGCATTGTGTGAACGGTGCATCCCGCGCTTAGAGGGAGACTTTTTGTTTTGTTGAACGGCCATGACTGGCTCCTGTGACGATAGATGAAGAAGGCGGTTTGCGTACCACAACAAACCAAGCAAAGCCGATCATTATAACTGCTCGTGTTCAAAGACGATGCTTGGTGGCTCAGGTGGCAGGTCGATTCAGTTTGGACAAGACGGCAAAAGGATGTGCTTTTTTCTCTGTGTCCATGCCCGAGCTGTCTTGATCTTGGAGCCTCACCGCACTCGGACACTGTTCGTGCGCGGGAATCATCGGAATGGCCATCAGCAGCTCATCTTCAATCAGTTCCAGCACATCCAACTCTTGATCCATTGCCAATACATCCTCCTCAGACCACTCGTCTTGGGCAGCGGCACTGTCTTCGTCTTTTTCAAACCGAAACCAGCGATCCACCGCCAGCGAGATCAAAGCCTCGTCCAAACAGCGTTGGCACGTCAAGGGCACGATGGCTTTTGCTTCTAGATGCAGCCATGCCTGAGGTTGGGCGCTGGTATCGGATCGGTTCTGAAATTGCGCCTTCCACTCCAGCGCCGCAATCGGACGGCTGGCATGCGTGTCTTGTGATAATCGCGGAAAATCTCGGGCCAATGTGGCTGCGTCTGTCGCTTGCACCAGTGCCGCACGCCATTGCCTAGCCTCTTTTGCCGCTGTCTTTACATTGATATGTCTTAAATGTGATGTCGAGTCCATCGTTTAAGTGTACGGTAACTCAGCCTCACGCCAGCCGCACCACGCCCCTGCCTTCACTCGCTTTCCCATGATCCCTATGCCCACTGAATCCCGCTTGGTCTTGGCCTCCACGTCCAAATACCGCAAAGCCTTGTTAGACCGCCTCACCCTTGCCTTCACCGTCTATGCGCCCGAAGTGGATGAAAGCCCTCACGCCGATGAAGCCCCCCTCGCACTCGCTCGCCGTTTGGCCTTAGCCAAGGCAGAAAAAGGCGCATCTGAGTTTCCCAACGCTTGGGTCATCGGCAGTGACCAAGTGGCCGACTTTCAAGGGCAGCCTTTGGGCAAGCCCGGCACACACGAACGTGCTGTCCGGCAGTTGCGGCAGATGAGCGGTCAGCGTGTGGTGTTTCAGACGGCGGTGGCCGTCGTCCATCAAGCCAGTCGCTTTGCGGCGGTAGAAGTCGTACCGGTTGAAGTGATTTTCAGACCCCTGAGCGATGAAGACATAGAAACCTACTTGCGCCTCGATCAACCCTATGACTGCGCTGGCAGCGCGCGCAGCGAAAGCTTGGGCGTGACCCTGCTCGAACGCATGACGGGGGACGATCCCACCGCCCTCATCGGCCTGCCCATGATTGCCACCTGTCGCTTGCTCAGACAAGCAGGCTTTGATGTCCTCCAAATCAAAAGCGCCGCATGATGTCTTCACCCGCTTCCACCACCACGCCCTCCCATCAAAGCAAGGGCACGCTCTATTTGGTACCCACCCCCTTGGACTTTGGCTGCGACAAAGCACAATGGTGTTCCATCACCGAGGTCTTGCCCGAGGGCGTGTTGACCGTGGCGGCGCGACTGGGCTACTGGGTCACAGAAAACGCCAAAAGCACCCGCGCGTTTTTACAACGGGTCGCCCCCCACCACCCTTTAAGCACGCCCTTGCAGCAAATCGACATCCAAGAGCTGCCGCGCCATGTCCACAAACAGGGCGACCACCAAGCCCAGAAACAGCCCCTCGGCTTTGACCCCCGCCGCTTGCTGGCCCCCGCCTTGCAAGGGCACGACATGGGGCTGGTGAGCGAAGCGGGTATGCCCGCCATTGCCGATCCGGGGTCTTCCGTCGTCCGAGCGGCCCACGCCCTCGGCCTACCTGTAGAACCGCTGGTGGGGCCGATTTCCCTCATGCTGGCCTTGGCTGCGAGCGGCATGAATGGCCAACACTTTGCCTTTGTCGGCTATCTGCCGCAAGACAGCGGCTTGCGGCTGCAAAAACTCAAGGCTTTAGAGGCGATAGCCCATCAAAGCGGGCAAACGCAGATCTGGATAGAAACCCCCTACCGCAATGCCGCTGTCTTGCAAACCGCCTTGCAACACCTGCGCCCCGACACCCGTTTGGCGGTGATGTGCGGCATGACGCTCAAGCAGCCCTCCGCCCCCCACACACGCCCGCACTTCAGCGCCAGCGTCAAAGACTGGAAAGCACAGGCTCCTGAGCTGGCGCTCAAACACCCCGCTGTGTTTTTGATGGGGGTGTAGCGGCAGGGCATCTTTGAATTGGGCGATACAAAATCGCCGCCGCCTGTTACGTTTGGCAACGGTTTGGCACCCCAAAGTATTTGCAGCGCCCGCGTTTCGCTGTGAAATACAAGCCATCAAACCCACCCCCTCATTCGCCTGCTCTGCCTGTGTTGTGGTTTGATGTTTAGGAGTCTGAACCATGTCCCGTATGCCTGAAGCCTCGTTTGTACCCTCTGCCCCGGCAGCGTCTCAGTCGCCGTCCTCGGCCTCTCGTATGTCTGTATCTTTGCTGTACTGGGTGGGCGTTTGTGTCTTGGCCTTGATCGGTTGGGCCGCGAGCACAGGCTTGCAAGTTGCCCATGCCCGCGATGTGTACTGGTCGATTGGGGTCAACGTACCCGGTGGCGTGGTGCACGCCCGCACCGAACCGCCTGTGGTCGTGTACCGTGAGCCTGTGCCGGTCTATCGCCCCCCTGTCGTGGTGCATCGTCCCCCTGCGTACATCATGCCCGCCCCACCTGTGGCGGTGGTCGAATACCCCCGTGATCCTCGTTGGGACGAGCGTCGCCACCACCGCCATCACCCTCATTCTCACGGGTACGGTTACCGCTATGAAGGTCACCGCTACCCCGATCCTTATGCCCATCGCTACCCTCAATCTCGTCATCGGGGCGACTGGTGACCTCTCAATGGCCTTCTGGCAAGCGCACATCGCGCTTGCCAGAAGGCTGCGTTTGAAAGCGCAGCAATGGATCTACAGCTTTTAAAAAGAATAGTAAAAAATATGAGCTGCTTACGCAAGGAATAGTAGCTGTTTGATTGATTTAATCAATAAAAAAAGCTTTATTTCCTCAGAAAAACAGCTGTTTGAACCTCAAAATCGCCTTTTCCAGGTGAAATATGCGATTGACAGCCTGTTTTTTAAGAATTTTCGCTGCTTTTTGAGCATAAAAAATCAAAAAATCCCCGTATTACTTGCGTAAGCAGCTCACTTTTTTTACTGCGAAATTTGTATGAATCTACCGCATCGCAGGCACAGGGTTCAAGCGCAGTTCGGCGGCGCGGGCGTGGGCTTGCAGACCTTCGCCGTAAGCAAGTTCGGCGGCGATGTGGCCCAAGGTTTGTGCGCCTTGTTCGCTGACCTCGATCAGGCTGGAGCGTTTTTGGAAGTCATACACCCCCAGTGGCGAGCTGAAGCGGGCTGTGCCGCTGGTGGGCAGAACGTGGTTGGGGCCAGCGCAGTAGTCGCCCAAAGATTCGCTGGTGTAGGCGCCGAGGAAGATGGCTCCGGCATGGCGCAGCAGCGGCTCCCAGCGGTGCGGGTCACGGCTGGAGACTTCCAAATGCTCGGGCGCAACGCGGTTGGACAGATCGCAGGCTTCTTCCATGCTGCGGGTGAGGATCATCGCGCCACGGTCGTTCAAGCTCTTGGCGATGATGGTGGCGCGGGGTAGGGTGGGCAGCAGGCGGTCGATTTCGGCTTGCACGGCGGCGATGTACGCGGCATCGGGGCACAGCAGGATGCTTTGCGCCAGCTCGTCGTGCTCGGCTTGGCTGAACAAATCCATCGCCACCCACGCGGGCGGCGTCGTGCCGTCGGCCAAGACCAAAATTTCGCTCGGGCCTGCAATCAT
>DLPA01000027.1:0-406 GCA_002479815.1 bacterium UBA7470 | reverse complement strand
CCGATGGTGAAGGCGCGGGTGACACCAGCGACGTGGGCCGCCGCCAGCACCAAATCGTTGCGCTCGCCTCGGGTGGCGGTGGCCGCGCCTGAGCCGCCCGTGGCGACGCTGCCGCGCACGGGGGTGGGCACGACCATGATGATCTCGGCCACGCCTGCAACGTGGGCGGGCACGGCGTTCATGATGAGGCTGGAGGGGTAGGCCGCTTTGCCGCCGGGGACGTAGATGCCCACACGATCCAAGGGCGTGACTTTTTGGCCCAAGAGTGTGCCGTCTTCATCGCGGTAGCTCCAGCCCTCGCCATTGGCTTTTTTCTGCGCCTCGTGGTAACGGCGCACGCGCTGGGCCGAGGCTTGCAAGGCTTGGCGCTGCGCCTCGGGCAAGCTGTCAAAGGCGCGTTGAAAAT
>DLPA01000221.1:2703-9834 GCA_002479815.1 bacterium UBA7470 | reverse complement strand
AATCTCACCGCTTCCGCCAAATTTGAAGTCTCGTTAAAAGCGCCCTTTATTCATTTACTGGGCGCTTTTTGTTTTTCGGCGTTTGGTGGATACGGATGAGCAAGGCTTTTGTTTCTGAATCCCATGCACAGGATGGGGATGACGATGAACCGAGTCGCCCGCCCTTACCTGCGGGGCAAAAAAATTACATCACCCGTGCGGGCTATGAGCGTCTGCGCCTAGAGTGGCAGCAATTGATGGATGTAGAACGTCCCAAAATCGTTGAGGTGGTGCACTGGGCCGCCAGCAATGGGGATCGCTCGGAAAATGGAGACTATCTGTACGGCAAAAAACGGCTGCGTGAGATAGACCGCCGCATTCGGTTTTTAACCCGTCGCATGGAAATAGCGGAGATCGTCGATCCGTCTGTGCATCGCGGTTCAGATCAAGTGTTCTTTGGGGCGACGGTGACGTATGCGCGTGCAGACGGCGAAGCAATCACCGTTTGCATTTTGGGCATCGACGAGGCAGACCATGCGCAGGGACAAATCAGTTGGGTGTCGCCCGTAGCGCGTGCCTTGTTGCGCGCACGAGTGGGTGATGAGGTGGTGCTGCACACGCCGCAAGGCCCGCAAACCTTAGAGGTCTTAGCGGTGCGCTACCCCTGACCCCTCAACAGGAAGGCAGCTTTTCAGCGTGTTCAGTGCGGACTCAATCCGTTTTTGGAATTTTCAACGGTTTCTTATGTGGGCGAACGCGTTGCGCCTTATGCACCATAGGCAGACGTTTCAAGGCACGTAAGACGTGGGCCAGATGAACGCGGTTATCGACAGCGACCGAGAATCGCAAGTCCATTAGGTGCTGTGCGCGTTCCTCGCCCATGCCAAAGTGAGTGATGTCCGTTTCCGCATCGGCCAAGGCCGAAGTGACTCGGCCCAGTACGCCACGACCGTTTTCTACTGTCACCAGCAAGGCGACATCGAAGGGGCGGGTGGGGTCTTCGGCCCACTCCACTTCCATGAAGTGTTCACGATCTTTAAGCAAAAGGCGTTTGCCTAAGGCGCAATCTTCGGTATGGACGATCAAACCGTCTCCACGCCCCAAGTACCCCACGATACGGTCCCCAGGGATGGGATGACAACAACTGGCGTATTGCACCGATGCGCCCTCGCTGCCGTCCAAGCTGATGACCCCTTGAGATAAAGCGTCTGGCCGAGGCAGATAACGCTCCATGCTCATCAGCACTACGTCGGGCTTCAAGCCCGCCTCACCGAGCAAGCTGGCAAATTTCTTGGCGACCATGCTGGCAATGTGCTTGCCCATGCCTATATCGGCCAGCAAATCGCCAGCGGTGCGGCTGTTGGTAAAGCGCAGCAATTTCCCCCATGAAGAACGGTAGTCCCCATCAGGAGCAGGCATCCTCGCGATCCCTTCCATTCGCAAGGCGTAAGCAAAGATTTTCTCGCCCAATGCACGAGCATCGGCTTGTGCCAGCGTTTTGAGGTGGTGGCGAATTTTGGAGCGAGCGCGTCCGGTACGGACAAAACCCAACCATGCGGGATCGGGCCTTTGGGCTGAGGCGGTGAGGATGTCCACCGTGTCGCCGCTTTTGAGTTCAGTACGCAAAGGCACACGCTCATTGTTCACCGTTGCCCCCACGGCTTTGTTGCCGATGTCGCTGTGAACGGCATAGGCAAAATCCACGGCAGTTGCACCTTGCGGCAAGGAGATGACGCGGCCTTTGGGCGTGCTGACATAGACCGCATCGGGCATCAGATCAACCCGGACGTTGTGCAAGAAGTCGGTAGACTCGCGCGTCTCTTGCTGTATTTCCAGCAGCGACTGCAACCATTTCGTACCCAGTCGTTGTGCAGTGTCACTGTCTGGCGACGAGGCTTTATAGAGCCAGTGTGCTGCCACGCCACTTTCGGCCACCACATTCATCGCGGTGCTGCGGACTTGAAATTCAATATCGGCACTGAAAGGGCCTTTCAATACCGTGTGCAACGACTGATAGCCATTGTCTTTAGGCAACGCAATGTAGTCTTTGAACTTGCCTGGGATGGGCTTGTACATCTGGTGCAGCACGCCTAGCCCGGTATAGCATTCGATGGTATTGCTGACGACGATGCGTACACCGTAACGGTCATGCACCTCATGCAAATCTGGGCGGTCTTTTCCTCGCATTTTGCGATAAATGGAATACAGGGTTTTTTCTCGACCTTGTACCTGCCCTTGCAGCCCATGCGTCTGCAAGGCGTGTTTGGTCTCTGCAATGACCTGTTGAATCACATCTCGTCTTGAGGAGCGTGACCGTTCCACTGCTTTTTGCAACACCGCATAACGCCACGGATAACGGTGTTTGAATGCCAAGTCTTGCAGCTCACGAAACGCCACGTTCAAACCCAGCCGGTGTGCCATAGGGGCGTAGATGTCGAGCGTTTCTTGAGAAATTCTTGCCCACTTGCTGCGAGGCATATCCCCCATGGTGCGCATATTGTGCAAGCGATCTGCAATTTTGATAAGGATCACGCGCACGTCTTTGGACATGGCCAAGAGCATCTTGCGAAAGGACTCGGCTTGGTTTTGTTCCTTCGTATGGAATTCCAGCTTCTCCAGCTTGGTCAAGCCATCGACCAATTCGGCCACGGGCAAGCCAAAGCGCTCAATTAAATCTTCTTTCTTGATGCCGCAATCTTCCATTGCGTCGTGCATCAAGGCGGCCATCAACGCTTGTACGTCCAACTTCCATTGAGCACACTGGGCTGCGACCGCAATTGGGTGCGTGATGTAAGGATCGCCATTTTTACGCAACTGCCCTAAGTGGGCTTCGTCTGCAAAGCGATAGGCGCGGCGCACGTTCTCAACGTCGGAGGCTGAGAGATAGCCAAGTTCGGCGGTGAGTGCAGCAAAACTGGCCGCTGTCGCATGAGCCGCCGCTGTTTGGGGGGTGGGTACAGAGGAAGATCCGTTCATACACCTTACTCTACAAGCAAAGCACAGACTTTGCAGGGGACAACGACTATAAAACAAAAAAAGCACCATTTAGGTGCTTTTTCAAAGTCTGTTGGTGCTGTGACTGCTCAGGTAGGCACTTTTTTCAGCATTTCTAGTCCTACTTTACCTGCTGCAATCTCACGCAGGGCTGTCACTGCAGGTTTGTTTTTGCTTTCAATACGAGGAGAATGTCCTTGGCTCAACATACGGGCGCGGTACGTGGCGGCAAGGACCAATTGAAAGCGATTCGGAATTTTTTCCAGACAGTCTTCGACAGTGATGCGGGCCATATCAGAATAGGATCAAAAAAAGAGTATCAGGAAATGTGCAGCGCCTTGAATGTGTCTGCGCGAATGAGGCGTTGGGCTGCGTACTTGAGGCGTTGAGCGTGAACCACAGACTTGAGATCAAACAAAGCCAGCTCAAAACGTTCGTTGATTATAACGAAGTCGAATTGATCGACATGGGCGACTTCTTTAGCCGCATTCACCAAGCGGGTTTCAATGACCTCTGGGGAGTCTTCCCCGCGACGTTGCAAGCGAGAGCGTAATTCAGTCCAACTCGGAGGCAAAATAAAAATCAACACTGCATTGCTGAAGATCTTTTTGACTTGCAATGCCCCTTGGTAGTCAATTTCCAGCACGATGTCCCCCCCTTGGGCGATGCGTTCTTCGATGGCGTGGCGCGAGGTTCCATAACGATTGCCATGGACGTATGCCCACTCCAGAAAAGCGCCCTGTGCCACCATTTGTTCAAATTGTGCATCCGATACAAAATAGTACTCCCTGCCATGCACCTCTTGACCGCGTGGTGCACGGGTCGTGTGAGAGATGGAATGAAATAAGCGCGCATCCAACTCCATCAATGCTTTCACTAAACTGGATTTGCCCGCTCCACTGGGGGCCGCGACAACGAATAAATTTCCCGGGTAATGCACAGTCATAGGGTTTACTCAATGTTTTGGACTTGCTCGCGCATTTGTTCAATCAAGATTTTCATATCTACTGAAATTCGAGTTAATTCCAAGCTGGAGGCTTTAGAGCCTAAGGTGTTGGCCTCGCGGTGCAGTTCTTGAATTAAAAAATCAAGACGCTTGCCCAGTTCCCCCCCTTGCACCAACAAATGGTCGATTTCGTCTAGGTGCGACAGCAGGCGTGTCAACTCCTCGGCCACGTCGATGCGAATGGCGTAGGCGGTGGCTTCTGTCAAAGCACGGTCACGGGCCATATCACTATCGGCCACGTTGGTCGCTTGACCGAGGGCGTCTCGCCACCGCTCTAAAAAACGCAGCCGCTGTTGCTCTACCAACTCAGGAATGAGGGGTCTCGCCGTTTGTGTCAAGGCACGTAAACTCGCGGTGTGACCTTGTAGCATGGTGGCAAGTCTGGCCCCCTCCTTGGCCCGCGCTTGCTTGAAGGCTTGTAGGGCGGTGTGTGCCAAGGACAACAAGCCCTCTTGCACTTGTGCCGACATCAAAGAAGCTGGCACGCGCTGCAGCAACTGCATCACATCCATGACAGACAGCGGTGCAGCCTTGGGCAGCCACGCGCAGACTGCGTCTTGCACCGAAACCAGTTTTTGCAACTCTTGAGCCACGGGCACACGCACTGCACTGTCGGCTTTACCTTCTACCCAAGCGCGAAATTCCACTTTCCCACGGCGCAATTGTTGTCCAAGCAATTCGCGCAAAGCCGGCTCGGCACCGCGCAAGTCGTCGCTCATTTTGAAAGTCAAGTCCAGAAAACGGCTATTGACAGATCGAATTTCGATGCCTAAAACCACTTGCGCTGTGTTTTCTGCAGAAGTTGAGCCACCGTTGATAGTGGCATACCCGGTCATGCTATAAACTGGCATGAGTTGTGTCCCTTTGGGAAATGAACAAAAAACCCCGCCAATTATTTCGGGGAGAATCATCGAATTATGACAACAAAGAGCAAACCTGCTGCGTTGGCACCTGACACGGTGATTGGTGGATACCGCATTGTTCGCAAGCTCGCGGCTGGCGGTTTCGGTGTGGTGTATCTTGCTATTGATCCTCAAGGTCAGCAAGTCGCTGTCAAAGAGTATCTGCCCGCGTCATTGGCGACGCGTGGACAAGGCGAGTTGATGCCCCAAGTCGCTCCCGACAAACTGTCGCTTTACCGACTTGGCCTGAAAAGCTTTTTTGAAGAAGGCCGTGCCCTGGCCCAGATTTCTCACCCCTCGGTGGTCAGTGTCCTCAATTTCTTCAGAGAGAACGACACCGTTTACATGGTGATGAACTATCTTGAAGGGGGATCCGTCCAAGACTTCATCATCACAGCCAGAGAACTCAAACGACCTAAAGTTTTTCGTGAATCCACGATACGTTCGTTGTTTGACGAGGTACTTCGGGGTTTGCGCATCGTGCATCAGCACAAAATGTTGCACTTGGACATCAAGCCCGCCAATATTTTCATCACCGACGATAACCGTGCCGTTTTGATTGATTTCGGTGCTGCCCGCGAGGTCTTGAGCAAAGAAGGCAACTTCACGCGCCCGATGTACACCCCCGGTTTTGCTGCGCCTGAGATGTACCGTCGTGACAGCTCCATGGGGCCTTGGACGGATATTTACGCCATTGGGGCGTGTATCTATGCTTGTATGCAGGGTTATCCGCCCAACGATGCACCACAACGCCAAGAGAAAGACCGTCTGTCTTTGGCGATGTCCCGCCTTCGCGGTGTCTACTCAGACAACTTGATTGAAGTGGTCGAGTGGTGCATGGCCTTAGACCCTCTGTCTCGTCCGCAGTCTGTTTTTTCTTTACAAAAAGAATTGAACCGCGAAGTAGAACGCAGCTATACCAAACTGACCATGACCGAAAAAATACGGTTACAGATGGACAACATCATGGGGTCAGATGCGCCAAGCCCTAAAAAATCGCCCGTAGGGAAGGCATAAAAATGAAGTTCTCTGTGTTTCAAGTCAGTCGCAAAGGCGGCCGCGAGAAAAACGAAGACCGCATGGGCTATTGCTACACCCGGGAGTCGGGTCTTTTTGTGTTGGCAGATGGCATGGGCGGACACCCAGAAGGCGAAATGGCGGCACAACTTGCGTTGCAAACAGTGGCGGCTTTTTTTCAGAAAGCCGCCCGTCCAGCGGTACACGCCATCCCCGAATTTTTGACTGGCGCACTCATGGCTGCCCACCATCAAATTCTGCGCTACTCTGCCGAAAAGGGGATGCTGGATTCGCCTCGAACGACCTTGGTGGCGGCGGTCATCGAGCGCGGTGTTGCACACTGGATTCATTGCGGCGACTCTCGCCTCTATTTGGTTCGGGATGGCGTGTTGGTGACCAGAACGCGAGATCACTCTTTCAGTGAGCAACAGGCTCAGATGGGCTTGCCCGTCACCCATGTCAACCGCAATATCTTATTCACTTGTCTGGGGTCACCACAGAAACCAATCTTTGACATTTCTGCTGCCATTCCCTTGCAGCAGGGCGACAAAATGCTGCTTTGTTCCGATGGTTTGTGGGGCAGCGTGCCTGACGTAGAAATTGCGCGCACGCTGGGCGGCCATCCGGTCTCTCAAGCAGTACCTGAATTGGCTGAGCTTGCCTTGCGCAGTGCCGGTCCACACAGCGACAACGTGACGATTTTGGCTTTGGAGTGGGAAACGCCTGATGCGTTTGAGTCCACCCGTGGCATTTCTACCGACAGCATCACCGATGGTATGTTTGAATCCACCATACAAAACACGGGCAACATTGACACAGACGCAGATGAGCTGGACGATGCAGAAATAGAACGCTCGATTGCTGAAATCAACGAAGCCATCAAGCGTACCGCTGCCCGAAGAACCAGTTAATCCACCCAATCGTGCCTCTATGACTGCATTTGTCCGCTCCTCGAATCGCCAAGCCGATCAACTGCGTCCCATCCACATCACCCGAGGCTACACCATGCACGCCGAGGGTTCGGTCTTGATCGAATTTGGTCATACGCGGGTCTTGTGTACTGCGTCTGTGGAAGACAACGTGCCGCCCCACAAGCGCGGCTCGGGTGAAGGTTGGGTCACTGCGGAGTACGGCATGCTGCCCAGAGCCACCCATACCCGCAGCAGCCGAGAAGCCGCCAAAGGCAAGCAAACTGGGCGCACCCAAGAAATTCAGCGTTTGATCGGTCGTTCT
>DLPA01000221.1:0-2591 GCA_002479815.1 bacterium UBA7470 | reverse complement strand
TGCGACGTGATACAGGCCGATGGTGGCACACGCACCGCCGCCATCACAGGCGCTTATGTGGCTGCTTACGATGCGGTGCAGCATTTGCTCAAGACCGGACGCATCGCCCAATCCCCCCTGCTGGCCCAAGTCGCCGCCATCTCGGTGGGCATGATCGATGGCACGGCTTTGCTGGATTTGGAATACACCGAAGACGCTGCCTGCGACACCGACATGAACGTGGTCATGACCAGTGCCGGCCACTTTGTAGAAGTGCAAGGCACGGCAGAAGGCGCACCTTTCAACCGCGACGAACTCAACCAGCTTTTGGGTTTAGCCGAGCAAGGCATACGCGACTTAATGGCGCACCAACAAGCGGCCTTGGCAGCGGCTTGATTTTATTTTGATAGCTATTGGCGCTCTAAAATAAAGCGCCACGTCTATTTTTTATATGAAAATCATTCTCGCTTCTAATAATGCAGGCAAGCTCAAAGAGCTGAATGCCTTGTTCGCTCCCTTGCAAGTGGATTTGATTCCGCAATCTGCGCTGGGCATTTCTGAAGCTGAAGAGCCATTTCACACCTTCATAGAAAACGCCCTAGCCAAAGCCCGCCACGCCAGCGCACTGGGGGGCTTGCCCGCCATTGCCGACGATGCGGGCCTGTGCGTCGATGCCTTCAACGGCGAGCCGGGCGTGCAAACCGCGCACTACGCCACCCGCTTTGGCTACGAAAAAAGCAACGACAACAACGTGCGGGCTTTGCTGGAACAGATGCAGCACATCGACAACCGTCGCGCCGCGATGGTGAGCACCTTGGTTGCCGTGCGTCACCCGCTGGACCCGGAGCCTTTGGTGGCGGTCGGCCGTGTGGCGGGCCTCATCACACGCGAACCCCTAGGCGATCAAGGCTTTGGCTTTGACCCTGTGATGTACCTTCCCACCTTTGGCAAAACCTTCGCCCAATTGCCTCCTGAGGTGAAAAACGCCCACAGCCATCGCGGACTGGCCGCCGCCCGATTGCTGACCTTGCTGCAAGAACACTGGGGCTGAGGTGCGTAGGAAGCCAGAGGGTCAAAAAATAATAGTAAAAAATGTGAGCTGCTTACGCAAGTAATACGGGCGTTATGGCTGAATTTGATCTTGAAATCAGGCCAAAAAATCTAAAAAATCACCTGTCACCCCGTTTTTGTAGCCCGAAAACGGGGTTTTTGTGCCTGAGAAGCCATTTTTTAAGAAAAACGGTGGTTTTTTAAGTATGAAATCTGCCAAGTACGGCTATTTACTTGCGTAAGCAGCTCACATTTTTTGCTATTGATTTTTGATGGCGTATCATCGCCTTTTTTGAATTTGTCTGGCGGATACGGATGACCATGATGACTCTTGAACACGCAGCCTCCAGCGATGAGGGTGATGAACAGATGCTGCAAGCCCTTGATATTCAACACTTGATGCGACCGGGCACGCTGCAACTGGGCAGTTTGCCGCCCTTGTCTTTGTACGTCCATCTGCCTTGGTGCTTGCAAAAATGTCCGTATTGCGATTTCAACTCGCACGCGGTGCGTTCGTCCTCCTCAGCCTCCACGGCTGAAGCCGTTCCGCAAGCGGCGTATCTGGCGGCTTTGATGGCGGATTTGGAAGCGGCCTTGCCGCTGATTTGGGGCCGCAGCGTCCACAGCATCTTCATCGGCGGCGGCACGCCGAGCTTGTTTGATCCCGAGTCCATCGACCAGCTTTTGGCGGGCCTACGCGCCCGTTTACGGCTGGCTGCCGATGCCGAAATCACCCTAGAAGCCAATCCGGGCACGTTCGAGCGGGATCGTTTTGCCGCCTTTCATGCCGCAGGCGTGACCCGCTTGTCCATAGGGGTACAAAGTTTCAACGACGCGCACCTCAGCCGCTTGGGGCGCGTTCACAACCGACAGCAAGCGATTGCCGCGATTGAAGAAGCGCAGCGCGTGTTTCCCACGTTCAATTTGGACGTGATGTACGCCCTCCCCGGCCAAACGCTGGCCCAATGCGAGGAGGACGTGCGAACCGCCCTCGCCTTTGCGCCCCCCCATTTGTCGGTGTACCACCTCACCCTAGAGGCCAATACCCAGTTTGCCAAATACCCGCCCACCGACTTGCCCGATGAGGACACGGCCTACGCCATGCTCGACCGCATCACCGACTTGACCACCGCCGACGGGCTGGCGCGTTATGAGGTGTCGGCCTACGCACGCCCTGAGCATCGTTGCTGGCACAACCTGAACTACTGGCAGTTTGGCGACTACCTCGGCATCGGTGCGGGCGCACACAGCAAGCTGAGTTTTGCCCACCGCGTCATCCGTCAAGTTCGCACCCGCGACCCCATGCGCTACATGGCGCAGGCGATGCAAGCAGAACAGGCTTCTATGGGGGGCTGCATCAGCCAACATCACGAAGTACCTAGGCGCGAGCTGCCGTTTGAGTTCATGCTCAACGCGCTGCGCCTGCGCGAGGGGGTGTCGCTGGCGTGGCTGACAGAGCGCACGGGTTTACCGCCTACTGCGTTTGCCACAGGATTGGCACAAGCCGAACAACGCGGCCTACTGGCTCGTGACGGCGAACGCATCTGGCCTACCGCCCAAGG
>DLPA01000021.1 GCA_002479815.1 bacterium UBA7470 | reverse complement strand
CCGAGCCACGCGGCAAAAGCGGCTTCACGCGCGGGCGTAGGCCATGTGAGGGGGGCAATGGGGGGGGAGGCTTGTGTGTCTGTCATCAGGTGTACCCGTCGGTTGGTGTCCGACATACGATAATGCGCGGGCATTTTACAAATGCCTTTTTGCGTCGTACTCAGATCGTTTGTTCGCCTAGCCTCCATGTCCAGCCCTTTTACTCATTTTTTTCATCATCGCCTTACACCGGCTGCATGGGCGGGGCGTGCGTTGATTCTTGGGCTGTCCTGCGCCACCCTCGCGACTGCGTGGGCTGATGAGGGGGCCGGTGTTTCTGATGTAGGTATCCCCGTTCCTGCCTTGAAACCAAGTTCTCTGCTCTTGGAGCGTCTGCCCGAGGAGGTGCGCCGCGATGTGCCCACCTTCGTCACAGGCGACCGCATCGACGGCGAACCCAATATCCGTACCCTCGTGGAGGGGCAAGCCGTGTTGAGACGGCACGACACCATCGTCAAAGCGCACAAAGTCGAAGTCGATCACCGCATCAACGAGGCCAAAGCCACTGGGGGCGTGACGATTTGGCGCAATGGCAATCGTTTTGATGGCCCCGAGTTGCAACTCAATTTGGACACCTACGTCGGTTTTTTTACCCAGCCTCAGTACCAACTGCTGCGCAACGACGGCCAAGGTCAAGCCGACCGAGTGGATTTTTTAAGCGAGGATGTGTCCGTCGCGCACAACGCCACGTACAGCACCTGCCCTAGACCCGAGGCCGACGAGGGCACGCCCGATTGGTGGATCAGTGCCCGCAAGCTCACCCTCAATCAAGCCGAGGATGTGGGCGAGGCCGAGGGGGGGGTGCTCTACTTCAAAGGCATTCCCTTGTTGGCCGCGCCCTATGTGAGCTTTCCGTTGTCCGATAAGCGCAAATCGGGCTTGCTCCCTCCAACGATCAATCTCGACAACATCAGTGGCTTGGAATACACCCAGCCCTACTACTGGAACATCGCCCCCAACCTCGATGCGACCTTCTACCCCACGCTCATGACCAAGCGCGGCTTGGATTTGGGGGGCGAATTTCGGTATTTACAACCCACCTACAACGGTACGATGCGCGGCTCTTGGATGCCCGATGATCGCTTGCTGCACGCCAATCGCTGGGGTTTGACGGCACAACACCAGCAACAGCTAGACCCGAGCGGGTTGGGGATGTCGGCTTTGGGGCTGCGCTGGAACCTCAACCGCGTCAGTGACGATGCGTATTGGCGAGATTTCCCCAAAGTCAGCCCCGCGCTGACCCAACGCCTCTTGCCCAATGAATTGGCCTTGAGTGGGCAAAAAGGTGCGTTTGCATGGACGGCAGGCCTCTACAAATGGCAAACCTTGCAAGATGCTGCCGCTCCGATTGCCGCGCCCTACGACCGCGAGCCACAAATTGACCTGCGTTGGGGCGAATTGAATCAACGTGTCGGTGCGGTGGCTGGCATCGATTGGTCACTGACGGGGCAGTACTCGCGCTTTCGCACGCCCCGCACACCCAGCGTCACCGCCCTGTTGGCCGATATTCATGGCGCACGCAGCCTCGCCATCGCCCAACTCAGCAAAACCTGGCAAACCCCCGGGTGGTTCGTGCGACCCAAAGCGCAGTTGCACATGACGCATTACAGCTTTGAACAAGCCTTGTGGAACGGCCAACGCAGCGCCAGCCGCGTGCTGCCGACCTTGAGTCTGGACAGTGGGCTGGTGTTTGAGCGCCCCGCGCACTTCTTTGGCCGCGATGTCCTGCAAACCCTAGAGCCTAGGGCGATGTACGTTTACACGCCGTACAAAAACCAAAGTTATTTGCCTGTCTATGACTCGGCAGCCAAAGACTTTAACTTTGGAACGGTGTGGGCGGAAAACGATTTTGGGGGGCATGACCGCATTTCCGACACCCATGCCTTGACCATCGGCGCCAGCACCCGCCTGATCGACCCGCAAACTGGAGCCGAGGCCGTGCGTTTGGGTTTGGCGCAGCGCATTCGCTTGGCCGATCAGCGCGTGACCTTGCCCGGTGGCGTGCCCATTACCGACACGGTGAGCGATGTGTTGGTGGGGGCGGGCATTCAGTGGGACCCCAAATGGCAGTTTGAAGGCGGACTGCAATTCAACCCTCATACCGGACGCTCGCAGCGCACCACGCTCACCGCCCGCTATCATCCCGCGCGCTACCGCGTCTTCAGTGCCGCCTATCGCTTGCAACGTGCAGGCGGCATTTTGCCTGCCAGCGAGCAAATGGATGTGGGTTGGCAATGGCCTTTGAACGATGTCTGGGAAACGCCGTCCCAAGCGGCTTCGCCATCTGTCGCCGAAGGCGGCAAGATGCGTGGTGCCAATCGCTGGTACAGCGTGGGCCGCATCAACTACAGCATGCCGGATCACAAAGTGGTCGATTTGGTGCTGGGCGTGGAATACGAAGCCTGCTGCTGGATCGGTCGCGTGGTCTTAGAGCGCCTGCAACGCAGCAACGCCAACACAGGACAGCGCATTTTGTTTCAGCTTGAGTTCAATGGCTTCTCGCGCATAGGCTCCAACCCCTTGCAAACCCTGCGCGACAACATCCCCCGCTACCAACCCCTGCGCGACGAGGTACAAACCCCCAGTCGTTTTGGCCGCTACGAGTAAGGAAATTTCATCACCATGATCCCGTTACACCATTCATCCCGCTTTGTGACCATGCCCTCGTGGAAAAAGACGGTCGGGGCTTGGGCTGCCTTGGCGGTGTTGGCCTGTGGGGCTGGCGACATCTGGGCGCAGGGTTTACGACCCAGTACGGGCGTAGGCGCAGGCAGCCCGCGTGCCAGCGTACCGCCCTTGACGCTGGGGACCTCCAGTGCGCCTGGCACATCGTCAACCGCCATACGCACCGCAGATTACATCGTCGCGATTGTCAATTCTGAACCCATCACACAGCAAGAGCGATTGACACGGATGGAGCGCATTGCCCAACAGTTGTCTCGCGCCAACGGCCCACAGCTGACAGCGGTAGAGCTGGCGTACGAGGCACTGGAGTCTTTGATCCTCGAAAAAGCCCAGGTACAACTGGCTGCTGATCTTGGTGTGAAGGTGGAAGAGGCCACAGTAGATGAGGCCATGATGACCATCGCCCGTCAAAACCAGTTGACGTTTGCGCAAGTGCAAGAGCGCCTCAAAGCCGATGGCGTGAATGAAAAAGAGTTCCGCGACAATTTAAGACGGCAGATCACCATGCAGCGCCTGCGTGAGCGCGAAGTGGACAGCCGTGTACGCATCAGCGACGTGGACGTGGACCGCTTCATCCGTCAAAAATACGACAACCCAGGCAGCGACTTGCAATTGCAACTGGCGCAAATTTTGATCGCTGTGCCCGAAAATGCTGCACCCGCGCAGGTGGAAACCCTCAGGCAACGCGCGCAACTGTTGGCAGAAAAAGCCCGCAGTGGCGTTGATTTCACGGCGTTGGTGCGCGAATTTTCCGACGCGTCAGACAAGCAGCAAGAAGGTAACATGGGTCTGAAATCGGCAGAACGCTACCCCGCCTTGTTTGTCAATGCCACGCGCGCTGTCGCTCTTGATGGCATTGCAGGGCCTGTGCGCAGCCCTGCGGGTTTTCACATCTTAAAAGTGATGGATAAGAAAATTGCGGGTTTGCCCGATCCCAACATCGAGCAAACCCGTGCGCGGCACATTTTGCTGCGCCCGACCGCCCAACTCAGCGAGGCACAAGCCAAGATGCGGATGTCTGAGTTACGGAGAAAAATCGTCAGCGGGCAGGCTGATTTTGCGACATTGGCGCAAGAGCACAGTCAAGACAGTTCGGCGAAGAATGGGGGTGATTTGGGCTGGTCTGTGCCCGGTATGTTCGTCCCTGAGTTCGATGAAGCCATGAACCGATTGAGTGCTGGTGATGTCTCTGAACCCATCGTCAGCCGCTTTGGGGTGCATTTGGTGCAGGTGTTGGAGCGGCGTAAGGTCAAACTCAGCCCACGCGAGCAACGCGAACAGTTGCGCCAAGTCATTCGTGCCCAAAAAGCTGAAGAGGCCTATGTCAAGTGGCTGGAAGAAATCCGTTCACGGGTGTATGTGGAGTTGAGGGATGCCCCCCAATGAAGCACATCGCCCGCAAGCGTTTTGGTCAGCATTTCCTCTCTGACACCGGCATCATTGAGGCCATTGTTTCGGCCATCGCACCCAAGCCACACGATCCTATGGTGGAAATCGGGCCGGGCCTCGCCGCACTGACCCAGCCCTTGGTGGAGCGTTTGGGGCAATTGACCGTCATCGAACTGGATCGTGATTTGGCCCTGCGGCTGCGTCAGCACCCGCAGTTGCGCGTGGTCGAGTCTGACGTGCTGAAGGTTGATTTTCGGGCCTTGGCTCAGGACTTGGGCGTGTCCAAGCTGCGCGTGGTGGGCAATTTGCCCTACAACATTTCCACACCCATTTTGTTTCATTTACTGGCGCAAGTGGATGTCGTGACCGACCAGCATTTCATGCTGCAAAAAGAAGTCATCGACCGCATGGTGGCCCAGCCTGCCACCGCCGACTATGGGCGTTTGTCGGTGATGCTGCAATGGCGTTATGCGATGGAAAACGTGCTCTTTGTACCGCCGCAAGCGTTTGATCCCCCACCTCGGGTCAACAGTGCGGTGGTGCGTATGCAGCCCCACGCCCAAGTCGCCCCTGTCGATGTGCGTTTGTTAGAGGAGTTGGTGCAAGTGGCCTTCAGCCAACGACGCAAACTCTTGCGCCACAGCTTGGGGCGCTGGCTGGATGCTCGGGCGTATGGGGGCGTATTTGATGTGCAACGCCGCGCTGAAGAAGTGGCGCCTGCCGACTACGTGGCCTTGGCGCAAGCGGTCGCTGCCAGCGGTGGCGCGTGAGGCATCTAAAAGGCGCTGGGCCGAAGCCGCTTGGCAATCCCCATCACCCCCCAAGCCGTCGCCCCGCACAGCCACGCCGTCCATAAGTTGTGGGACAAGTAGTGTGCTCCGCGCATCTGCTGCACCCACCCCAGCCCCAAGCCCAGCACCACGATCGTCACAAATAAAAAGGTCGCCGCACGGGGCGAATGTCGCCACCACCACAAAGGCAAGGCCAAAAAGCCAAACGCGGTGGACGCATGACCGCCGGGGAAACAGTGTCCACCGCCACCGTCGGCAATGCCCCATTGCCAGTGGGAAATGGAAGCGGCTGTACCTCCAAACTCTGCCAAGTCCCAAGGACAACTGGTGAGGCTGAAGCGTTTGAGGGTGACGATGAGCAGCAAAGACATCCACACCGCCGTCACCAAACTCCAGCGCTCGGTGCGTGACCATGTACGCCCTACCCCCATCGGCCATGCTGCCCACAGCGTCAGCCCGGCCATGACGACCCAGCCCACCTGTCGAACTCGGTCATGCAGCACATGGCTCAATAAAGGATGCGCCCGCCAAGGAAAACCCTCTGCATCGGCATACCAACGTGCCAGCATCAGGTCCCAGCCCGTCAGATCCCAAAGGCCTAAAAGCGCGAATCCCAATAACAGAGCGTAGCCCCATGATCGATGGGTGGCACTTGCTTGCGTGTGTCGCATCAATACCCCAGCGTCTGACAAAAGAGCAGCACTGTGCGAGGTCAAACTTAAATTGGGATTAAACCGGTCGTACTTCATTCAAGTGCTGCCGCGCACCACCAACTCATAACCCACATCGACGCAGGCCTTGCTCACGACAGCGCCCGTCATCAGTTGGAGCAACATCTGTGCAGCGGCCTGACCCATCTTGGCTCTGGGCGTGCGGATCGTGGTCAGTGGTGGGCACATTTGGTCACTGCCCGTCAGATCATTGAAACCTGCAATCGCGACCTGCTCAGGCACTCGCAGCCCCAGACGCATCGCGGCCAGCAGTGCCCCTTGCGCCAAGTCATCGTTACAGAAAAAGATGGCATCGACCGCTGGAGCTTCCCTCAAAATTTGCTCCAGCATCTGAGCGCCTAACGCCAATGAGGAAGGCGCAGGGTGCAGCCACTCCAAACGAGCGTCGTAGCAGTGGGCAGCTCGCAAGGCATCCGTCCAACCGTCACGACGCTGCAAGGTGCGAGGGTCAAGCTGGGCCGCTGCAAACGCAATGCGTCGCTTGCCACGCGCCAGCAAATGCTGCGTCATGGCAAGGCCCGCCTCATGCTGCGACAGCCCTACGCTGTAAATGGGGTTGTTGCTGGAGGGGGCAGTATCAATCAACTCCATCAGGTGGACACAAGGGGTTCCACATTGCGCCAGCAAGTGTCGCGCACCCTCGCTGCGCTCGGTACCCGTCACCAAAATGCCAGCCGGACGGTGCAGCAGTTGCTCGCGCAGCAGTTGCTCCTCTTCTCGTGCGTCGTAATGAGTGATGCCGATCAAGGTTTGATACCCCGCAGGGCGCAAGGTGCGTTGCACGGCCTCCAGCAAATCCACAAATAAGGCATTGGACAACAGGGGGATCAGCACCGCCACATGGCTGCTGCGCTGTGAGGCCAAAGCGCGTGCGGCAGGGTCGGGCATATAGCCGAGTTCTTGGACGGCGGCTTGTACGCGTGCCACCAACTCCTCACCGACGGCGCGTTCTCCGCGCAAGGCACGCGAGGCCGTCATCGGACTGACGTTGGCCAGTTTAGCCACATCCGCCAGCGTGACGCGGCCAGAAGCACGAGAGCGTGTAGAGCGTGGAGACGAGGCGGTCATTGGAAATGGCTTTGTTGGCCCCTCAGGGAAACTACGGGCATTAAGATTCTTTTTTATACGCTAGGATAGCGCTACCTTTTGCGGGTCATAGCAAGTTTTGTACGCGCTCGTCTCCCCAACAACTGCGCTGCGAACGTGTCAAAGCGCCAAGCCCCTGTGATTTTTATCTGAAAGATAGCGCTATCTTGAGCACCTCAACTTCTTTGATCATCATGGGTGTCGCTGGTTGTGGCAAGTCCAGCTTGGCGGCGACATTGGCACAGGCGCATCAGTGGCCTTGGATTGAGGGTGACGCACACCACAGTCCTGACAACCGCAGCAAGATGCAGCAAGGCATTGCGTTAACGGACGCGGATCGCGCAGGTTGGCTGGGTCAATTAGGACAGATGTTGACGCAGCACGAGCAAGCGGCCTCCCAGACACCGTTGATTCTGACTTGTTCGGCCTTGAAGCGCAGTTATAGAGATCGTTTGCGTGCCGCAGCCCCAGCCTTGCGTTTTGTCTTTTTGGACATTGCTCGCGAAGAAGCGCAAGCGCGCGTGTTGGCCCGTGCGCCCCAGCATTTCTTCTCGGCCAGTTTGGTGGACAGTCAATTTGCCACCCTAGAGTCTCCCGTCGGGGAAGCCGGTGTCTTGTGCCTAGATGCCACTTTGGGGTTGGATCACCTGCATCAACAGGTTTTCAATTGGTTGGAAGAAGAAAGAGTCCTTGTATGAATCATCCCGCCGCGTCGCCTGCTGAATCGCTTTCCTCTCGTGCTGTGTCATGGCCGCAGCGTGTCGCCCACATCGGCATGGCGACGTGCCTGGCGGTCATGGCCTTGGCGGTGTTTGTCAATGTGGTGCTGCGCTATGGCTTTGCCAGCGGCATCGCCGCCAGTGAGGAGCTGTCGCGCCTCTTGTTTGTGTGGATGGTGTTCATCGGCGCGACGGCGGCCTATCCCACGGGTGAACACATGGCCTTTACCAGTGCGGTCGCCCAGCTGCGCCGATGGCCTTGGGTCTTGAGCATGGTGACGATCCTCATCCGTGTGCTGGTGATTTTGGCCTGTGGACTGGTGGCGCATGGGGCGTGGGCGCAGGTGGTGGTGGGTTTGGACAGTCGTTCGGTCGTCTTGGGCTATCCAGCCGCTTTATTGCCTTTGCCCGCCTTGTTAAGTGCTGCCGCGATTGGGTGCATGGCCTTGTGGGAATTGATCCGACATCGGCCTTTGGACTTGGGTCATGGCATGGAAGCAGAATAACTGGGGCATAAAAATGAGCTTAGAAGGACAAGCCTTTGTGGTGTTTGTGGTCGGCATGCTGGTGCTCATGGGCATCGGCATGAACATGGCCTTGGCTTTGGTGCTGACGGGGGCGGGCATGGCGTGGGTGCTGGGGTTTTGGGACACGCAATTGCTGGCCCAAAACTTGGT
>DLPA01000024.1:2404-3027 GCA_002479815.1 bacterium UBA7470 | reverse complement strand
GTGCGTGATTTGTACGTGCCAGAAGCCGGAGCGCGGGTGATGACCAAAGCCCTAGGCGGCCTAGGCGTGTTGGCGGCCTTGAGTGGGCCAGTCGGCAGTTGGGTGGCGAGCGCGTGGGGATGGCGGGCAAGCATGGGCGTGGTGGCAGCGTTTGGTGCGCTGTCGTGGCTGCTGCTGTGGTTTCGGTTTGACGAGACTTTGGGCCGTTTCAACCCCCAAGCCTTGCAGCCGCGCATGCTGTGGGGCACATGGCGCAGCATCTTGCGTCACCCCACGTTTTGGGCGTACAGCCTGCTGGCGACGGTGTCTTATGCGGGCTTGTTCACGTTTTTGGGCGCGTCGTCCTTTGTTTTCATTGAAGTGCTGGGCCTGAGCCGTGTGGACTACGGTTGGGTGATGTTCACGATGGCGGTGGCCTACTTGTCGGGCACGATGCTGTGTCGGCGTTTGCTGCCCAAGTTCGGCGTACAGCGCACCGTGGCGCTGGGGGGCTTCATCACCCTGACGGGCGCGGGCGTGCTGGCCTTATTGCCGTATTGGGGCGTGATCTCTGCCTTGGGCATTTTGTTGCCGTTTTGCGTGTTCATGATTGGGCATGGCATCCACCAACCTTGCGGGCAAAG
>DLPA01000024.1:2065-2296 GCA_002479815.1 bacterium UBA7470 | reverse complement strand
TTCATGATGGTGGCGGCCTTCGGCATGGGGCATTGGCTGGGTCAGCATTTGGACGGTACGGTATTCCCTTTGACGAATGGCGTGGCCTTTTGGGGCGTGTGCATCTGTGTGACGGCTTGGACGCTGGTGCAACGACATGGCGGCCAAGGGCCGCGATAAACAATTGATGATGACTGCTTCATTTCCTCCTTCATTTCCTCCTCCCATTGCGCTGGTGGGGCCAACCGCCTC
>DLPA01000024.1:0-1935 GCA_002479815.1 bacterium UBA7470 | reverse complement strand
ACATCGGTACGGCCAAACCCACGGCGGCTGAGTTGGCGCAAGTGCCGCATCATCTGATCGACATCCGCGACCCGAGCGAGCCTTACAGCACCGCCGAATTTGTCGCCGATGCCGAACGCCTCATCCAAGACATACAGGCCCGAGGCAAACGGGTGCTGCTGGTGGGGGGAACCATGCTCTACCTGAAAGCCTTGCTGCATGGGCTGGACGATCTTCCTCCCGCACAACCTGCTTTGCGGTTAGCTATTGAAACCGAAGCGCAGGCGCAAGGCTGGCCCGCGCTGCATGCCGAATTGGTACGGGTTGATCCCCTCACCGCCGCCCGCCTCAGCCCCAACGACAGCCAGCGCATCGGTCGTGCCTTAGAGGTGTATCGCGCCACAGGACAGCCCTTGTCCTCCTTCCACTCGGGCAAAGTCTTGCAAGCACAGCCCACACGCGCATGGCCCATTTTGTCTTTAGAACCCACGCAACGCGCATGGCTGCACGAGCGCATCGCTTTGCGGTTTGAGCAAATGCTGACCCACGGCCTGCTGGCCGAAGTGCTGGCCTTGCGCCACCGCGCCGCAGGGCTGCCCGTGCTGCACGCCGAGATGCCTGCCTTGCGCTGCGTGGGCTATCGGCAAGTGTGGGACGTGTTGAGCGAACATCACTTGCTGGACGATGCTTCACTATTGAATCGTGAGCTGCTGACGCTTCATTTAAAAGCGTTAGACCCCAAAATCTATCAAAAAATTATTGCCGACATCCAATTCAAAGGCGTGGCTGCCACCCGTCAATTAGCCAAGCGCCAATTGACATGGCTGCGCAGCACCCCCGAGCGCACCGTCATCGCCTGCGACCAAGACGATGTGGGGCAGCAAGTCCATGCACAGGTGCAAAAGCATTGGGGCTGATGCAATAGCACCGTACAAAAGCCCCATGCTTTCTTTATGATGCAGTTCTCAGGCTGGCAGTCAAAGACGTATTGATGCGCCTGACCTGTGCGCCTCGTCCTTTTTTTGTGTTCTTTTACTTTTTAGGAGCCTAGTGATGAATCTGAGCAAAATCGTTGACAAAGCCTACCAAGACAAAACCTTGGCAGAAATTGCCGATGCGCCTGTGGATGCCCTCAAAGGCATTTCTGAAAGCGATGCTGAGGCGCTCAAACAAGCGTTCAACGTCAAAACCGTGCGTGACTTGGCGAACCTGAAATACGTCGCTTGGGCGCAAGCTGTCGTGCAGTTGGCAGATGCAGGCGTGTAATCCCGCTACAGTCGCTGAACGCCTGTTCACAGCCTAAGCGACCACCCTCCACAGCCGCTGTATGCGGCTGTTTTTTCTTTGTTTTCTCGCATTTTTCGCTCATGCTGATACCTGTTGCCGACCGCACCCCTTTGCATACCCGCACCCTCACGTTTAAAGGATTTGCCCGCGCTGATGGCCTATGGGACATGGAAGGGGAGTTGCACGACACCAAGCACTACGATCATCCCAGCGGCAACGGCACTCGGCAGGCGGGCCAAGCGGTACACCATCTTTTTGTGCGCGTCACTTTAGATGCGGCGTTTTGCATTCAAGACGTGCAAACCAGCATGCAGACGGCCCCTTTTGGCGAATGCAGCGTGGCCGATCAACACATGAAACGCTTCATCGGTCAGACCATAGGCAAGGGCTGGCGACAAACCATAGAGCGCACCGTGGGCGGCTTAGAAGGCTGCACCCACCTGCGCGAGCTGATGTTCAACCTCGCCACCGCCGCCTTCCAAACCATTCCCCACCACCGCGAAATGCAGCGTCTGGTACGCGGCGAACCCATGCACGCAGGCGACCAACCCCCGTTCTACATGGGCAAGTGCATGACATGGGACTTCAACGGCCCCGTCGTCGCCCGCCTAAGCCCCCAATTTGTAGGGTGGACGGCGAAGGCAAAGACCTTGCCGTCAGGGGATTGAG
>DLPA01000129.1:1028-13936 GCA_002479815.1 bacterium UBA7470 | reverse complement strand
CCGTTGTTGAACGTGCGGTTCATTTCGATGTCGTCAATGCCAGCGGTGGCTTGCAGCCATGCGAAGAGTTCGGTTTGGGGCCAACTGCCTTTTTGCAAATGCGCGGCCAAGCCATCGGGCAGAACGCGGGGAATGTTTTCCAGCAAGCCTCCGCCTGTGATGTGGGCCAGTGCCTTGATGGGATGTTGGGCCAAAGTCGCCAGCACCGACTTCACGTACAGGCGTGTCGGGGTCATGATGGCTGCTTTGAAGGGCTTGCCGTCCAGCATGGCAGGCGCAGCATCACCCGCACGGTCGATGCACTTGCGTACCAAAGAAAAGCCGTTGGAGTGAACGCCAGAGGAGGTCAGGCCCAAGACCACATCGCCCGCCTGCACGTTTGCACCCGTCAAAATCTTGCTTTTTTCGACTGCGCCGACGCAAAAGCCTGCCAAATCGTATTCGCCAGCGGGATACATACCGGGCATTTCTGCCGTTTCGCCCCCAATCAGGGCGCAACCGCTGAGTTCACAGCCTTGGGCGATGCCACCCACCACAGCGGCGGCGGTTTCGACATCCAGCTTGCCACAAGCAAAATAATCTAAGAAGAACAGCGGTTCAGCGCCTTGCACCAACACGTCGTTGACGCTCATCGCCACCAAGTCGATGCCCACGGTGTCGTGGATGTTCCACTCGAAGGCGAGTTTAAGTTTCGTACCTACGCCGTCAGTGCCGGACACCAATACAGGTTCTTGGTAGCGTTTGGGCACTTCAAAGAGCGCACCAAAGCCACCAATGCCCGCCAGCACGCCTTCGCGCATGGTTTTTTTGGCAAGGGGCTTGATGCGCTCCACCAAAGCGTCACCTGCGTCAATGTCAACGCCCGCGTCTTTGTAGGACAGGGGTGTGACCGCGTTGGTGGTGGATGAAGCGAGGGAGGGGGAGGAGGGAGAAATAGCTTGGCTCATGAGACAGATAAAATTTGCTGGGATTTTAAGGTGTGACCCTAGGTTTGCCCGCACTTCTGGTGTATTTCTAGCGCATTTCTGGCGTGTTTTTGCCTTACTTTCTTGCCCCTCAACTGATTAGGCTCCATTCATGACCTTGACCTCTTACCAAACACGGCTGCTGGCGTGGCTGATCTTGGCCATGCTGATGTGGGGTCTGCTGCAACTTTTGTCGCCCGTGCTCTTGCCCTTTGTCTTGGCTGGGGTCTTGGCCTACGCCCTGCATCCTTTTGTGGAGTGGTTGTACCGCCATCACTGTCCACGCTGGTTGGGGGCAGGAATTGCTTTATTGGTGGTGGGGGTCGTGGCTCTAGCAGTGGTCTTGTTGATCGTGCCCGTAGTAACGCGACAAATTCCGCTACTGAAAGAGCAAGTGCCCACCTTGTTGGAGCATCTCAACCAATGGCTCAAGCCACTGGCGGCAAGGTTTGATTTGGAGTTGGCGGTCGATGTGGCAGCGGTGCGCGATGTCTTGCGTAAATTGGTCACTGGGCATGAAAGCGACCTCATTGAAGGGGTCTTGTCTTCGCTGCGCATCGGCGGCAGTGCTGTGGCTGCTATTTTGGGCAATTTGGTTTTAACGCCCATTGTGGCGTATTACCTGTTGTTGGACTGGAGTGAGTTGATTCGCCGTTGCAAAAGCCTAGTCCCCCCCCGACTCATGAAAGCAACCCAACGATTTTTAGATGAGACCGATGAGGTATTGGGGCAGTACTTGCGCGGGCAGTTGATCGTCATGGGCGCGTTGGCCTTGTTTTACACCATCGGTTTGGCTTTGGTGGGTTTGAAATTGGCCTTGCCCATCGGCGTGTTCACCGGATTGGCCGTGTTTGTGCCGTATTTGGGTTATGGCTTGGGCTTGGTGCTGGCTTTATTGGCAGCGGCCTTGCAATTTCAAGACTTGCCGGGCGTGGTGCTGGTGGGTGTGGTGTATGGTGTGGGTCAGGTCATCGAAAGCATGTGGCTGACTCCCAAACTGCTGGGTGAGCGGATTGGACTGCATCCGATTGCCGTGATTTTTGCGCTGATGGCCTTTGGGCATTTGTTTGGTTTTGTGGGCATCTTGGTGGCGTTACCCGCCAGTGCAGTGTTGTTGGTGGCCTTACGGCGTGCCAGACAGTGGTACGAAAACAGTGGACTGTACCAAACGGGCACGCTGTCTGCACCTGCATCAGCCCGTCAACGCAAAGCACCTGTGCCTGATGATGCGATTGATGCACCCGAGACCAAAAATTAAACACCTTTCAACCGAGTTGGCTTCATGACGCAATTGGCCCTTGATTTAGGATTGGCGCCCTTACCGCGCCTTGACAACTACATGGCTGCGGCCAATGTGCAAACGCTGGCTCATTTGCGCCGGTGTGCGGTGGATGCGTTGCGCTCTGCCGTCCCGACCTACTTATGGGGTGATGCAGGGTGTGGCAAAACGCATTTGCTGCGTGCCGTGGTGGCCGAGGTACATGCCTTGGGGCAACAAGTGGGGTGGCTGGACCCACATCTGAGTGATCCGCCCTCGTTTGACGAACGCTGGTCGGTCTTGGTGATGGACGACTGCGATTTATTGTCGCCTACACTTCAGGCCGTGGCATTCAACTGGTTTGTGAATGCACAAACGCCTGTGCAAGGTCGCCCCCGCTGGGTCTTGGCCGCAGGCGCCGTCCCCCCCACCGAGCTGAAGCTGCGCGAAGACTTGCGTACCCGCTTGGGTTGGGGCCAAGTGTTTTATTTGCATCCTGTGGATGAAGCCGATTGTCGTTTGGCCTTGCGCCAAGCGGCAGATGAGCGTGGGCTTCACCTTTCTGATGAGGTGATGGCCTTTATGCTGAATCACTTTTCTAGGGATTTGGGCAGCTTGATGGAACTCTTGGCCCACTTGGACAGCTACGCTTTGCGCACGCAACGCGCCATCACCATTCCCCTGATTAAATCCATGTTACGAACCGAATGAGCCTTTTGACTTCTCCCTCTCTCCACGCCCGCAATGCGCCGATTCGTTTGGCCTTGTTTGATTTGGATCACACCCTGATCCCGATGGATTCTGATTACGAATGGGGACAATTCACCGTTCGCTTGGGCTGGCGCGATGCCGAGCACTTTTCAGCAGCCAATCAAGTGTTTTACGAGCGTTACAAAGCCGGCACGCTGGACATTGCCGAATACACCCAGTTCGCCACCGCCGCTGTGCGCGAGCAAGGTCTCGCCCACGGCCCCGAGGCGGTGCTGCGGGCACGCCAACGGTACATGGATGAAGTGGTGTCCCCGCGCATCACCGCCCGCGCTGGCGAGTTGGTGCGTCAACACCAAGCCGCTGGCGATGAGGTGCTCATCGTCACCGCCACCAACGAATTCGTCACCCGCCCCATTGCCGATGCCTTTGGCGTGGCGCACCTGATCGCCATTGAGTTGGAGTGCGACGATACCGGGTTGCCCACCGGACGCATCAAAGGCACGCCCTCGTTTCGGGAAGGCAAAGTCACCCGTGTGGCGCAGTGGCTTGCCCAGCGGGGTTGGACATGGCAGGACGTGGCACACAGCACGTTTTACAGCGACTCCATCAACGACTTGCCCTTACTAGAGCACGTCAGCCACCCTGTGGCGACGCAGCCCGATGACCGCTTGCGGGCCATTGCCACCGAACGCGGCTGGCCCATTCTGGATTTATTTGCATGATTAAAAAATTCATCGCCAAGCTGCTGGGCAACACTCGCCGCAGCAAGTCCACGCCAGAAGCCGTCCCCGCAGCGCCGCCGCCACCCAAATTTGGCGTGCGTCGTGACGTGAGCGTCGAAGAACACCAAATCAATCCCCGCTTGGTGGACAAACGCGCTTTGGATGTGGTGCATACCCTGAAAGCGGCTGGGTTTGAAGCCTACATCGTCGGCGGTGCGGTGCGCGACTTGTTGCTCGGCCTTGCGCCCAAAGACTTTGATGTCGCCACCAATGCCACGCCCGAAGAAGTGAAAGCCTTATTCCGCCGAGCCTTCATCATTGGGCGGCGCTTTCGCATCGTCCACGTCATTTATGGCCGAGGCCGCGAGCACGAGATGATCGAAGTCTCCACCTTCCGCGCCTATTTGGACAATGCCGCTGCCGAACAAGTGCAGGGCAACGAAAAAAGCAGCAAGCGCGAACTGGCGGGCATGACCCACGCCGTCGATGCCAGTGGCCGCGTGCTGCGCGACAACGTATGGGGGCCGATGGAAGAAGATGCCGCGCGGCGCGACTTCACCATCAACGCCATGTACTACGACCCTGAAACGCAAGTTTTGGTGGACTACCACCACGGCCTGCGCGATGCCCGCGACAAAGTGCTGCGCATGATTGGCGACCCCGCCACCCGCTACCGCGAAGACCCCGTGCGCTTGATACGCGCCGTGCGCTTTACCGCCAAACTCAGCAGCCTCGGTTTTGACTTAGAACCCCAAACCGCCCAGCCCTTTGCTGCGTGCGTGCCCTTGCTGGCCGACGTGCCCCAAAGCCGCCTGTTTGACGAAATGCTCAAGCTGCTGCAAACCGGCCACGCCCTCGCCAGCATCGCCCAACTGCAACGCTACGCCTTGCGCGGCATTTATCCCCTGCTGGATTTGACGGTGGATCGCGTGGAACAGCCCTTGGTACACCACGCCCTGCTCGATACCGACCGCCGCATTGCCCAAGGCAAACCCGTCGCGCCCAGCTTCTTGCTCGCCTGCGTGCTGTGGGCCGATGTCCACGAGCACTGGCAACAGCGCCGCAGACAAAACCTACCCGCTTACCAAGCCCTGCAAGAAGCCGTCGATCAGGTCTTCGAGTCTCGCATTGGCGATGTCTCGGGCCGAGGCAAGTTGGGCACCGACATGCGCGAAATTTGGATGATGCAGCCCCGTTTTGAACGCCGCAGCGGTTCAGGGCCGTTTTCGCTGGTGCAGCAACCGCGTTTTCGGGCTGGTTTTGACTTCTTACGTTTGCGCAGCCTCATCGACGACGCGTCTGAAGAACTGGTGCAGTTGGTCGATTGGTGGGAAAGCTTCAGTCTGGCCGACGATGCCCACCGTCGGGATATGCTGGAAGCCGTGCGCCTCGCGCAACAGCGCACCAAATCTCAAGCCCGTCGCGTCAAAGCACCGCAGCCCCCCGTTGAAGGCGCTGTGGACGCAAGCAGCAGCATCCCACACCCTGCCCGTGTCCACCGCCTTCCTGCAGAACCGACTGAGGATGCGACGACCGATCCGCGCTGGCGCGAGCTGCCCCCCGATGCGACCTTGCCTCAGGGCGACGAGGGACTCGACAACAGCCCCACACGCCCACGCCGCCGTCGTCGCCGTAAGCCCCGTCATGGTGGCGCAGGCGATGCAGCAGCAGGCACAGCCCCCGGCACAGAATGAGGGATGAGGACTGACACCGTGCCCCCCCCCAGCTTACGCCCACAAGTTCGCGCCTACATTGGCATCGGGGGCAATTTGGGCGATGCGCGGCAGCAGGTCGAAACCGCCCTGCGCTGGCTGCACCATCTGCCCAACACGGCATGGGTGGCGGCATCACCGCTGTACCGCAGCGCCCCGTGGCAAGCCGATGGCCCCGATTACGTCAACACGGTGGCCGCCGTGGACACCCACCTGACGGCCCCGCACCTGCTACAACAATTGCAGCAGCTAGAGCAACGTGCAGGCCGCGAGCGCCCCTATTTAAACGCCCCCAGAACCTTGGACTTAGACCTTGTGCTGTACGGACAAGGCCGCATACAGTCGCCCACCCTCACCGTCCCCCACCCCCGCTGGCAAGAACGCGCCTTCGTCCTTCTCCCCTTGTCCGACCTCGCCCCCGAGTGGGTCACGGCCGAGATGCGCCAAGCCGTCATGGGTCAGACACTCACACGCTTATAAAAAAAGGAGTAAAAAAAGTGAGCTGCTTACGCAGTAAATACCGTAATTTCGCCAATTTTAATGATGAAAAAATCGTGTTTTTATTAAAAAAATACCTGCTGTGGCTGGAAAAACACCGGCTGAGGGCTAAAACAAGAGATTTAGAGTCTATTTTTATGGTTAATTTTAGATATTAAATTTGCTATTTTTGTTCTAAATATTGCGTAAGCAGCTCATATTTTTTACTCTACTTTTTGATATTTTTGTCTGTGCCTTGTACCACATTTGCACCCGCACCACAGGTCTTAGCACCCCGTGGTGCACGGTGCAAAGGCTATGCTTGCGATGCAGCCTGTGCCTGCCCCAAACGGGCCACACCTTCTTGGATTTTGTCTTCGCCCACAGTGGCAAAGCTCAAACGCAAGGTCGCGTGATCGGGCTGGGTGGCGTAAAACGGCGAGCCGGGGACAAAGGCCACGCCTTGGGCGATGGCGTGTTGGGCCAAGACGCGCCCGTCGGCCCATGCGCCGTTGGTGCCGGTGAGTCGCGCCCAGACAAACAAACCGCCACGCGGGGGCACAAAGCTCAAAGCTGTGCCTAAGTGCTCGCGCAAGGCATCGCCCATGACTTGGGCACGGCGGGCATAGACGGGGCGGATTTTCTCAAGCGCAGGAGTCAAGCGTCCGGCGGAGAGATAGGCGGCGGCGGTGGCTTGGGCGAAGGTGCTGGTGTGGGCATCGCTGAACTGTTTGCACATGGTCGCTTTTGCCAGCAATTCAGACGGCGCAATCAACCAGCCCACGCGCAAGCCCGGACTCAAGACCTTGCTCAAGGAACCGCAGTGCGCCAGCAGTGCCCGGCTGCCGGAGACTTGGGCGCTTAGGGCGAGCAAACTCCCTGGCGGTGGCTCGCCGAAGTACAAATCGCCGTAAGGGTCGTCCTCCACGATGAGGGTTTGGTGGCGCACTGCCATCTCCAGCACGCGCAGACGGCGCTCTAGACTCAGGGTGGCCCCGCTGGGGTTGCCAAAGGTGGGGATGAGATAGACCAGTTTGGGGCGATGTTCGGCGATCAAGGCGTCGAGTGCGTCGGGCTGCACGCCATCGCCATCGACGGGGGCGGTGATGAGTTCCGCGCCGTAGAGCTTGAAGCATTGGATGGTGGCTAAGAAGGTGGGGCCTTCGACGATGACCTTATCGCCCGGAGAAATCAGGGTTTTGCCGATCAAGTCCAAGGCTTGTTGGCTGCCAGTGGTGACGATGAGCTGCTCGGGACTCAAGTCGGCCACGCCCTTGGCCTGCATCAAAGCGGCCAATTGTTCACGCAAGGGGTTGTAGCCTTCGGTTGCGCCGTACTGCAAGGCCGCGCCCGGGTGGATGCGCAAGGCTTCTTGCGCTGCGGCTCCAATGCCATCGACATCGAAGAGCGCCGCATCAGGAAAACCGCCCGCAAAACTGATGATGCCAGGCTTGCCCAGCAATTTGAACAATTCACGTATGGCCGAGGTTTCGACGTGGTTAAGTCGATCAGCAAACTGCATAGGGGTGTGCCTTCATAAAAAATGGAGCGGTGTGAAAAGGGACAAAAACGGCATTGTCCCCAAAATTTGCGACACTGCCACTTTGCCACCTGCATACGTCATGAAGTCTCAACATCTTGCCCCCTTTTTCTCGATCTTGCGCGAAGCCAACCCCCAACCCAGCACGGAGTTGGTCTATACCAGTGTCTTTGAATTGTTGTGCGCGGTGCTGTTGTCGGCCCAAGCCACCGATGTCAGCGTCAACAAGGCCACCCGGCGCTTGTTTGTGGTGGCGCACACACCACAGCAAATCTTGGCCTTGGGGCAAGCGGGGTTGGAGTCGTATATCAAAACCATCGGGTTGTACCGCAGCAAAGCCAAGCATTTGCTGCAAACCTGTGAGCTGCTGATTCAACAGCATGGAGGACAAGTGCCTCGCACCAGAACGGCCCTAGAAGCTTTGCCAGGGGTGGGCCGAAAAACGGCGAATGTGATTTTGAATTGCGCCTTTGGCGAGCCGACGATGGCCGTCGATACGCACATTTTTAGGGTCAGCAACCGCACAGGCTTGGCGACAGGGAAAACGCCTTTACAGGTGGAACACAAACTGCTCAAGCGGGTGCCCAAAGAGTACCGCCTCCATGCCCATCATTGGTTGATTTTGCATGGACGCTACGTCTGCAAGGCCAGAAATCCGGCTTGCGATCGGTGCAAGGTCAGTGCTTATTGCGATGCTTTTGCGGTGGCAGCAAAGAAGCAGACTTAGCCTCGCTTGGCTTCTTAAGGCCGCCAGTTGGTGCTTGGGCCAAGCGTCGAAAAAGGCCTGCCACTTCGGGCGGTGCAGCGGAGGTGGCATTTTCTTGGCTGAACCCTGACTCAAGCGAAGGCAATCCCGAGAGTTCGAATGCAGGACGCGAGAAGGGGCCCACCTCTCGCACACGGTATGCACGTACTTTTTTCGAGGCATCTGCACCCCCTGCGATTGCGTCTGGAACAGAAAGTGCAGCGGAGTTAAGGGCAGCGGTGGCGATGGTGGGTGTCGTCTGCAGAAACGGTGTGGATTCAGGCCCTAGCGCGACTTGGGCAGCCACCGCCAACTCAGGCGGCAGCAGCAGGTCAGATGGCGGCTCGGGGGTGGAAACCTGATGCGCCATCACCGGCGGAACGCGGGTGGCCAGATCAGAGTTGGGTCTTGCGGCGTCTGTGAAGGCTGCACTCAAGCCACGTCGCTTCGTGGGTGGGCTGTGGTGGGCCACTGGCGGCACCGACGCACGCACCGTTTCAGTCGGATAGCCCCGCACTTTCATGCGCGTCAGCACGGGACTGGAGAGGACTGCATCGGAGGTGATGGGCGTGAGCGCCAGCGCCGACGGGGGTGACGCAAGGGCCATGAAATCCACAGGCTGTTGGTCATAGGCCGACTGCAATTGAGCCAAGACCTGCTGGATGTCTGCATCGCTCACCATCCATTCGACAGAGGCCATGAAGTCAAACAAACGTCCCCGAAACACACTCTCCACCACTGCAGGCCCTTGAGTGATCGAGCAGGCGTAGAAAAAGGCGTAGAGCTTTTCACCATCGGTCGTAAAAATATCGCCTTGTCGCCTAAATTCAGCGGCTTTGGCTGCTGTAACGACGCTCATGTGCGTTGCGGGAACGAACACAGCCAACGCAAAAGGTACCCCCAGGACTTGGCCCCGTTCCAAGGCGGTATGCACTTCAGCCAGAAAATCGGGTTGTTGCAAGTAGCCGCGCGCGTGGGGAGAGGTCGCGCTGGCCAACGCACTTTCGACGTCAATGTCGAGCGCAGGTCTTGGCGTATTCAGACTGACGCGGCCATTGACCAGCAACGCTGGCCAGCGTTGGATGGGCACATTGGGCTTGATGATCGCGTCCACACCCAGGCGCAGCAACATCAGTTCGTTGGCGTACCGCAAAGCAGCATTGGACTCGGCCACCACCAGGCGCAGTTTGGCACCCAAGGATTGACGCAAGCCGTAGGCGGTTCGTGCAATCGCTGCCAAGTCCCCTGCGGGTTCAAAACGCAACAAAATGACCATGGCACCAACATCGTCCGCACAGACCAGCAGCGCGTTCAGGTCGGAAGCGACTTGCCACGGCAGCCCCATCAACAGTTGCAGCTCTTGCGCCCAGACGCGATCGACAGTCACGCAATGGAGGGAGGGCAAGGCAGGGGACGCAGAGGCTGGCTCTGGCGTCCTGGGGTCGGTGTCACGTTGGGTTTTGCGGACCAACGGATAACTGTCCCGCAGTCGATAGCCCTCAGGGACCAGGGTCAAAGGCAAGGCTCGCTCGGCGACGCTGCCGGTCGGGCTTTGCCAGTATTCCAAAATCAACACCACGCCTTCTGCCTCGGTGCGAAGGCGGGCCACGCCTGAGAAGTGATCCATCAAACCCGACAAGCCGGTTTTGACTGCAGGATTCGCAGCCAAATTAAAGTTCAACAGCACCGATACCTGCACGCCTTGTGCCCATGCCTTGAGCTTGACCGCTTGCGGTGTGGCCACGGACAAATCATGCAGACTCAGCAACTCATCTGCCGCATCCACCAGCAGCACGTGCTGTTGGTCAACACCCCAATGGCCCAATTCGGTGGTCAGTCCCTCCACATCTGAATGCGACAAAATTGTGGAAAAGGTATCGGCCATACGATACAGCCGCAAGTGCTCATCCATCCATGCGTCATGCGCTTGCCGCCAGCCCGATGCTTCTAAGCGCTCTAAAAATTCAGCGGGTTCGGTTTTGAGCAAGACATGGCACACACGTCCTGCGGCGACTGCTGCCCTCAACAAGTTCACCCACAAGGGTAAACGCGTGGGCAAAAAAACAGGCGTGAGTGCGTATAACTGCCCAGGAAGCAGGGCATCCAGCTCTTCTTGATCCAAGCCTCCGCTGAGGGTCATCGGCGGGAGGGGTGCGGCTGACTCCGTTGGCATCAAGTGGATTGGTACTTTTGAAAGAGGAGCATCGTGGGGCATGACTGCACGAGTGAAATGAGGAGGTGGTTCAGTTGACCATCGTCGCATCCTAGCCGCAATCGACGGGTTCAGACGAGTGATCGACGCATCAGCTCAAAAAAAGTCCTGCTTTGATGACAAAAGACTGTTCAAGCGCTGCATCCCAAACACTCTTTCTATGTGCTCGGCCAATTTATTTAGACGTTGATCTAAAACGGTAATCTCTTGCTGAAACAAGGCCGACAAGACGCGGGCGTCCTCAAATATGCCATGCAGATACACCCCGAAAATTTGACCATGCCCGCCGACCCAAGCAATCGCTTCTTGGTCGTCACCGAGCACGACTTGTACCTTTGCGCCTTGGGCACACAGGGCGGGATGCCGTGCGGTTTGACCATAGTGGATTTCGTAGCCTTCGACCTCTACCCCAGCCAAGGCACGCCAAGGGCCAAAAGCGGCATCCCAAGTCCTTGCAAACTGCTGCGTGGTGCGTCGCAAGGTCTTATCGGCAGCAAAGGCCGTCACCAAAGGCAGCAAGCCCAAGCCGGGGGCATTGCCTGCACCTGCGTCGCCCTCCACCCCCAAGGGATCGACAATCGCCTCGCCCAACATTTGCAGCCCGCCGCAAATGCCCAACACCGCGCCCCCTGCCGCTGCGTGTTGCGCAATGGCGGCGTCTAAGGCTTGACTTCTGAGCCACGCCAAATCAGCCACCGTCGATTTGCTGCCGGGCAAAATCACCCAATCGGCCCCCACCAGTCCCTGCGGATCACGCGCCCAGCGCACCCGCACACCGGGGATGGAGAGCAAAGGCTGAAACTCATCCAAGTTACTGATACGCGGGTAAGCGACGATGGCGATGGTGAGGCGTACCACGCCATTGCTGCGCTCGCGGTCGTCAAAGACCCCATCTTCCTCGGGCAGTCCGTGGTGGCGCATCATGGGAATGGTGGCGATGGTGGGCACGCCGGTCAACGCTTCCAACTGCTGTGGCGCGGGCGCCAATAGGCTGGCATCGCCCCGAAACTTGTTCAATACAAAGCCCTGAATCAGTACCCGATCGGGTTCAGGCAACAAGGCCCACGTCCCGTACAGGTGGGCGAAGGCCCCCCCTCGGTCGATGTCGCTGACCAACCAACAAACCGCTTGGGCGTGACGTGCGACCCGCATATTCACAATGTCGCTGTCGTACAAATTGATCTCAGCCGGCGACCCCGCCCCCTCGATCACCACCACGTCGTGATCCTCGCACAAGCTGTCCAAGGCAGCGGCAACTGTCGGCCACACGCGCTCGCTGCGTCCACGCCAAGGCGCGCGCGTCAGTTCGGCATCGACCTGCCCCATCAACACCACTTGGCTGTGGGTGTCGGCCTCGGGCTTGAGCAGCAAGGGATTCATCCTCACATCTGGCTCCACTCTGGCCGCCAGCGCCTGAAAATATTGCGCACTGCCCATTTCACCCATGCGTCCGTCCAAGGTGGGTACGACACGGGCGTTATTGCTCATGTTTTGCGCCTTAAAAGGCGCCACCTTCAACCCCTGATTGGCATACCAGCGACACAGCGCCGTGGTCAACCAACTTTTACCCGCACCACTGGTGGTGCCCAGCACCATCAAACAAACTGCCCGCTTTTTGCTCATGCTGCACCCACCATTCAAAAGAAAACAACGAGGAAACTAACGAAAATAATAGCAAAAAATGTGAGCTGCTTACGCAGTTAATACGAGACTTTTGGCTGATTTGACGCTCAAAATCAACTTAAAAACTTTAAAATACCTGTGTTTTCAACCTAAAAACGATCAATTGACCAGTGTTTTGGTATCGCAACAGATATTTTTTCGATAAAAACGATGATTTTTAAGTATAAAAATGCCTTTAATTGTCGTATTGATTGCGTAAGCAGCTCACTTTTTTTGCTATTTATTTTTTAGAACATCCTATCAACACGCACACCCTAACCGAGACGCCGGTCCATCTGAGCTCATTCGACTCGATTTTGAGCGAAACGATCAAGCGTTCGCAACCTTGCCGTGAAGTCGGCTGTTAGCGATTGGGGATGATGTGTGAACCCTGACCCCAATCGAATGGGGTAGTTGGGTCAACGGCTGCATGGCTTTGTGGTGGCTGTGCGTAGGGCGTACCAAATGTACCTGCACCTGTAACGGCAATGCCACGGCATCAAAAAACCATGCCGCTGCAATGCCAATGCACAAACCGCGCAAAGGTACAAAACCATGTACCGCTGGCTACATGTGGCTACATGAAACCAAAAACAAAAAAGCCCGCTATCTTGTGAATAGCAGGCTTTCTTACTGTTGATTGGTGCCGGAGAGATGAATCGAACACCCGACCTTCTCATTACGAATGAGCTGCTCTACCGACTGAGCTACACCGGCAAATCATCCAGAATTATAACTGGGCGTGGTAGGAGGTCACTCTGTCTATCTCGTTCTTAGAGCCTAGGAACACAGGCACGCGCTGGTGGAGTTTGGTGGGTTGGATGTCTAAGATGCGTTGACGGCCATCGGTGGCGGCGCCGCCTGCTTGCTCGACCAACCAAGCCATCGGGTTGGCTTCGTACAT
>DLPA01000129.1:756-893 GCA_002479815.1 bacterium UBA7470 | reverse complement strand
TGGACATCGGCCACCATGCTCGCCACCCAACGCATGTTGAAGTCTTTGCCGCGTGGCCCTTCTTTGCCTTGCACACATTCGTCGATGTAACGCTTCACGGGGGCATCCCAGTGGCGCATATTGCTCATGTTGATGGC
>DLPA01000129.1:513-702 GCA_002479815.1 bacterium UBA7470 | reverse complement strand
ATGTTGATGGCAAATTCTTTGGTGTCGGCAGGGATTTTGACGTGTTCTTCGGTCAGGACAAAAGAGCCTTGTTCACGATCCAGCGTGAACATCGCTACGCCATCGCCCACGGTCAACACCAAAGTGGTTTGTGGCCCATAGACGCAGTAGCCCGCCGCGACTTGCTGGCGACCGGCTTGTAAAAAGTCG
>DLPA01000129.1:0-376 GCA_002479815.1 bacterium UBA7470 | reverse complement strand
CAGCAGGTACTCGCCTTGCGGGTAGCGGTTGGGAACCAAGTAGATGCTGTCCATTTCCTCGGAGGCCATCGCTGCCAAGTGACCGCCCCACTCGTTGGCTTCGATGAGCACTTCGTTGGCGATCACGTCCAGCTTTTTCTGCACTTCGCCTTGCACGTTTTCGCTGTCTGCCGAGCCTAAAACGCCGCCCAAAGCGCCTTTATTGACGGCTTGGCTGATGCTTTTACAGGCACGCGCCACCACTTCCAGCAATAAGCGCAGTTGTGAAGGAATGTGCCCTTCTTCCCGTTGTTGCTCGACGAGATAACGGGTGAATGAAATCCGTTGGGTCATGAGGTTCTCTTTCGATGGGGGGTTAATCGGCCAAGGCGCGGGT
>DLPA01000224.1:5975-6103 GCA_002479815.1 bacterium UBA7470 | reverse complement strand
ACCTTTGACATTTGGATGGTGGCCTTGTTTGGGGCCATTGGCTACACCTTCATCAAACTGGGCATGGAGCCTGCCCCCTTGTTGCTCGGCTTCATCTTAGGCCCCATGATGGAGGAAAACCTGCGCCG
>DLPA01000224.1:3661-5858 GCA_002479815.1 bacterium UBA7470 | reverse complement strand
CCTGCCGTCAAAAACAAACGCGAAGAAGCGTTTGTGGAAGATTGATGCTACAAATTTCTGCCTCCTCTAATCCCTATCCCAGCGTGCGCTTGCCGGTGTTCGCCCGCAATGTGGTGTCCACCTCGCACCCACTGGCGGCGCAAGCGGGCTTGCATATGCTGCGTTTGGGGGGCAATGCGGTCGATGCCGCCATTGCCACGGCTGCGGTGATGACCATCGTCGAACCCGTCAGCAATGGCTTGGGCAGCGATGCGTTTGCGCTGGTGTGGGACGGTCAAGACCTGCATGGCCTCAACGCCTCGGGGCGCGCGCCGCAGGCGTGGACATCCGCCTACTTTCAGGCCAAGCAGGGAGACGCGGCCTTGTCCCCCCCTAAGCGCGGCATGGACAGCGTGACCGTGCCCGGCATGGTCAGCGGCTGGGTGGCCTTGAGCGAGCGTTTCGGGCGCTTGCCCTTTGCCGATGTGATGCAGCCCGCCATCGAGGTGGCCGAGCGCGGTTATTTGATCCCGCCCGTGGTGCAAAGCAAATGGGCGGCAGCGGCAGACGAACTCAAAAGCCAGCCCGGGTTTGCCGAGGTCTTTCTGCCTTGGGGCCGTGCGCCGCGTGTGGGCGAGCATTTCCGCATGCCTGCCGCCGCCCGCGCCTTGCAAGCCATTGCACGCACCAAAGGCGCGGCTTTTTACGAAGGCGAAATCGCACAAGCCTTGGTGCGCTTTGCCCAAGCCCAAGGCGGTGCGCTGAGTGCCGCTGATTTGAGCGCCCACCGCGCCGATTGGGTCACGCCCATCCAACAGTCTTACCGTGGGTATGACGTACACGAGATTCCACCCAACGGCCAAGGCATTGCGGCTTTGATCGCTTTGGGCCTCTTGTCGCACTGGGACGTGGCCGAGCACGCGCCCGACAGCGTGCAAGCGCAGCATTTGCAAATCGAGGCCATGAAGCTGGCCTTTGCCGACGTGTATCGCTACGTCGCTGACCCGGCGGCCATGTCGCTCACAGCGGCGGACTTGCTCGACCCCGCCTACCTGCGCGAGCGTGCGCGGCTCATCGACCCCACACGCGCCCAAGCACCGCAAGCGGGTACGCCCAACGATGCGCATCGACGCGGCGGCACGATTTACCTGACGGCGGCAGATGAGCAAGGCATGATGGTCAGCCTGATCCAAAGCAATTACATGGGCTTTGGCTCGGGCTGTGTCGAACCGACCTACGGCATCAGCTTGCAAAACCGTGGTCACGGCTTTGCGCTGCCCGCCAGTCGTTTGAATCCGGCCAATTGGGTGGCTCCGGGCAAGCGCCCCTTCCACACCATCATCCCCGCGTTTTTAAGCCGCCCTTTGCCCAATGGCGGCATAGACCCCGTGATGAGCTTTGGCGTGATGGGGGCGAACATGCAGCCGCAAGGCCATTTGCAAACGCTGGTGCGCTTGTTGGACTTTGGTCAGTCCTTGCAAGCCGCGTGCGATGCCCCGCGTTGGCGCTTCAATACCGGCCTGTCGGTGAATGTGGAAGCAGGCATGCCCGCAGCGACCGTGGCGGGCCTACGCGCCTTGGGGCACGCGGTGGAGGTCTTGCACGATCCGTATCAAGAATTTGGGGCGGGCCAATTCATTTGGCGCATGGGCGACCCTGCTGTCGAGGGCTACGTCGCCGCCAGTGACCCTAGGCGCGATGGCTTGGCGGCAGGGTGGTAAGCTAGTGGAATGTCAAATAATGGCCAAAATAAATCAATATCTCAATTGAATAAAGCACAAGATGCTAGAAAAAATATATTAACTGGCTTGGCGTTGGCAATGGCGGGTTCCATCGCCTTCAGTGGCAAAGCCATCATCGTGAAGTTGGCCTACCGTTACGGGGTGGATTCCGTCACCTTGTTGATGTACCGCATGTTGTTTGCGCTGCCCATGTTTGCATTCATGGCGTGGTGGGCCAGCCGTGGCAAGCCGCGCTTGTCGCGCAAAGACAAGTGGGGCGTGGTGGGTTTGGGATTTTCGGGCTACTACTTGGCGAGTTTTTTGGACTTTTGGGGCTTGTACTACATCTCCGCCAGCTTAGAGCGGCTGATTTTGTACCTCAATCCCACCTTGGTCTTGCTCTTGGGCTGGGGCTTGTATGGGCGACGCATCAGCAGCACCCAAGCCCTGGCCATGGCGGTGAGCTATGCGGGCGTGCTGCTGGTGTTTGGGCATGA
>DLPA01000224.1:0-3497 GCA_002479815.1 bacterium UBA7470 | reverse complement strand
TGGTGGGCTTGGCGACCACCGTCGCCTGCTTCTTCTGCCTCTTGCAATTCCTCTTGCTGCGCCCGCTGCAAGCGATGGTGGTCGCCCCTGAGGTGCTGTGGCTGTCCTTGCTCAACGCCGTGGCCTGCACCGCAGCGCCCGTGGTGATGGTGATGATGGCGATTGAACGCATCGGCTCAGGCTTGACGGCGCAAACGGGCATGATAGGCCCCATGTCCACCATTGCGATGGGCGTGTGGCTCTTGGGCGAACCTTTCAATGCGTGGCTGATGGCGGGCACGGTGCTGGTGGTGGCGGGGGTCTTGGTCGTCAGCCGGGCTTCACGATAGGTTTGGCTGGTTTGCTCGGTGTTGGCTTTTTGGGTGGTGTCGTGGCGGGCATGGTCGTTGTTGAGGCAGCCCAACCCACACGCTGCGCGATGCTGACGTTGCCGCTGCGAATGCTGTCCAAGCGCCCCGTCATGGCTTGGTCTAACGCCGCCAGACGTGTGTCAGTGGGGGGATGGGTCGCCAACGCCAACATGACATGAGGATCGTCAGGCCGCACACTGGACAGCCCTTGCAGCAGCGATGGCAAGCCGTAAGGGTCTAAGCCCGCACGGGCGGCCAATACCACGCCCTTGCGGTCGGCTTCAAACTCATCGTCGCGCTCCAGCCCTTTGCTGTACAGCTCTTTTGCCATCCCCGTGAATTGCGACACGATGGCCGAGGCGAGGTTGTTTTTGATTTGCGAGGCCAACAACTGCCCCGCCAAAGCCGCTTGTGCCGCTTTGTTCAGCGATTTGAGGTGGTGTTTTTCGACGACGTGGGTGATTTCATGGGCCAGTACGCCACCCAGCTCGGCCTCGTTGCCTGCGGCTTGCACCAAGCCTGAAGTCACAAAGACATAGCCCCCCGGCGCAGCAAAGGCGTTAAAGCCACTGTCGTCCAGCACCACAAACGTCCACGGCAGTTGGGGGCGACTGGATTGCAGGCTGATCCAGCGGCCCAACTCATTCACATACCGCTGCAAGGCAGCATCAGGATGGCGTGGTTTGCTGCCCAAGAGCACAGCGGCCAACTGGCGACCAATCTCTATTTCTTGCGTTTCATTGATGTCCTGCACCGACTGCGCCAGCAACTGCATCAGATTCCCACCCGAAGCGACTCGCCCCACAGGGCCGGGCACCGCACCCACACCCAGCGTTTGCAAACTGCTGCCTAAAGAGGCCAAGTGGCTCGGCACGACGGGGTTGGTGACACACCCTGCCAGCAGCAGGCTGAAACCCAGGGGCAGGCCACGGCCCATCATTTTTAAACCAGACATATCAATTTCCTTTTGTTCCCACGCGCGTATGGGCAGCGCGTGGCGCACTCAATGGGCGACTTGTGGGGCAGATGCGTGGGCGCTGGGCGAGGTGTTGGGCAAATCGGCCACCTGACGACTTTGCAAGCCGTTGCGCTGGGCAAAGTGCTGTGCCTGCGCGGCATCCACCCGCTGCCCTTCGGCCTGTGTCACCGCCACCGGATCGGGGTGCGCTTTGGCAATGTCGCTGGCTTCCAACCCGCGTATGCCGATCGTAGTGGTGGCGACGATGCTGGGGTTGCGCGGTGCAGTGGGTGTGCCCCACCACGTACCGAAGCCCCGAATCCAGCCGTCTCCTTGATTGCCCGTGGTGTGGCTTGGAAGTTGTCCCAACTGAAACAGGCGCAGCCAACCAGAAATTCCTTGCTCCGTCTTGACCTGTACCCACGCACCTTGCCGTTGCCCTTGCGCCGTGACACGGGTTTGCGCGGCCAATTGCGTCAAGGCTTCAGACTGCTCGGTGGCCGTTTTGTATAAGGGCGCATCACGCTTGACGATCAAGGGCGCTGATGCGGGTGCGGGTGTGGTTTGTGCCCACAAAGAGGCGCTAAAAGCGATACAAATACCAGCACTTATGCCGCGTTTTAGGAAAAAAAGAACAGTCATACGTTAGATTCCGCAAACGATCATCAAAATTTGTTGTAATCGTACTCAATCACATGAGATTAAACAAAGGAATTGTTGTGGATTTGGGATTGCAAGGTAAATGGGCCTTGGTTTGCGGTGCGAGCAAGGGCCTGGGCTTGGGTTGCGCACAAGCACTGGCGGCGCAAGGGGTGAATCTGGTCATCGTGGCGCGTGGCGCACAGGCCTTGGCGCAAGCCGAATTGCGGTTGGTGGCCGAACAAATGCACCGTCAAAGCCAAGCGTTTGGATATGACCTAGAGGGCATACCGATGGTGATTTCAGTCGCCGCAGACATCACCACCCCAGAAGGGCGCGAAGCGGCACTCTCGGTGGCAGGCGGGCCGGGGCGGGACTTTGACATCGTGGTCACCAACGCCGGGGGCCCCCCCACAGGCGACTTTCGGGACTGGGACAGGGACACATGGCTCAAGGCCGTCGAAGCCAATATGCTCACCCCCATCGAGCTGATGAAGGCCACCGTGGACGGCATGGCCGAGCGCGGTTTTGGGCGCATCATCAACATCACCTCCAGCGCGGTGAAAGCGCCTATCGACCTACTGGGCTTGTCCAACGGCGCACGCAGCGGCCTGACGGGGTTTGTGGCGGGCTTGGCCCGCAATCCCCAATTGGCGGCGCGTGGTGTCACCCTCAACAACCTTTTGCCCGGCGCATTCGATACCGACCGCTTGCACGCCACCTTGCAAGGCGCCGCCACAAAAACGGGACAGTCCTTGGACACTGTGACGCAGCAGCGCCGCCACGCCATTCCTGCGCGACGCTTTGGCACGGCGGCTGAGTTTGGTCACACCTGCGCCTTCTTGTGCAGCGTTCATGCGGGCTACATCACCGGTCAAAACATCTTGATCGACGGTGGTGCATACCCGGGCGTGAATTAGGCGTCTTTTGTCTCAAGTGTCTGACGGATCGGCTTGGCGTGCGGCGCAGCGGGCGTTGTGGTTGATCTTTTTCAATTTGGGTGTGGGCTATGCCTCATGGCTGGGCTGGATTCCGGCGTTTCGGCAAAGTTTGAGTTTGAGCCACGAGGATTTGGGTTGGGTCTTGCTGTCGGCGGGCGTGGGGTCGGTGGTGGTGTTTCCCTTGACCCAGCGGTGGATGCTGGCGCGGGGCAGTTTGTGGGTGACGCGCTACGCTACGTTGGCGGGCGCGGTGGTTTTGCCTTTGATTGCGCTTGGCCCCGCTTGGGGGGGAACAGCGGGCACACTGGGGCTGATGCTGTCCTTGGCGCTGGCGGGGGCGGCAGGCAGTGTGTTGGACGTGGGCATGAACGCGCAGGCGGTGTGGGTGGAGCAGCAATCGGGCCACTCGTTGATGTCGCGCTTTCATGCGCTGTTCAGCTTGGGCGGCTTGCTGGGCGCAGGCGGGGTCATGCTGGCTGCCAGTGCGGACGTGCCGCCGTGGCTGCATTTGACGGTGGTGATGGGGTGGTCTTTGCTGAACTTGGCGTGGGCATGGCCCCGCCTCTTGCCCGTGGTGGCGGTGCGTGACACCGCATCGGCCTCAGCCAG
>DLPA01000154.1:24854-25167 GCA_002479815.1 bacterium UBA7470 | reverse complement strand
GCATCGACCGCATTGCCCCCTAAGCGCAGAATGTGCAAGCCCGCTTGCGCCGCCAGTGGGTGCGAAGTGGACACCACATTGCGGGCGAACACCGGCAAGCGCACGCTGGCGTAGGGATTAGAGGAGGCAGAAATTTGTAGCATCAATCTTCCACAAAGGCTTCCTCGCGTTTGTTTTTGACGGCAGGCAGCAAGACCACCACCAGCAAGGCCACCGCCAACCCCAACAACACCGCAGACAAAGGGCGGGTGACAAACACGCTCCAGTCGCCACGCGACAGCAGCAAGGCGCGGCGCAGGTTTTCCTCCATCAT
>DLPA01000154.1:24499-24702 GCA_002479815.1 bacterium UBA7470 | reverse complement strand
TCAAAGGTGTTGTTGTTGGTGGAGTACACGCCAATCGCACAGAACAGCACGATGGCGGGGAACAACCAGCGGTAGGGCACGGTGAGCAATTTGATCCAAATGCCGATCAAGGGCAGGTTCAAAATCACCAGCATCAAGTTGCCGATCCACATCGAGGCGATCAAGCCCCAGAACAATTCTGGATTGCTCGTCATCACCTGCGG
>DLPA01000154.1:10013-24400 GCA_002479815.1 bacterium UBA7470 | reverse complement strand
CCCACCATCAGCGCCATCACCGCATTGGGCGGAATCCCCAAGGTCAACAAAGGAATGAACGAGGTTTGAGAACCCGCGTTGTTGGCCGACTCGGGCGCAGCAATGCCACGGATGTTGCCTTGACCGAAGGGGACTTCTCCGGGTTTCAAGCTGGTTTTCTTCTCCACGGTGTAGGCCGCAAATGCCGCCAATAATGCACCGCCACCGGGCAAAATCCCTAAGGCAGAACCGATGGACGTGCCGCGCAAGACAGCCGGAACCATGTTTTTGAAGTCTTCTTTGGTGGGCATCAAGCCTTGCACTTTGCCCGTGAACACTTCACGCTTTTCATCGCCTTGGGCCAAGTTGCTGATGATTTCGCCGTAGCCGAACACGCCCATCGCAATCACCACAAAGCCAATGCCGTCGGACAGCTCGGGAATGTCAAAAGTGAAGCGTGGCACGCCGGAGTTCACATCGGTGCCCACCATGCCCAAGAGCAAGCCCAACACAATCATGGCCAAGGCTTTGATGAGCGAGCCAGAGGCCAAGACCACCGCGCCGATCAAGCCCAAAATCATCAAAGAAAAATACTCCGCAGGGCCGAACTTAAACGCGACTTCGGTCAAGGGTGCGGCAAAGGCCGCCAGAATCAAAGTGCCCACGCAGCCCGCAAAGAAAGAACCCAAGCCCGCAGCGGCCAAGGCCGGGCCCGCACGGCCTTTACGAGCCATTTGGTAGCCGTCGATCACCGTCACCACCGACGAGGATTCACCGGGCAAGTTCACCAAAATGGCGGTGGTGGAGCCGCCGTACTGCGCCCCGTAGTAAATGCCCGCCAGCATGATGAGCGCCGCCACAGGGGGCAGAGCATAGGTGGCGGGCAGCAGCATCGCAATGGTGGCGACCGGGCCGATGCCAGGAAGCACCCCAATCAGCGTGCCCAACAGACAACCGATGAAGGCATACATCAGGTTTTGGAACGTGAACGCCACGCCAAAACCCATTGCTAGGTTATTGATTAAGTCCATGATGTTTCAGCTCCTCAGCCGGTGATGAAGGACGGCCACACGGGAAATTGCAAGGCCAATAATTTGATGAAAGCGAGGTAACTGCCCACGGACAAAATGGCCGAGAGAATCAGCACCTCTTTGACAATGAATTGATCGCCCGCCAAGCTGGCAATGGCGACCAAAGCAAAAATCGCTACCACCAGCCCAAAACCCGGAATGCCCAAGCTGGGAACACCCACCAACAAAGCACCAAAGGCCACGTTGGCCATCAGTACAAAAGACAAGGGCTTCCACGCCCATTTGCCAACGGGAGCGCTATCGGGTGGGCCAGACAGCAACGCAGAAATGGTGATGACGATGCCCATCAAGGCCAAAATAATGCCCAACATGAGCGGGAAATAGCCCGGCCCCATGCGCGCAGCGTCGCCGACTTGGTAGGTTTTTGCACCCAACGCAAAAGCCACACCGATGGCTGTAAATACCACCCCAGAAAAGAAGTCTTTTTGGTTTTTTAACATCGCAAGCGGTCTCCTTGTAGCGATTAAGAAACCGTTGCATTGTCAGGGCCAAATTCAGCCTATTTCGTGTGGATTTCACATAGAAAACCGCCTAGTGATAACCCTAGGTTTACGGTGGTACTGGGCTTTTACTTGGGGCCGTTTGTGCTTACTCTTTGGGAGACAGCAAATCCTCGGGGCGTCGGATGCGGTACAACCGGCCTTGTCGGTCTAGCGGCTCCAACACGCCTTCGCGCACAAAAGCGTTGAGCATACGGCTGACGGTTTCCAGCTTCAGGTCTAACATGGCCCCCATGTCTTCCCTGGAAAACAACTGCACGACCGAAGGGTCGGCATCGGTGCGCATCTTCAGGGCCAAGTTTGCGACGCGTTGTTTGGCGTGTCCAAAATTCAAATCGGCCAGCCAATCATCGGCTGCTTTCAGACTTTGGTGCCAGCGCGTCATCAGTTGTTGATGCAAGCGCGGTGTTTCGGTATTGAGGCGTTGTATGACTTGCACGGGAATGCGACACACTTTCACAGGCGTCATGGCCACTGCATCCGAGTCATAAGAGCTGCCCATCAGGGCTTCTAGGCCAATGACATCGCCAGGGCGCAGCACGCGCACAATGCGCTGGCGACCGTCGGCCGTATTACGCACCAGCTTGACCATGCCGGTTTTTAAGGTCATCAAACTGACGGCTGGATCGCCCATACGCTGCAAAGTGGCGTGTGCAGTGCATTCCAGATCGTCAATCGGTGAGTGAATGAGGTCAAAGTCGGCTTCTTTCAGGTCTGCAAACAGCACCATGTCGCGGATGCCGCAATTGCGACAGTCTGCAGTACCCCGCCAAGCAGATTCGATTTTGATAGGCATCATGACCATAGCGTCCGAAACAAGGGTGGCGCACACACGTCAAGGTTGGTGTGCTTGAAAACAAACGACGTTCGGCGTCAGCCTTTTCCAGGCATGGCGCTTTGTGTCCCCGCTTGGTGAATGCCAGAAGCAGCTGCTTCGTTCATGACAGGCCCCAAGCGCAAACAGCCCCCACCATCGCGTGCGGCTTGCTGCATCGCGTGACGGCCCAACTCAATCAGTGCCTCAGACGCAAGGCTGGCATGACGGCGCTCGGCCAAGCCGATGCTCAGACTCAGCACAATGGGCTGCCCGTTGATCAACAAAGGATGGCTCTTGACCGTACTTTGCACGCGATCTGCCACGAGTTTGGCCCCCACCAGCGACGTGTCTGGCAAAAACAGCAAGAACTCATTTCGGGGCGAACGCCCCAGCCTGTCCGTGGTACGTTGGCTTTTGACAAACAGATGCGTGGCATGACGCAGCGCCATGTTGCCCGCCTCAAAACCCAATTGACGGTTCAAGGCCTGAAACTGATCAATCTGGCAAACCAACAACACTTGGCGTTTGGGCTGACGACGTTGCCGCTCTCTTTCGGCATTGAGCATGGCGATGAAAGAGCGCAGATTCAGTGCGCCCGTCAATTCGTCTTCTCGGGTCAGATCACGAATTTTGTCCATAAAACGCAGCATCAGCAGTGAGACGACCGTGGCATTGAGCATCAGCCACATCGCCAACAAGGTCACCACTTGTCCAGCATCCAACAACTGCACCGCAATGATGGGAGAGACAGGCGATGTGCCCCCCCCGGACTGAAGCGTCATCCAAACGGCACGACTCACCCCAACAAAACACAAGACGGCCACCAGCACAGGCGTGAGCAAGCCCCAGTTGGCAGCGTCAATGCCATTGGTGGCACGCAACATGGGATAGACCTGTTGAATGGTCAGACCCAATATCCAGATGCACATGAGAAAAAACCCCATCACTACAAAACGGGCAGACGCATCAAACCACGCTGCCGCAGCAAGCACCACCACAAAGACCAAGAGCACGCTGGGTTCGACAGCGATGGTGGGCTTGGTTTCGTAGAGACGGTGCAAGCCCAGGCTCAGCCACTGCAAGCCCGTCAACAACAAGGCCATGCCTGTCACAATCAAATACACCGCCCCAATGCCTTGAGGCACAGGCAGCAGCCACCAAATGGACACGCCAGTGGTGACCAATAAATTGAAGGCGATGAATTTTTCAGCAGCGCGGCTGTGAATGCGCAAAGGCCCAGCTGCCACAGCCCACGCCAGGGCGGCCAACGCCGATAACAGGGTGACGGCCTGTGCCCAAATTTCAACATCCATACTTCTGTCAAATATTCATGGTCAAAAAATGGGGGACACGCACCATCCGTCAGATCAAGGGCGGCGTGCTCGCCAGCACCTCTTGTAGCGTGGTTAAACCATCTGCCACGTGCAACACACCTGCCAACCGCAAAGGGCGCATCCCATCAGCCACCGCTTGTCGCCTGAGTACGTCCATTTGAGGCTCGCGGTGCACTTTCTCTCTGAACACATCCGATGCCAGTAACAACTCATACAAACCCATACGGCCCTTGAAGCCTGTCATGCGACACTCGATGCAGCCGACGGGCTTGTACGGGGTACAGGGGCGGTGAAACGTCCAGGGTTTGACCACCTCGGTGATGTGTGTCACCGTCACCGCGGGGTCAGGCTCTTTGCAATGGGGGCACAAGGTTCTGACCAGCCGCTGCCCCAACACCCCCAGCACCGTCGCATTGATGAGGTAGGGCGGTACGCCCAACTCCAGCAAACGCATCACCGCCGAGGGCGCATCATTCGTATGCAGCGTCGAAAACACCAAATGCCCGGTCAGGGCTGCCTGTATCGCCATGTCTGCCGTGGGTAAATCTCGAATTTCTCCGACCATCAAGATGTCTGGGTCTTGGCGCATCAGGGCGCGCAGCCCTTCAGCAAAACCCAAATCGAGTTGCGGTTGTACTTGTGTCTGATTGAAGCTGCTTTCGATCATTTCGATCGGGTCTTCAATCGTGTTGACGTTGACTTCCTCTGTCGCCAAGCGTTTCAGCGTGGAATACAGGGTGGTCGTTTTTCCCGATCCTGTGGGGCCAGTGACCAAAATGATGCCGTGAGGCATTTTGACCAAAGACTCCCAACGGCGTGCCTCATGCGCGGAAAAACCCAAGGCATCTAGGCTCTTGACGGTACTGTCGGGGTCAAAAATCCGCATCACCAACTTTTCGCCAAACGCAGTGGGGAGGGTGGATAAGCGCATCTCCACCTCGTCCCCCGTGGGGCGGCGGGTCTTGATGCGACCGTCTTGCGGACGGCGACGCTCCACCACATCCATGCGCCCGAGCAGCTTGATGCGCGCTGTCATGGCTTGCAGCACGGTGGCGGGCAATTGGTACACCGGATGCAGCACCCCGTCGATGCGAAAGCGGATCACCCCTTGCTCTCGCCTCGGCTCTAAGTGAATGTCGCTGGCGCGTTGGTCAAAGGCATACTGCCACAACCAATCGACCACTTGCACCACGCCCTGATCGTTGGCATCAAGCTGGCGGTTCGAACGTCCCAGCTCCACCAACTGCTCAAAGCTGTTTGCGTTGCCCGCTCCCCCACCGGTTTTCACCGCTGCACGCACCGACCTCGCCAAGGTGTAGAACTCGGCGGTGTAGCGTTGAATGTCTAGGGGGTTGGCAATGACGAGTCTGACGCTGCGCTTGGTCTGGCGTTCCACTTCAGGAATCCAATCAATCACCCCCGGCTCGGCAGTGGCCACCACCACTTCGCTGTGGGTGACTTGCACAGGCAAGACTTTGTGCCGCTCGGCATAGGCTGCCGACATGGCATCGGCCACTTTGCCAACATCCACCTTCAAAGGATCAATGCGGAAGAAGGACAGTCCCACATGGCCCGCCAACCACTCGGTCAAGGCATCCATGTCCAAGACCTGACCGTTCGCCGTTCGCGTCATGCCCACGGCCGCCAGACGTTGCAGCGCACCCAAAGAGCTGCGCGCTGCCGAACAACGGGCAATCGTGCGCTCGGCCTCGGCAGCAGAGATCACCCCATCCGCCGCCAACCCAGACACCAAGGAATGCCAATCCAGTGGCCCTTGCAAGAGGGCGGTTTTGCCTTGTGGGAGTTTCGCTTTGAAACGTTCAGGTAGGGTCATCGGCTCAAAATCCTAAGGGTTTGAACACTTTGAGCCATTTGGCCGCAGGCAGTCCCCAGCGGGTTTGAATCTCGGTGGCTCGCGCCTCCAACTGCTCACGGCTGGGGCGCGAGGGTGTGGCTTGTGCCAAAACGATGGTATTGCCGTCTTTGGTGGGCTTGAACATCCACACCGCGTCATGCCCAAAAGCGGCAGCGATCAGCGCCACGCTTTCAGGGTATTGGTGGGCCTGCCCGAATAAATTGACCGTCATGCAGCCGCCTTCAGTCAGCAAGGCGCGGCAATCGGCATAAAACGCCTCGGAGTCCAACACAGGCGCTGCCGCTTCGTGGTCGTACAAATCGACTTGCAGGGCCGTCACGCGCCCCACCCATTCCGGGCGACGCACCGCCTCACCCGCATCGGCCAACACCACTTGGAGCTTGGCATCGTCGGGCGGTAACTTGAACCAAAAGCGACACGCTGAAATGACCTGTGGGTTGATTTCGATGGCGGTGGTGTGCATTTGGAGCTTTTTGCGGCAAAACTTGGTCAGACTCGCCGCCCCCAGCCCAAGCTGCATGGCGTGCAGTTGGGGCACTTGCGACAAGTCCTTCATCAACAGCAACCACGCCATCATGCGCTGCACATACTCCAGTTCCAGCTCGTAGGGGCGGTCAATCCACATCGACCCCTGGACCCATTCCGTGCCCAAGTGCATGAAGCGAATATCGCCTTGCTCAGAAAAATTCACATTGGGCAAGCCAGTGCTCCCCTCACGGGCCGCACGAAGTCGGGCAGGTTTAGCAGGAACGGGCATACACGTCAGTTAGGAGGGAAAACAAAGGGAAGCGTCAAACAAAGCCGTGATTATCCTTGCCTTACACCCCTGCACCATTTCAGTAAAGTCCTTAGGCCTGCCCTACGGAAATCATCATCACAAAAACAATAGTAAAAAAAGTGAGCTGCTTACGCAATTAATACGGGATTTTCAAACATTTTCATTCTATAAAATAGACCTAAAAACTCCAAAAAAAGCCTCTCAACCCGTGTTTTCGCCCCCAACCACAGGTTTTTTGTCGTTAAAACGCCATTTTTTACAACATTTGGTCTTATTTTTAGATTGAAAATAGCCAAAAAACCCGTATTACTTGCGTAAGCAGCTCACATTTTTTACTACGATTTTTACAAACCTTCACCGCCCTGCTGCAAGCGGGGCAGCACCGCCAGCGCGTTGGCGGTGGTGTGGGCGGCTACGTCTGCCAGCGGCAGGCCGCGCAGATCGGCCAAGACTTGGGCGATGCGGGGCAGTTCGGCGGGGGTGTTGAGGCCTTGCGGCTGTCCGGCGGCGCGTTGGGCGGCGGTGGCATAGCGCCATTGCGGGGGAATGTCGGGCGCGTCGGTTTCCAGCACCAACGCCGACAGCGGCAATTGCGTCGCCAAGGCGCGCAAGCGGCGGGCGGTGTCGAAGGTCATCGCCCCGCCAAACCCCAATTGAAAGCCCAGTTGGATGAAGGCTTGCGCTTGCACCATGCTGCCGTTGAAGGCATGGGCGATGCCCCCCGCCACACGCACCTCGCGCAGGTGTTTCAGCACCCTGTCCACGCTATGCCGAACGTGCAGCAGCACGGGCAACTGGTGGCGGCGGGCCAGTTGGAGTTGGGCGCGATAGACCTGCTGCTGGCGCTCGCGCATGGCGGGTGTGTTCAGGTGCGGCACAAAAAAATCCAGCCCGATTTCACCCACCGCCACCAAACGCGGGTCGTGGGCGTGTTGCTGCAACGCCTCGTCCAAGGCCGCCACATCGTCCTCGCCCATGTGCGGCACGTACAAGGGGTGGATGCCCAGCGCATAGACGTGCCCCAAACCGTGCGCCAGCTCGCGTACCCGCGCCCAGTTGCCACGCGCCACCGCTGGAATGACGCACCGCGTCACCCCTTGCGCGACGGCTGCGGTGTGCCACGCGGGGGGCGTGGCGATGCTGCTGCCCTCGGGCCACAGCTCGGGCGCGTCCAAGTGGGCATGGGTGTCGATCCACATCGGCAAGACCTGCGGCTAGCGCTGCAATTGCCCCAACACCAAGCGCACTTGGCGGTGGCAACGGCGGGCGAGTTGCTCGTCGTGTGTCACGACCACAAAGGCCGTGCCCTGCTGTTGGCTCAATTCCAGCATCAGCGCAAACACGCCTTCGGCGGTGGCGCGGTCCAGATTGCCTGTGGGTTCATCGGCCAAGACGCACGCGGGTTGCGTGACCAAGGCGCGAGCGATGGCTACCCGCTGGCGCTCGCCGCCCGACAATTCGGAGGGGCGATGATGCAGCCGTCCACCCAAGCCCACCCGCGACAACATTTCCGCAGCGACCGAGGCCGCGCTCTCGGGCGACGAGCGCCGTATCCATAAGGGCATGGCGACGTTTTCCTGCGCGGTGAACTCGGGCAGCAGATGATGGAACTGATAGACAAAGCCCAAGTAGCGATTGCGCCACGCGCCTTGCTCGCTGGCGTTCAGCCCCACCCAAGGCTGTCCGGCCAAGCGCACCGTGCCGCTGCTGGGGGCTTCCAAGCCGCCCAACAAGTGCAGCAGCGTGCTTTTGCCCGAGCCTGACGCGCCCACAATCGCCAAGGTTTCGCCCGGGGAGACGCTCAAGTCCACCCCCTGCAACACGCTCACGTCCAAACGGCCTTCGGTGAAGCGTTTGGACAAGCCCACAGCTTCCAAAATAGGCTTTTGATTCATGGGTTTATTCATAGCGCAGTGCCTCCGCTGGGTTCACACGGCTGGCCCGCCAACTGGGGTACAAGGTGGCAACAAAGGCCAAGACCAAGGAGATGAGGGCAATGGGCACGATGTCTGCCGACTGCGGGTCGCTGGGCATGCGGCTGATGAGATAGACATCACGCGGCAAAAAGGTCGCGCCCAGCAACTGCTCCAATGCCGGCACGAGGGTATCGACATGAAACGCCACCCCCAGCCCCAAGGCCAAGCCGACCCAGGTGCCGATCACGCCGACCATCGCGCCCTGCACCACAAACACCGCCATGATGCTGCGCGGGCTGGCCCCTAGGGTGCGGAGGATGGCGATGTCGGCCCGCTTGTCGGTCACCGTCATCACCAAAGTGCTGACCAAATTGAAGGCGGCCACCGCAACGATGAGCGTCAAGATGATGAACATCATGCGCTTTTCGAGCTGCACCGCGGCAAACCAAGTGCGATTGGTGCGCGTCCAATCCCGAACGAATAAATCCCCGCTCAACTGCTGCACCAACTGATGCGCCACACGGGGCGCTTGGTGCAAATCTTGCAACTTCAGACGTAGACCCGTCGGCCCCTCCAGCCTGAACACCTTGGCGGCATCGTCTTGGTGCAGTACCACCAGCCCCGCGTCGTATTCGTAGTGGCCCGAATCAAACGTGCCCACCACCTGCATCTGCTTCAAGCGCGGCACGACACCCGCAGGGGTCATTTGCCCGCTGGGGGCAATGAGGGTGACGGTATCGCCCTCGCGCACGCCCAAGCTGCGGGCCAAGTCGATGCCCAACACCACCCCAAACGCGCCCGCTTGCAGGCGCTCCAACACGGGGTTTTTGGCAAACAAATCCGTCACTTGGCCTTCTAGGGCCGGATCGACACCGCGCACCACCGCGCCTTTCATGTCCTCGCCGCGTGCAATCAAGGCTTGCGCGGCAATGAAGGGCGCCGCGCCTATGACTTGGGGATGCGCTTTTGCCTCGGCCAAGGTGCGGGGCAAGTCGGGCAGGGCTGCGCCGCCGGGAGCAAACACCTCGATGTGCGCCAGCACGCCCAACATACGGTCGCGGACTTCTTTCTGAAAGCCGTTCATCACGCTCAAAACGATGATGAGCGCCGCCACCCCCAGCGCAATGCCCAACATCGACACGCCAGAGATGAAAGAGATGAAACCATTTTTGCGAGTCGTGCGACCCGCTCGGGTGTAACGCCACCCCAGCCTGAGTTCGTAAGGAAGATTCATAGATTCATCGGTGAATATCTCGATTGTGGCATCCCAATGAAATAATGAAGCATGACTTCTCCACGTTCACGCCCTTCAGACCCCCACGCAGCAGCGTCAAGCGATGTGTCGGCATCCTCTGCCTCTGCGCCCTTGCGTCCCGCCAAACGGATGCAAATGGGCGATATTGCCCGGCTGGCTGGGGTATCTATTGCCACCGTATCCCGCGCGCTCAGCGGTCATCCGGCCATTCCAGCCGCCACCCGCGACCGCATCACCGAATTGGCACGTTCGGTGAATTACCAAGTCAATGTCGGTGCAGCCAGCTTGCGCAAGCGCGATGTCAAAACTGTGGCAGTCTGCATTTTGGTGGACCGCTTGCAAAGCATCTCCGACCCCTTCATTTTGAGCCTGTTGGGGCATATTGCCGATGCCCTCGATCAACGAGGCTACGCGCTGCTGCTCACCCGCGCCAGCACCGAACAGCCCGACACCATCACCCACATGGTTGAAAACGGGCAAGCCGCGGGCGTGATTGTGATTGGTCAATTCATCCACCCCGATCACTTGAATGCCCCCATGCTGCGCGGGGTTCCCATGATGGTGTGGGGCGCTGCTTTGCCTTCTATGCTCTACCCCGTGGTGGGTACAGATAACGAGTTGGGCGGCTACCTCGCCACCCGTCATCTGCTGGAGCAAGGTTGTCAGCGCATTGCTTTTTTGGGTGAACATCAACACCCCGAGGCCGATTTGCGTCATGCAGGCTATCGGCGTGCGCACGCCGAACGCGGTCTTATGCCAGCACCCCAACTCGAAATCAACAGCCCGTTTGAACCCGGCCACACCCGCCAGCGTTTTGCGTCTTGGCTGACGCAAGCCCCTGAGTTTGATGGCTTGTTTTGTGTGAGTGATGTGATGGCCGTCAATGCGATTGCAGTCATGGCCGAGCGTGGCATTCGTGTGCCCCACCACGTCAAAGTGGTGGGCTACGATGATGTGGCCATGGCGAGTCATGTCCACCCCAGCATCACCACCGTGCGCCAACCGGTTGACTTGGCAGGCTTTGCGTTGGTGGAGGGTTTGTTTGCCATGCTGCAAGGCCAGCGGCCTGACTCGACCGTCTTGCCCACCGTGTTGATGGTGCGCGAAAGCAGCAGCGACAGCGTTGAGGACGGCACGCACGCGCCATGAGTTCGTACCGCACCCTCAGCAGGCCACGCCCGCCCACTGCCAAGGCCCCCAACAACCACAAAGACGACCGTCCAGTGGGTGAACAAGTTCTTTTTTCGGCGGATCACATTAATCAAATTAATTGATTTAAGGGTAATCACCAATCTGCAAACGTTTGCGTTTGCTTTCCAATCACTTGTCTGCAACATTCTTGCTTTCAAAAAAATCTTTTGTTATCAACAGATAGCAATCTTTTTTATAGCTTTTCATTGCAGAACAATTTTTTGCAAACGTTTTAACTTTGGAGACCTCTCATGACCCCTCAAACCCGAATCAGCATGGCTGCGGCGATGGTGTTGGCAGCGACCGCTGCGCAGGCTGCGGTGACCTTCGATGCCAACTTAGAAGCCGACCCTACGTTCAAAAGCTCCAGAAGCAACCCTATGACCAAAAGCGATACCTCATTGGGTGGTCGCGTTGAAATCAATGCCAACGCTGCATTGATGAAGCAGGGCGACAATTTCGTGAATGCGCGCGCCTCACTGATCGTTCCCTTGACCGGCGACTCTGTGACCATCGACGATGCCTGGGTACAGTTTGGCAACAGCATGGCTGATTTGAAACTGGGCCGCCACGAAGCTGCCGATTTGTTCCCACTGGGCAAAGACACCGTGGTTGAAGGCGTGGGCGTGGCCAGCGGCTACAAAGCCAATGCCCTGCGCGGACGCATGAAAGACGGTCGCATTCACACCGTGATTGGTCTGAACGCAGCCCCTGGTCTGCGGGTGGAGTTGGGCGTTGCGACCAAGAAAAACGGCTCAGCATCGGCGTATGGCCTGCGTCCTACCTTGGTTTATAGCAGCGGCCCCTTGGCCGTGCGCTTGGGCGTAGAGTCCTTCAAAACCGAAGGCAGTGCCATGACAAGCGTGACAGGGGTTGGCGTATCTGTGGGCTATGCACTGAACAAAGACACCACGGTCAATGTCAACTACGCACGCGCCAGCAAACTCAATGCGTCTTCATTTGGCATCAACGGCACGATCGGCGCCGCAGGCGTCGGCTACATCAACGATCGCAACAGCTTGCTCAACACCAAGGTGAATACGGTGTATGCCGCGTACACCTTCCCGCTGTTCAACGTGAAAAACGCCACCATCACGCCCGCCATCAGCCACTCCACCGGCACAGGTGTGGACAGCCTGACGGCTGTGCGTCTGCGCATCAACTACGCCTTCTGATGTTGCCGCCGCCCTTATGGGCGGCGAACCGACTTCGCACGCCACGGTCAACAACCACCTCTGACCGTGGGGTGTACGACCCACCTTCTCCAAGGTGAAGAAGCAGGGCGGGCAGTGTTGTCGTTTGTGAGAGGGCGGCAACACTGGCCCGCCCACCTGCTTTTAAGAGTAGAGTAAAAAAAGTGAGCTGCTCACGCAAGCATCACGGCGCTTGGGGACAATTTCAATTTGATTATTGACTGCTTTTGTTTGCAAAATAGCCTTCAAAAAACAAAACAGCCGGTTTTTTGCCTTCTACCATCAGTTTCAAACTGATTTTTTATATTTTTCTAGCCTATTTTAAATATTGATTTGGCTGTAAGCCTACTTTTTGTTGCGTGAGCAGCTCACTTTTTTTACTATCATTTTTAAATACAGCCGTGCAATGCAGGGGTGGAAAGCGCAAACATTTGCATAAAATCTGATAAATAAATATAAATCCTTTATTTTTAGGTAAAAACCCTATTTGCAAACGTTTGCATGAAATGTGTAATTCGTGCAGCTGATGGCTCAACCCACACACATTTCGCCATCAGTCCATGCAACCGGAGACACTTTCATGACCTCACGCTTTTCTTCCTTCAAACTGGCACTGACCGCCGTCGCTGTGCCCGTGCTGTTGGCTGCCGCTGGCAGCGCCCAAGCCGCCACCATCACCATTTCTTGCGGCTCGGTCGGCCAAGATTTTGAGTTTTGCAAAAAGCACACCGCTGAGTGGGCCAAAAAATCAGGCCACGAGGTCAAGCTCTTCACGATTCCCAACTCGACCACGGACATCTTGGCCTTGTTCCGCCAGATGTTCGCTGCCAAATCCGCCGACTTGGACGTGATCAACGTCGATGTGGTGTGGCCCGGTGTCATCAAAGACCATTTGGTGGACTTGAAAAAGTACAGCAAAGGTGCTGAAAAAGAACACTTCCCTGCGATCGTTGCCAATAACACGGTCGATGGCAAATTGCTGGCCATGCCGTGGTTCACCGATGCCGGTTTGCTGTACTACCGTAAAGATTTGTTGGACAAATACGGCGTGCAAGCCCCTGCGACCTGGGAAGACTTGAGCGCCGCTGCCAAAAAAATTCAAGACGGTGAACGCGCCGCAGGCAACGCCGACTTTCAAGGCTTTGTCTTCCAAGCCAAAGCCTACGAGGGCTTGACTTGCGATGCCGTCGAGTGGATCAGCAGCTACAAAGGCGGCAACATCGTCAACGACAAGGGAGACATCACCGTCAACAACCCCCAAGCCGTCAAGGCTTTGAAAATGGCCGCCTCTTGGGTGGGCAGCATCGCTCCGCAAGGCGTGTTGAACTATGCCGAAGAAGAAGCGCGTGGCGTGTTCCAAAACGGCAATGCCGCCTTCATGCGCAACTGGCCTTATGCGTGGTCGCTCGGCAACGGTGCTGACAGCAAGGTCAAGGGCAAGATCGGGGTCGCCCCACTGCCCAAAGGCGGTGCGGATGGTCAACACGCCGCCACGCTGGGCGGTTGGCAGTTGGCAGTGTCCAAATACTCCAAAAATGCCGATGCAGCGGCTGATTTGGTGATGTACATGACCAGCCCCGAGGTGCAAAAAGAACGCGCCATCAAAGGCTCTTACAACCCCACCATCGCCGCCTTGTACAAAGACAAAGACGTGCTGGCCGCCAACCCCTTCTTTGGCAGCTTGTTTGACGTGTTCACCAGCGCCGTACCCCGCCCCGCCACCGCAACAGGCTTGAAATACCCCGAAGTCAGCGCCGCCTTCTGGAACGCAACGCACGATGTGCTCTCAGGCAAAGCCACTGCCGAGGACAGCCTGAAAAAGCTCGAAGCCAAGCTGAAACAAGTCAAACGCAACCAGTGGTGATCTGCAAGGACTCAGCCAGCCTCCTCTTCCAATAGGGGGCGGGGCTGAGTGGTGATTTATACCTATCTGACTACCCCCTATGCAGCACCGCACACAAACCGCTTGGCTGTTTTTAAGCCCCATGCTGGTGGTGCTGGCCGTCGTCGCGCTGTGGCCTTTGGGCCGCACGATTTGGTTCAGCTTCACCGATGCCAACATCAACCAACTGGAGGCCGCGCGGTTCGTGGGTTGGGAGAACTACGTCGGCGAGTACGGCCTGTTTGCCAACCCCAACTACAGCGATGGCTTTTGGGCCAGCGAATGGGGCAGTTCCATCGTCAACACGCTGAAGTTTTCGGTGGTGTCGGTGACGCTGGAGACCTTGCTCGGGCTGGGCGTGGCGATGCTGTTGAACCAAGAGTTCAAAGGCCGCGCGTGGGTGCGGGCGGCGGTGCTCGTGCCGTGGGCCATTCCCACCATCGTCTCGGCCAAGATGTGGGGCTGGATGCTGCACGATCAATTCGGGGTCATCAACCAATGGCTGGTCGATTTGGGGCTGCTGTCGCAAAAGCTGGCATGGACGGCTGACCCGGCTTTTGCCCTGTGGACGGTGG
>DLPA01000154.1:8796-9913 GCA_002479815.1 bacterium UBA7470 | reverse complement strand
TGCTGATTTTGGCGGCCCTGCAAACCCTGCCCAAAGATTGTTACGAGGCGGCACGGGTCGATGGCGTGCATCCGCTGCGGGTGTTTTGGCGCGTCACTTTGCCCTTGATCCGTCCGGCCTTGATGGTAGCGGTGATTTTTAGGTTGCTCGATGCCTTGCGGGTGTTCGATTTGATTTATGTGCTGACCTCCAACAACAACAGCACCATCAGCATGTCGGGCTTTGTGCGCCGCGAGATGATGGACAACGGCTACATGGGCTACGGCTCGGCGGCTTCGACGGCGCTCTTTCTCATCATCGGGCTGTGTACCGTGGTGGCGATCCGCATGGGCCGCATGAAGTTGTCGGAAGACTGATGCGTCCACCGCTCACCCATTAAAAGGTCACAACCCATGCAAAGTCCTTGGTATCAACGCGCCGCCTTGTACGCCGCTGCCGCCGTGGTGGTGATGGTGTCGGTGTTTCCGTTTATTTACGCCGTGTCCACGTCTTTCAAGTCGGGTTCGGCCTTGTTTGACCCCAGTTTGTGGCCCAGTGGGGTCACGCTGAACAATTACATCTCGCTGTTCACCTTGGCGGAGCAGCCGTTTGGACGGCACATCGTCAACTCGGTGCTGGTGTCGGTGTCGGTGGTGGTCTTGTCGCTGCTGTTGGGCGTAACTGCCGCGTATGCCTTGGGCCGCATTTCTTTCAAAGGCCGTGGTGTGTTGCTGACGGCGGTGTTGGCGGTGTCCATGTTTCCGCAAGTCGCCGTACTGGCGGGGATGTTTGAGCTGATTCGCTGGCTCGGGCTGTACAACAAGGCGATGGGCTTGGTCTTGCCCTACATGATTTTCACGCTGCCCTTTACGGTGTGGGTGCTCACCACCTTCATGAAGCAGTTGCCCAAAGAGTTGGAAGAGGCCGCCATCATGGACGGCTGCGGCCCCTTACGCACGATTTGGTCGGTGTTCATGCCGTTGCTGTGGCCGGCGATGGTTTCGACGGGTTTATTGGCCTTCATCGCCGCATGGAACGAGTTTTTATTCGCCCTGACCTTTGTGCTGGACAACAACGAGCGCACTGTCCCCGTGTCCATTTCCCTCATCTCGGGGGCCAGCAAGTACGACATTCCTTG
>DLPA01000154.1:817-8645 GCA_002479815.1 bacterium UBA7470 | reverse complement strand
GATCGGTTTGACATGACCTCTATGGCTTCTATAGCTTCTATGACTTCTTCCACACCTTCTTCCTCCAACGCTCCCAAAGCGCCCAACAATGGCTGGTGGCGTGGGGGCGTGATTTACCAAATCTACCCCCGTTCTTACCAAGACAGCAATGCCGATGGCATCGGCGATTTGCAAGGCATCACCCAACGCTTGCCCTACATCGCCGCACTGGGCGCAGACGGCATTTGGTTGTCGCCGTTTTTCAAAAGTCCCATGAAAGACTTTGGCTACGATGTGAGCGACTATTGCGATGTCGATCCCATGTTTGGCACGCTGGACGATTTCAAAACCCTGCTCGCCCGTGCCCACGACTTGGGGCTGAAGGTCATGATCGACCAAGTGCTGTCACACACCTCAGACCAACACCCGTGGTTCGTCGAAAGTCGCGCCGACCGACACAACCCCAAGGCCGATTGGTATGTGTGGGCCGACGCGAAGGACGATGGCAACCCGCCCAACAATTGGCTGTCGATTTTTGGCGGCAGCGCATGGCAGTGGGACACCCGCCGCTGTCAGTATTACCTGCACAATTTTTTGACCAGCCAACCCGATTTGAACTTCCACCACCCCGAGGTGCAAACCGCCTTGCTGGAAACGGTGCGGTTTTGGCTGGAACTGGGCGTGGATGGCTACCGTTTGGACACCGCCAACTTCTATTTTCACGATGCCGAGTTGCGATCCAACCCCGCACGCGGAGCGCCCGACCCTCAAAACCCCGACCCTGCCGTCAACCCCTTCAACCCCTATGCGTGGCAGTGGCATGTGTACGACAAAAGCCGCCCCGAAAACCTAGACTTTTTGCGCCGCCTACGCGCCTTGTTGGACGAGTACCCCGACACGACGATGGTGGGCGAAATTGGCGACGACGACGGGCTGGCCCGCGTCGCGGAATACACCGCAGGCGGCAACAAGCTGCACATGGCGTATTGCTTTGATTTGCTGGCCGAACACCACAGCGCCCCGTTTTTGCATGGCGTACTGGCCCGCTTCAATGCCGTGGTGGGCAACGGCGCTGAAGGCGGCTGGCCGTGCTGGGCCTTGTCCAACCACGATGTCACCCGCGTAGCGACCCGTTGGGGCGGCCCACAGCCTGACGAGCGGCTGCTGCGCTTGGCCTTGGCCTTCCAAATCGGCTTGCGCGGCACGATCTGCCTGTATCAAGGCGAAGAACTGGGTTTGCCCGAGGCCGAGCTGGCGTTTGAAGACCTGCAAGACCCCTACGGCATCACGCTCTGGCCGCAATACAAGGGCCGCGATGGATGCCGCACGCCCATGCCGTGGCAAGCCAACGCCTTGCACGCCGGTTTTTCGCAAGCCGCGACGACATGGCTGCCGGTGGCGCAGCCGCATCTGGCGCAGGCCGTCGATCAGCAACAGCACGATGCCGCCATGCTGGCGCACTACACGCGCTTGCTGCATTGGCGCAAAACCCAAGCGCCGTTGATGCAGGGCCGTTTGGACTTGTGGCCTGTTCACCCTCAGGTCTTGGCATGGGTGCGCGAGCACGAGGGGCAGCGCCTGCTGTGTACCTACAACTTCAGCGACCAAGTGGCGCAGTTTGCGCTGCCTGCCGACCTGTCGGCCCTGTCGCCCTGTGCCGACATGGCCCCAGTCGGGGTGACGCAAGACACGCAAACCCTCGTCTTCCAGCCTTGGGGCTGGGCGTTTTGGCAAGTGTGAACCCGTGAAATGACGAACGACTGATCATGTCCCAAATTGAATTTCGCCAGATTTGCAAACGCTACGACAAAGCCGCTGCTTACACCATACGCAACGCCGATCTCACCATCCACAAGGGCGAGTTTTGCGTGTTTGTCGGCCCCTCGGGGTGTGGTAAATCGACGCTGCTGCGCATGGTGGCGGGCTTGGAAGACATCAGCAGCGGCGATTTGCTGATCGACGGCGAGCGCGTGAATGACCTCGCCCCCGCCCGCCGTGGCGTGGCGATGGTGTTTCAAAGCTATGCGCTGTATCCGCACATGACGGTGCGCGAGAACATGGCTTTTGGCCTGCAAGTCTTACGCGCCAACGCCGCCGACATCGACCGCAAAGTGCGCCATGCCGCCGAAGTCTTGCAGCTCTCGCACCTGCTCGATCGTCTGCCCAAAGAGTTATCGGGCGGACAGCGGCAACGGGTGGCGATTGGTCGCGCCATCGTCAAAGAGCCTCGGGTGTTTTTGTTCGACGAACCCCTGTCCAACTTAGATGCCGCCTTGCGGGTGCAAACACGCCTAGAAATCGCCAAACTGCACCGCGATTTAGGCACAGCCAGCATGATTTACGTCACGCACGATCAAGTCGAGGCCATGACTTTGGCCGACAAGATTGTGCTGCTGCGCTCGGGCGATGCGGTGCAAACCCACGGCTCCATCGCCCAAGTGGGGTCGCCGATGGACTTGTACCACCGCCCCGCCAGCCGATTTGTCGCGGAATTCATAGGCTCGCCCAAAATGAACATCTGGCCCGCCGTGCTGCAAGAGCGCAACGCCCAACACGCACAGGTGCGCGTGGGCGAGGCGGTGTTTCAGGTGGCGGTCGATGCCCAGCATCTGCCCGTAGGCAGCGCCGTGCAACTGGGCGCACGCCCCGAGCATTTGCGCTTGGCCGATGGCATCCAAGCCCACAACAGCTTACCGGCGACGGTGCGGCACATCGAAAAACTGGGCGAATGCTCGTTGCTCTATTTAGACACCCATGTCGATGGCGTGGACGGCGCTCACACCATCACCTTGAAACTAGAGGGCACGACTGCCCTGCGCTTGGGCGATGCCTTGGGCATTGCCGCACGGCCTGATGACCTGCATCTGTTCGATGCCGATGGCATGGCCTGTCACCGTACTGTGGAGTTACCCCGTTGAGTTGCTTAAGTCCTTTGATCGGTACGTCTGATCCCTCCTCTACTGCTTCGTCTCACCCGTCCGCACAGGCACACCGACAGCTTGTGGGCGACATTGGCGGCACAAATGCGCGTTTGGCTTGGATGTGGGCCGGAGCATCGCAGCTGCACGACGTACGCGTCTTGCCCTGTGCCAATTACCCCAGCCTGCAAGCTGCCATCGAAGACTACACGTGCCAGCTGTCTGGTCCCAAGGTCACAGAAGCGGCAATCGCCATGGCGAATCCCGTCACAGGTGATTGGGTACAGATGACCAACCACCACTGGGGCTTCTCCATCTCTCAAATGCAAACGGGTTTGGGGCTGCACCGCCTGAAGGTGATGAATGATTTCACCGCCCTTGCGCTGGCGCTGCCCACACTGACCCCAGATGAGTTCTGGCAATTGGGGGGGCGTCCTGTGCAAACTGTGTCTTTGTCTGCTGCCCCTCAGCCGATTGGTTTGATCGGGCCAGGCACAGGGTTGGGCGTATCGGGTTTGCTGCCAGATGGACATGGGGGATGGATTCCTTTGTGTGGCGAGGGTGGCCACGTCAGCTTGCCTGCGCACACCCCACGCGAGCAAGCCGTCGTGGCTTTGCTGTGGGAACGCTTTGGTCATGCCTCTGCCGAGCGTGCAGTGTCTGGTCAAGGCCTGAGCAATCTGCACGCAGCCCTCACCCAGCTTGATGAGGGCTTTTGGCCTGAGGCGCTCTTACCGGCTGACACCATCACACGCTTGGCGCTGGCTTCGCCTGCAGATGCACGGTGCGCTGAAGTGCTGGATTTATTCGCGCGCTTTTTGGGCAGCATTGCAGGCAATCTGGCCTTGAGCCTCGGCGCGTTGGGCGGTGTCTATATCGGTGGAGGCATTGTGCCTCGCTTGGGCCACTGGCTGGCAGACTCACCGTTTCGGGATCGTTTTGAAGCGAAAGGGCGCTTCAAAGACTATCTGGCCGACATTCCCGTGTGGGTCATCACAGCTGAAGTCTCACCGGCTTTAAGAGGAGCGGCGCAAGCGTTGAACCAAAGTCAGGCAGCCAGCTGAGAAGAGATCACGTCTGCATCCAGCGCTGAGCCAAACGGCGCAACGGTTCTTCAACCCAGTGGTAGAAGGCTGCCCCCGCCGCGATGCAGGCCATCCATGCCACGACCACACCCAGCGTTTGTATGCCCGCATCCTTCGGTGCAAAGCGCGTAAAGGCCGCATTCACCACCAACGCAACGGGAAAGTTCATCAGAAACACGGCATACGAAATGCGACCCAAGTAGGCCAACACCGTGCTTTGCGGCCACCGATACAAAAACCCATGCACGTGTCCCCAACCCAGTAGCAAGGCGACACTGGCGGCCAAGGCGATGCGGGAGCGAAAATCCACCACCAAGGCCAGTGCCACCAAGGCCCATACGCCGGCAGCCCACACGCCGCGCGTGCGCACCGCTTGCTGGCTGATCCACCATGCCAAGCCCCCCAAGGCATAGGCCCCAAAAAAATAAAGCGCCCAGTTGTCCCACCCTGCGTTGCGGTTGAACCACAGCAAGGAGACAGCACCCAGGCCAAAAAACAAGCCCATCGTGGTCGTATGCAGGTGCCCCGATTGTGGTGGTTGGTGTCGCGGTTGCCCCAGCCAAAGCAGGCCCACGGCCAGAGCGAACAACTGAAAATCAACAGCGATGTACCACACCCCTGCAGACAAAGAATCCAACTCCAGCAAGCTGTGCAGCAAGAACGCATGTGCGAGGAACTGCCCCAGCTCAGGCGGTGCAGGAATGCTGCTGTGTGACATCCATGCCCGCGCCAAAGCACTGCATCCAATGGCGACCAGCAAGGAGGCCATATAAGGCATCGCAATGTTGATGTAACGCTTACCCAACAACGACCAAGGACGTGTCGCCTGCCACACACCATGCGGCGCCAGCGCCCGCACCGTTAAAAATCCACTGACGACCAAAAACACCTGCACCGCGAGGCGGGCGTGTTGGCTGAACCACGACACCAAGGCGGGCGCGAGCTGATGGGTCAAGTCCGACATCGGCCCATAAAAAGCCAAGTGGTGCAAGACGATCATTTGCGAGGCGATGGCTTTCAGTGCATCGATCAGTGGCAGACGTTTCATGCACCCGATTGTCCCAGAGCTTTCAGGGCTTGAGGCAGCCATTGCACCAAATGCAGCCGTATCCGATCTTCATGGCGTTGCCACCACACGCCCAAGGCAATGATGGCAAAGCCCAACAAGGTGAGCGCAAACGAAAACCCGATGGAGTTGGGAAACACCTTCCAAGCCAAATGCCCCACATAAATCGCCACGCCGATGCCACCAAAGACCGTGAACACCCGCCGCTGTATCGCTGCCCCCCAAAACACCAGTCCCACGTTGATGAGCGCGTAAGCCGCTTTGCCCCATTCCGAGCCGCTGCTGCGCAGACTCAGGCCCCCCCAAAACATCAGCACGCCGAAGATGTAAAGCCAAAACGCAAAATCTTGCCGATTTTCAGGGTCAGAGGACAAGCGACTGCGTAAATCCACCCACATCGCCAAGGCACAAGTGCCCAAGCCAAACACCAGCGACACGTCACGGGTAAACGTCCAGTTCCAACCTTGTTCCTGCATCAGCAAATGGGCGATGTCCATGTTCAAGTACCACACCGTCACCGCCAGGGGCATGACCATGAAGGGCAGGCGCAGCCACCACAGCATCACCGCAGCCGCCAGCAGGGTAGCGAACTCCAGCGTCAGCCAACGCCAATTGATGTATTGATGATAGTGACCGTATTGGCTGCTACCGCCTTCGGGCCACAGTCCTAGACCCACTTGCACGCTCCACACCAGCAAGGGCACGAGCGTGACCGCCAAGGTGCCCAAAATCCCCGCCGGGATGAATAAGCGGCTGTGTTTGAAATGCGTGGCGACTTTCCAAGCGCCGAACAAGTACAGCGCCGTCAAGACCGCACTGCCCCACGCGCCAAACATCCCCCACGCCATGGTCATGAACAGCGACATGGCTCCAATCGCCAACATGCCGCCAAAGTAGTACAAGACATGGGAAAACGAGAATCGCGCAGCTTCTGTCGTGGGTGGAGCACTCGCTCGCACAGGCGCAGCAGCAGCGTTTGGGGGGCGCACATCCACCCGCAAAGGGCTGTCGGATGCGGCCCATTGTGTCCACAACTGTTGGGCTTGGGTGGAGGCCAGCACCCCCTCGTGTACCGCACGCTCTAATTCTGACCAGCCCAATTGGACACGCGCCTGCGGATCAGGTGGCGCAGAATGGATGGGGGGAGGGACATCAAACGACATGGTGGGCCAACTCCTCTGGTTAAAAAAGCTACCGAACATCATAGCAACGGGCCAAAGACACCCGGATTCTCAACGGCCAACAGCAAGACGCTGAAAACAACGAAAGCGACGGCCTCTAAAATCAGCGCATGACCAACGCACATTCTCATTCCTCTACCGCCTCTGATGCGGACACTTCACACAAGCCGAGCAACTTTTTGCGTCAAATCATCGAGTCCGATCTGGCGCAAGGCACACACGCCCAGCGCCGTTGGGCAGGCACGCCGGGCGATGCCGCGCACCATGCCACCGGACAGCCCGATCCCGCCAAAATTCGCACCCGCTTTCCCCCCGAACCCAATGGCTATTTGCACGTCGGTCACGCCAAAAGCATTTGTTTGAATTTTGGGCTGGCCCGCGACTATGGCGGCGTTTGCCACATGCGCTTTGACGACACCAACCCCGAAAAAGAAAGCCAAGAATTTGTCGATTCCATCTTGGACGCGGTGCAATGGCTGGGCTTTGGCTGGGAGGCCAACGGTCAAAACCACCTGTTCTACGCCAGCGACTACTTCGACTTCATGTACCGCGCCGCGGAGTACCTGATCGAAACCGGCTGCGCCTACGTCGATGAACAAAGCGCCGAAGCGATGCGCGTCAACCGTGGCGATTTTGGCAAGCCCGGCATCAACAGCCCCTACCGCGACCGGACTCCGGCTGAGAATTTGGCCCGTTTTCGGCAAATGCGGGCGGGTGAGTTGGCCGATGGCGCTGCCGTCTTACGCGCCAAAATCGACATGGCCCACCCCAACATCAACATGCGCGACCCAGCCATTTACCGCATACGTCGCGCCACCCACCACAACACGGGCGATGCGTGGTGCATCTACCCCATGTACACCTTCGCGCACCCCATTGAGGACGCACTAGAGAACATCACCCACAGCATTTGCACGCTGGAATTTGAAGACCAACGCCCGTTTTACGACTGGTTGCTCGACCACTTGGCCCAAGGCGGCTTGATCCACACGCCCCAACCGCGCCAGTACGAATTTGCCCGCTTGAATCTGACCTACGTCATCACCAGCAAGCGCAAACTCGCCCAACTCGTGAGCGAGGGCAAGGTCAGCGGGTGGGACGACCCGCGCATGCCCACCATCGTTGGCTTGCGCCGTCGGGGTTACACGCCTGAAAGCATTCAGCTTTTCGCCGAACGCATTGGGGTCAGCAAGGCCGATAGCTGGATCGACTACAGCACGCTAGAAGGCTGCCTGCGCGAAGACCTAGAACACCAAGCGCATCGCGGCATGGCAGTGCTCGATCCCGTCAAACTCGTGCTCACCAATTGGGACGACGTGATGGGCGCGGGTCACCTAGAAGCCTGCACCTTGCCCGCCCTACCGCACGTCGCTGAAGGCGAAACACCCCCCCCTGCCCGCCAGTTCACCATCGGCAAAGAAGTTTGGATTGAGCGCGAAGACTTTGCCGAAGTGCCGCCCAAAGGCTACAAACGCCTGTTCCCCGGCAACAAAGTGCGCTTGAAAGGCGGCTACGTCATCGAATGCACGGGCTGCGAGAAAGACGCACAAGGCCACATCACCCAAGTGCTGGCCCGCGTCATCCCCGACACCAAGAGCG
>DLPA01000154.1:0-644 GCA_002479815.1 bacterium UBA7470 | reverse complement strand
TTGAACCCCAACAGCCTCAAAGTCATCACCGCCTACGTCGAACCCTCGTTGGCAGCGGCCTTGCCGGATCAAAAATTCCAATTCGAGCGCCACGGCTACTTCGTCGCCGACCGCCTAGACCACACGCCCCACACCCCAGTCGTGTTCAACCGCATCACGGGCCTGAAAGACTCTTGGGGGAAATAAAGCCTACATTACGGTCTTTATAATTGATAGCAAAAAATGTGAGCTGCTCACGCAATCAAATAAAGCTTTTTGACTGTTTTTAATCTTAAAAATAACCAGAGATTCTAGAAATTCAGCCTTCGTTGCCGTTTTTTAGCGTCGCCGGCTTCATTTCGCTACCCTCAGGGGAAGGTTTCTCTGCTTTTTTGCCACTATTTTGAGAAATAAAACAGCCGAAACCAGCGTTTCAGTTGCGTGAGCAGCTCACTTTTTTTACTATGATTCTTAATGTGCTGCCGCCATTGATGATTGGTATGGCAGCAGCAAGCGGATTGTTATTTCACACAGTCGGCAAAATAAGCCTTGCGCCCATCTTCATCGGTCGTTTCAACCAAACCATGAATGTCGGTTTCAAAGCCCGGACAAGCTTTGGCAAATTCGCGGTTGAATTTCAAGTAATCGACGATTTTTTTGTTGAA
>DLPA01000019.1 GCA_002479815.1 bacterium UBA7470 | reverse complement strand
GGCCTGGGCCAGTCCAGCGCCGTCGGCATCGGCGGTGACCCGATCAACGGCCTGAAGCACATCGACGTGATGCGCCTGTTCAACGACGATCCGGACACCGATGCGGTGATCATGATCGGCGAGATCGGCGGCCCCGACGAGGCCGAAGCCGCCATGTGGTGCAAAGCCAATATGAAAAAGCCCATCGTCGGCTTCATCGCTGGCGTGACTGCGCCTCCCGGCAAACGCATGGGCCACGCGGGTGCATTGATTTCTGGTGGTGCGGACACCGCAGATGCCAAGCTCGCCATCATGGAAGAGTGCGGCTTCAAGGTCACACGTAACCCATCCGAAATGGGCAAATTGCTCAAAGCCCTGCTGTAATCGGCATTGGGGTGCTTGCGGTGATGATGGGACTTTCCACATCGGTGTAAGCATCTGACAGATGCACAATGGCGACGTGTTTCACGTCGCCATTTTTTTTGGAATTTCAGAACAAGGAGTTGCTGTGGAAGAGTTTATGACAGCCCAATTCTGGCTTGCTGTGGGCCAGATCATCATGATTGACATTTTGCTCGGCGGCGACAATGCCGTGGTGATTGCCTTGGCTTGCCGCAAGTTGCCCCCCGCCCAGCGACGTTTGGGGATTCTGTGGGGCACGGCGGGTGCAATTGGCCTGCGCGTCATTTTGATCGTGTTTGCATTGGCACTGTTGGCAATCCCCTACTTGAAATTGGTAGGCGCTGCCTTGCTGGTGTGGATCGGCGTCAAGCTGCTGGTACCCGATGACGAAGACGACCACGGCTCGATTGAGTCCAGCGACAAATTGTGGGCCGCTGTCAAAACCGTCATCATCGCTGACTTGGTGATGAGCATCGACAACGTGATTGCGATTGCGGGTGCAGCAGAAGCGACAGGTGGCGCACACAAAATACCGCTGGTGGTTTTTGGGTTGTTGGTCAGCATTCCCATCATCATCTGGGGCAGTCAACTGGTCATCAAACTGATGGAGCGTTTTCCGGTCATCATCGTGTTAGGCGGTATGCTGCTGGGCTGGATTGCAGGTGGTATGGTCGTCACCGACCCCGCCGTCTTGCCCCACGTTTTAGAAGCAGGTGCAAAAACAGCACCGAGCTGGATCGTCTACACCGCCAGTGCGGGTGGTGCTGCTCTGGTGTTTGGGATAGGACAGTTCCTGAAAGCCCGTAAACCCAAGGTCGTCGCCCCATAAATCCGCCACGATCACACCACACGTACACAAGACTGTATGACAATACAGGCCTTTGATGTTTTGATCTGTGTGGTCGCTTATGTCCTTGCCTATTGCCGCTGCTGGGCCTGATGTGTCGGGTCGTGCCTCCTCAGAACCTGAATTGGATTTGTTTGGGATGCCGATGTCCGTCCCCACCAGCCCCAAGCGCGGGCGACCTCCGCGCAGGACAGTGGCCAGCCGTGCCGCCACCGCCACGTCATCAGTGGCAGAGACGGCATTTTCTTCCTCCCACGACTTGAGTCCAACGTACAGTGGAGCCCTCGCCTCTGCAGAGCACATGGCGTTCGCACTGGAACAACACCCTGATTACAAAGTCTTGCGGCGCTTGAAGCCTCATATGCACTTCCCTGCAGCCGCTCAGGGCCCTTGCGCCACCGTGCTGCTGTTGGATACCGAAACCACTGGACTGGAAGCCAACCGCGAGCGCATCATCGAGTTGGCCTTGCTGCGGGTACAGGTGGACTTGAGCACAGGCCAGCCCGTAGGCGACGTACAACTCTACGACGGTGTTGAAGACCCAGGTCGCCCTATTCCCCCTGCGATCACACAATTGACCGGCATCACCGACACGCAAGTGTGTGGGCAACGCCTGAATGAGGCGGAAGTGGCCCGTTTGCTGGACGGTGTGGATGTGGTCATTGCCCACAATGCCAGTTTTGATCGTCCTTTTGTCGAAACCCGCTTTCCCGCCTTTGCCCACGCTGCATGGGCCTGCTCTTGGACTGACGTGGACTGGAAGAGCGCTGGACACAGCAGCGCGAAGCTGGCGCATTTGGCAGCGAGTTCGGGCTGGTTTTACGAAGCACACCGCGCTGAAGCCGACTGCCACGCGCTTTTGGCCGTACTGGCGCAAAAGCATCCTACGCAAACGGGCAGTTATCTCAATTGCTTATGGGCTGCTGGCCAGCAACGCCACCACAAGCTGTATGCCACAGGCGCACCCTTTGAGTCCAAAGATGTGCTCAAAACACGCGGCTATCGCTGGGACGGGCTGCAAAAAGTATGGCAGCAGACGCTGCGCTCTGATGCAGCACTGGAAGCCGAGCTGTCGTGGTTGGCGGATACGGTGTATCTCGGTCAAACCGCACGGGTGCGCGTAGAAACGCTGGATGCTCGCCACCGCTACAGCACCCGCGCAGGGGTCGTCAACGTCCGATTGGTGGGGGCGGGTGCGTTGCTCTGAGCAGCAATCTTGATGGACGTACGCAGCGATATGGCATTCGCAGCAAGGAACGTGTTGTCGAATCGACATTCCTCAGTTTGATAAAACAGTAGCATAAAAAGTGAGCTGCTTACACAAGTACTACTTCATTTTTCGATACTTTTACACTAAAAATATGGTCAAAATCTGATCAAAAAAGGGCATCGATCGATTGTTTGAAGTCCATGACGCTTATTTGGCTGTTGAAATTGTAATTTTTATCAAAAAATCACCTATTTTTTACAACAAAATAGGGGGTAACTGTCTTAAATCTTGCGTGAGCAGCTCACTTTTTTTACTATGAATTTTTTAAGGCTCATCCATTGACCGGTATGTGACTGCCTTGACTTTTGATCCACGACCTGCCGTCGGGGCATTCATTCACATGATTCGTATCTATACTGCATCGCATGGATAAGTTCAAAGCCATCACGACCCTCGTTTCTGTGGCGCAACGCGGCAGCTTGATTGCTGCGGCAAAAGCAGAAGGTGTAGCGCCGGCCATCATAGGCCGCAGATTGGATGCTTTAGAAGCACGTCTGGGTGTGAAACTGATGGTTCGTACAACGAGGCGTGTCACGCTGACCCATGAAGGTAGTGCTTTTTTAGAAGACTGCCAGCGCATTCTGACAGATTTGGCAAACGCAGAGGCCAGCGTCAGCGCAGGTGGGGTCAAGGCAAGTGGTCATTTGCGCATCACTGCACCGGCTGGATTTGGTAGGCGGCACGTTGCACCACTGGTGCCGCATTTTCAAGAAATTCACCCTGACGTCACTGTATCGCTGAATTTATCGGACCGTGTCGTGGATTTGGCAGCAGAAGGCTATGACTGTGCGGTACGGGTAGGAGATTTGCCAGATTCGTCTTTGGTCAGCATTCGCTTGGCTGATAACCGCCGTCTGTGTGTTGCCAGTCCGAGTTACTTGCGACATCACGGCACACCTCGTCATCCGTCAGAATTGTCAAAGTTCGACTGCCTGACTTTGTCCAGCGATGCGTCGCAAACGCGGGGCTGGGCCTTTCAGATCCCTTCAGATCCACCAGAAACTGGCATGAAAGAACTGATTTATTTGCGCCCAGGGGGACCTTTGGACTGCTCAGATGGCCAAGTGCTGCGCGAATGGTGTCTGGCGGGCTATGGCATTGCTTGGCGCAGCACGTGGGAAGTAGAAGCCGATATTGCCGCCGGTCGTCTTGTAGCCGTGTTAGAGGAATTTGCAGCCCCACCCAACGGTATCTACGCGATTTTTCCGCAACGCAAACACTTGGCTTTACGCGTTCGACTGTGGATCGACTTTTTAAAAGAAAAATATGGTCAGCATGCGTTTTGGGA
>DLPA01000141.1:1601-16208 GCA_002479815.1 bacterium UBA7470 | reverse complement strand
GCCTTGATGCGTCTGCACGACATGGGGGCAATGTGCAGCAAGCTGGAGCCGCCGATGGGCGACCCCATGCAGCACTATCAAGCGCAGGCTTATGCCGATATGCACCAAGGCGTGCGGGTGGTGGTGGCCGATTTAAAGCGGGCCGAAGGCCAACACCTGTTGCACCAAGAGCTGGCGCACAGCGACGTGCTGCTGACCTCGTTTCGCCCCACCGCCTTGCACAAGCTCGGCCTGGACTGGGAGAGCTTGCAAGCCGCGCATCCGCATGTGTGCATGGTCAGCATCGTCGGTGCGTGTGGCCCGCGTGCCGACGAACCCGGTCATGACCTGACCTATATGGCCGAACAGGACTTGGTGGCGGGCCTGCACCTGCCCCCCACGCTGTATGCCGACATGGGCGGCGCTTTGGCCGCCAGTGAAGCCGTGTTGGCCTGCCTGTGGGCACGCAGCCGCGATCCGCATCAGCGTGGCGTGTACCGCGAAGTAGGTCTGTCTGAAGCCGCCGGCTGGCTAGCCAAGCCGCGTGCGTGGGGCTTGACCTTGCCCACGGGACAAGTGGGGGGCGCTCATGCCGGCTACCAAGTCTATGCCTGTGCCGATGGGCGGGTGGCACTGGCGGCCTTAGAGCCGCACTTTGCCCAAGCCTTGTGCCGCGTCGTTGGCTTACCCGACACCACCCCCATGAACGCAGCGCAGACGCGGGCACAGTTGGCGGCGTTTTTCAGCCAGCACACTCGTCAAGCCCTAGACGCATTGGCCGCCACCCATGATCTGCCCTTGCACACGCTGGCTTCCTAACTCCGCCTCAATCTGCCTCAATCAGCCCCATTGCCATGCCCCAGTTTGCTGCCAACTTGACCCTGATGTATGGCGAAGTGCCGTTTTTAGACCGCTTCGCCGCTGCCGCTGCCGACGGGTTTCGTGCGGTCGAATACCTGTTTCCTTACGACTTCGCCCCCCAAGCCCTTGCCGCGCAATTGCAAGCCCACGGCCTGACCCAAGCCCTGTTCAACCTGCCCCCCGGTGACTGGGCCGCTGGCGAGCGTGGCATGGCCTGTCACCCGGGCCGAGAGGCCGAGTTTGCCGACAGCGTGCAACTGGCCTTGCGCTACGCCTTAGCCACTGGCTGCAAGCGCCTGCACGCGATGGCGGGCTTGGCTCCTGAGGGGGTCGATGCCGCCACCCGCCAACGCACCTATGTCGCCAACTTGCAACACGCCGCCCGTGTCTTGGCTCCCCACGGCATCTGCTTGATGATAGAACCCATCAACACCCGCGATATGCCCGGCTATCACCTGAACTGGCAACAGCAAGCGCACGACACGGTAGCGCAAGTGGGAGAAGCCAATGTGCAGGTGCAAATGGATTTCTACCATTGCCAAATCATGGAAGGCGACTTGACCCGCCGCCTAGAGCGCCACTGGGCCGGCATAGGCCACATCCAAATTGCCAGCGTGCCCGACCGCCATGAACCCGACGGCGGCGAAGTGCATTACCCCCATCTCTTTCACCGCTTGGATGAGTGGGGCTACACGGGCTATGTGGGCTGCGAATACCGCCCCCGCAAGGGCACATCTGCCGGCTTGGGCTGGTTGCAGCCGTGGTTAGCCTCTCAAAAAGCATAGTAAAAAACGTGAGCTGCTTACGCAAGTAATACGTGGCTTTTATACATTTTTAATCTTAAAAAACATCATTTTTATCGAAAAAACACGCTTTATGGCACAAAAATGCTCGTTCCACACTCGTTTTCAGCCTGAAAAAACGTATTTTTTTGGTTTTAGGGGCTATTTTTAAGATTCAAACCTGCCAGAGTGACCGTATTACTTGCGTAAGCAGCTCACATTTTTTGCTATCAATATCAGTATCACTGCCTCTCATCCCATGCCGTCCCTACTGACACCCTCCCCTCACGAGGCTTTTTTGCAGCCCTTGAGCACCTTGCCCTTGCGTCACTTGGATGTGGCGATGGCGCGTTTTGTGGCGCAACGTGATGCACAGGCCACCGTACCTTTGTTGTTGGCGGTGGCGTGGCTGGCGCATTTGGAGGGGCGGGGTCATACCTGTTTGGATTTGGCCGCCATGCACAGCCAGCCCGCGCATGAATTGGCATGGCCTGTGGCGCACACGGCGACTTTGAGCGAGCTGCACAGGCACTTGCCCGCGTCTTTGGCGGCGTGGGTCGCTGCCATCGCCGCCTCGCCCTTGGTGTGGGTGCAAGAGGAGGGGGCGGATGTGGGACAGCCCTTGGTGCTGGCGCTTGCGCCCGTGCCTAGGCTGTATTTGCGTCGCTATTGGCGTTGGGAGCAGGCCGTAGCGCAGGCCCTGGTGGCGCGCAGCGTGCAGCCCCCGCGCTATCAGCCCGCCACCTTAAAACCGTGGCTGTCCAGCCTGTTTCCCGCGTCGGGGGACGCGGCATCTGACCCTGACTGGCAACAACTGGCCTGTGTCGTGGCCCTGAATGCGGGGCTGTCCATCATCACTGGGGGGCCGGGCACGGGCAAAACCTACACCGCCGCACGGGTGTTGGTGGCTTTGTTGGCGACGGCGGCACGTCCTGAGCAATTGCGAATTGCCTTGGCTGCCCCCACGGGCAAAGCGGCCGCGCGGCTCAAGCAATCCATTGATTCGTCTTTACTGGCCTTGGCTCCTGTGGTGGCTCCGCATTTGGAGCTGGCACCTTTGATTGAGCGCATCGGTCAAGCCACCACCTTACACCGCTTGCTGGGGGCGCAGGGCGAGCGTCGCCAATGGCGGCACCACGCTGCCAACCCATTGCCGTTTGATGTAGTGATGGTGGATGAAGCCTCCATGATTCATTTGGAGATGATGGCGGCCTTGCTTGCCGCCTTGCCAGCGCATACCCAACTGATGTTGCTGGGGGACAAAGACCAACTCGATTCGGTAGAGGCTGGAGCCGTGCTGGGTGATTTGTGTCGTGAAGCCGCGCAAGGCCACTACGCCGCCGACACCCAAGCCGCTTTAGAGGCGGCGACAGGCTGCGAGCTGCCGCCAGCGTTTCTGCACGCGGCTGATGGCAGTACGGCCCCGCCTTTGGCGCAACAAACCGTGATGCTGCGCCGCAGTCGCCGTTTTGACGGCCCCATTGGTGAATTGGCGCAATGCGTGAATGTGGGCGATGGGGCCAGTGCGGCGGCCTGCCTGCATCGCGGCAGTCAAGGCATCTTGCAATGGCACATTCAAGACTCGCCTGACGTGGCGGTGAAGCTGGCGGTGCGTGGTCGCCCCTTGTCGGGCAGCCCTTTCGCCCCTGCCTTGGGCTATGCGGCGTATGCCGAACGGGTGCGGCGCGGCCCTAGCTCGTGGGCCGAGCATGAAGCGTGGGTGCATCAGGTGTTGGATGCGTTTGAGCAAGTGCGGGTCTTGTGCGCCACGCGCGACGGTGCTTGGGGTGTGGTCGGGCTGAATCAGGCCATTGCCGCAGAGCTGGCGCAGCACGGGCATTTGTCCCTACAGGGCGAGTGGTACGCCGGTCGCCCGGTCATGGTGACGCGCAATGATCCTGATTTGGGCGTGTTCAATGGCGATATAGGGATGACTTTGCCTGCGCCCCAAGCGTCTAAAACCACCTCAGTGTCCCACAAGGCTCCCACTGCGGCAGGCCCACGTTGGCGGGTGTATTTTCGGGATGGAGCCACGCTGCGCTCGGTGGGCGCGGGGCGACTGGCCTATGTGGAGACGGCGTTTGCGCTGACGGTTCACAAAAGCCAAGGCTCGGAATTTGCCCATACCTTGCTGGTGTTGCCGCAAGCCATCGGTCCGCTGTTGAACCGTCCCTTGGTCTATACCGGCATCACCAGAGCCAAAACCGCGCTCACGCTCATCACGCCCCATGAACGGGTGCTGCATCAGGCGCTGAACACCCAAGCCAGCCGTCACAGCGGCTTGAGAGATGCGTTGCAACACGAGGCCGCAAAGGTGGCGTGACAAGGCGCACGAGGCGCGGCGGCATAAAGGTGCAAAAATAGGCGCTTCTTTGACTTCCCAACCGGAAGACGCTTTTTTCAGAAGTGACATCATGGCCTCAGCTCAGGACGTTCGTGCTTCAAACTTTTCTCCCAGCGATTGGCTGGGCGACTTGGATGTGTGGCTTTTGGTCGAAGGGCGACATACGCGGCCTTGGCAAAAGCTAGGGGCGCACCCTTGGACTTGGCAAGGTCAGTCTGGGGTGGTCTTTGCGGTTTGGGCACCGCGTGCGCGGGCTGTGCATGTGCGTTGCGATGCCAGTGGCTGGCAAGCGCACGCCTTGCAGCTGCATCCCGACGGCGGCATTTGGGTGGGCTTCGTGGCGCAAGCCACAGTCGGGCAGTGGTACAAATTCGACATCACGGGCTGCAATGGGGTGGTGATCGAAAAGACCGATCCCTACGCCCGAGCAACCGAGTTGCCGCCGGGCAATGCGGCACGCATTTGTGCCACGACGTTTTCCGAGCCTGCACTGCAAAACCCTGCTGTGGGTCGGCAGTTGGGGGACAACACCACCGCCATGAGCATTTACGAGGTACACCTAGGCTCATGGCGACGCAACCTTGCTACGGGAGATTACTTGACGTGGGACGAGATGGCCGCCGAGTTGGTGCCTTATGTGCGCGACATGGGTTTTACGCATCTGGAGTTGATGCCCGTGGCCGAACATCCCTTTTACGGTTCTTGGGGTTATCAACCCACGGGCTTGTACGCACCCACGGCTCGCTACGGTGAGCCTGAGGGGTTTCGGCGACTGGTCAACGCGGCACACGCGGCGGGCCTCAAGCTCATCATCGACTGGGTGCCCGCGCACTTTCCAAATGATGCTTATGGTTTGGCTTGCTTTGACGGTGCGCCGCTGTACGAGTACGCCGACCCACGCGAAGGCGTGCATCAAGACTGGAACACGCTCATCTACGATTGGAGTCGTCCGCAGGTACGCAACTTTTTAATCGCCAACGCTTTGTTTTGGATAGAACACTATGGGGTGGATGGTCTGAGGGTGGATGCGGTAGCCTCGATGCTGTACCGTGATTACAGCCGCGCGCCCGGTGCATGGATTCCGAATCGCCACGGGGGGCATGAGAACTTAGAGGCGATTGCTTTTTTGCGTGAACTCAACGACACCTTACGCGCTGAAGCACCGCACGCGGTGACGATTGCAGAAGAATCGACCGCCTTTCCTCGTGTCACCCACTCCACAGAAGAGGGTGGGCTTGGATTCACTCACAAATGGAACATGGGTTGGATGCACGACACACTGGGCTATTTTGCGCAAGACCCGTCGTGTCGTGTGCACCACCATCCCAAGCTGACGTTTTCTTTGGTGTACGCCCACAGCGAACGCTATGTCTTGCCCTTGTCGCACGACGAAGTGGTGCATGGCAAAGGCGCTTTGCTGCAAAAAATGGCGGGCGACCGTTGGCAGCAACTCGCCAATTTACGTGCTTTGTATGCGTGGATGTTTGCCCATCCCGGTAAAAAACTCTTGTTCATGGGCAGTGAATTAGCGCCAGAGACCGAGTGGAACCACGATCAAGCCTTGCCGTGGCATGGCTTGAGTGACCCAGCCCATGCGGGTCTACAGCACTTGGTGCGGGACTTGAATCGCCAATATCGACAGCATCACGCCTTGCACAGCCGTGACTCCGATCCCGCAGCCTTTGAGTGGTTGGTGGTGGACGATGCCGAGCACGGCGTGCTGGCCTTTGCCCGTCACAGCCATGACCCCCAAGAGACTGTGGTGGTGGTGGCCCACTTGTGGCCCACGGTGCGCCACGGTTATCGTGTGGGCTTGCCCGATGGGGGCGTGGGGCTGATCTGGCACGAAGTGCTCAATACCGATTCTTCTCATTACGGTGGCAGCAACGTCGGCAACCACGGTCAAGTACAGGCACAGCGTCTTGCTCACCAAGGCCAGCCCTGCTGCGTCGATTTGACGTTGCCGCCTTTGGCCGTGTTGTGGCTGCGCCCAGCCTTATCTTCACTGAAGGATCTGCACTATGTCAGCTGAAATGAATGTGGATGCCGCCGCTGCTGGTTGGACTGAACTGCCCAAGACCGGCCCTTTGCTGCGTCCTTATCGACCTTTGGCACGTTTGGAGGTGTGGCCGCCCAGAGGCGCGACGGGGCGCTTGCGCCCGGGCGCACAAGTGGTCACGACACCAGAAGGGCATATCACAGGCGTGGACTTCAGCGTCTGGGCACCATCCGCCACCCGCATCGACTTATGCTTGTATCCGGCTCGCAATGCCAGCTCTCATGCCACGCCCAACAACAGTGCCAACCCCAGAGTGGTTCCTATGGTGGCGGTGGGCAATGGCTGGTGGGCGATTCATGTCGATGGTGCGGGTCCCGGACAAGCTTATGGCTTGCGGGCGCACGGGCCTTGGGAGCCTGAGCAAGGCCACCGCTTTAATCCCAATCGTTTGTTGATGGATCCTTGGGCCAAAGGGCTTTTGGTGCCCGTGGATGCGGCCGCGCAGACAACGCAACCCGCGTTTTTAACGCGCATGACCCCGCGTTCAGACGCTGCTGCCTCATCGCCACCGTCATTGCCGTTGCCACCCCATCGCTCCGCCTTGGCGCTGCAAGTCGGCCATGCCTGCTCCGACCCTTTGCGACCGACTGCCTTGTGGCACAGCCATCAACCCGCACCTGCCGACAACAGCCTCTACATTCCTCTGGGGGTGGTGGTGGATGAGGAGGCCGAGCGCGCTGCTGCTGCCGCACTCACCCCGCGCCCGCGCATACCCGACCACCGAGTCGTGCTTTACGAAGCGCACGTTAAGGCACTGACCCAACGCCACCCCGATGTGCCTGAAGCCGAGCGCGGTACGTATGCGGGTCTGGCCCATGCCTCTGTCATCGCCCATTTGCAAAGTTTGGGTATCACCACCCTGTGCCTCTTGCCGGTCGCCAGTCACATCACGGAAAGGCATTTATTGGCACAGGGTCTCAGCAATCATTGGGGCTACAACCCGCTGAATACCTTCACCCCTGAGGCACGCTTTGCCGCGTGTACCCACAAAAGCTTGCCGCTGGATGGCCATCAGGCGGCTCACATTCGCCACGAATTTCGCGCGATGGTCGATGCCCTGCACCGAGCGGGTTTAGAGGTGGTGCTGGATGTGGTGTTCAACCACACTTGTGAAAGCGATCTGGATGGGCCTACTTTGAGCTGGCGCGGCTTGGGTCATGCCGATTGGTATGCCTTGGCCGAGCAGGGCGTGCCCCACAACTTCAGTGGCTGCGGCAACAGTCTCAACCTGAATCAAGCCGGCGTGGTGCGTTGGGTGATGGACAGCTTGCGCTGGTGGGTACAAGCTTACGGGGTGGATGGCTTTCGCTTTGACCTAGCCGCCGCCTTGGGGCGAGATGTGCATCTGAACCATCGCTTCAACCCCCAACATCCTTTGCTGACCGCCATGGCTCAAGACCCTGTGCTGTCGCAAGTCAGGTTGATTGCAGAGCCGTGGGACATTGGGCCACAGGGCTATCAGACAGGACAATTTCCGTCGGGGTGGTTCGAGTGGAACGATGTGTTTCGGGATCAAACGCGGGCCTACTGGCTGGGCCATCCCGCCACGCGAGGACAGTGGGCGACGCGCACCAGCGGCTCTAGTGATTTATTCGCCCACGATCAACGCTTGCCTACGGCCAGCATCAACTTCCTCACAGCCCACGACGGCTTTACGCTGCATGATCTCACAGCGTATGTGAGCAAACACAACGAGGCCAACGGTGAAGGCAATCGTGACGGTCACAACCACAATTTGAGTACCAACTTGGGGCACGAAGGCCCCAGCACGGATGCCACGATTGAGCACCATCGGCAAGTGTTGCGACGGGCGTTGTTGAGCAGTTTGTTTTGCGCCCAAGGTACGCCCCAGTTGTTGGCAGGTGATGAACTGGGTCACAGCCAAGGGGGTAACAACAATGCCTATTGCCAAGACAATGAAACCACTTGGCTGGATTGGAGTTTTCTGCACACTCCACAAGAGCACGCGCCAGATCACCTACTTCCCTTTGTGCGAGCACTATCAGCCCTACGGCGCGAATTGCCAGCCTTGCGCTATCCCCAGTGGTGGACAGGGCGGGTACTGAACGAAAAACAAGGCCCTTGGCCTGATGTGGTGTGGATGGATCGCTACGGTCAGCCCTTGGACGCGCTCGATTGGAACCACCAACAACATCGCACCCTTTGTGCCCTTGTGACGGTCGGTGAGGGTGACCATCCCCCTACAGAACGCGTGCTGATGGTCTGGCATGCGGACTGGATCACTCGTAAGCTGCAATTGCCGCAAGGCGAATGGGAATTGCGTTTGGACAGTGCCACTGCATGGGCACCAACAGCAAGCTCAGCCGCCTTCCAAGGGAATGAGCCGTCTTCAACCCCCTCCATGACCCACTTGGATGCTCCGACGGTGCGCGTGTTGATTCAAAAATTGCCAGCCTTGACGCCTCTGAGCGACACCGCAGTACCAGATACGGATGTTGCACCAAACGCTTTATTGCAACGCTTTCGTCCCTCCAGAAAGTAAGAAATGAATCATGCTTCTAGTACTATGCCCTTGCATCCCTTGTTGGCGCAGCGCAGCAGTGGGGTACTGCTGCACCCCACCAGCCTGCCCAGTCCCCACGGCTCAGGCGACTTAGGGATTGAAGCCGTACACTTTCTGCACTGGTTGGTCGCTGCAGGTCAGCGTTTGTGGCAAGTGCTGCCCCTGCATCCAGCCGGGGCTGGGGACTCTCCCTATCAAAGCGTTTCAGCTTTTGCAGGAGATCCTTGTTTGATCGACCTGCACGAATTGATCGACCGTGGTTGGCTGGCGTGGCAACCCAATCAGGGATTTGATCACCGTCACTGCGAATTTGCGCGTGTGCGCCCTTGGCGCATGGCCCGACTGCGCCAAGCGTGGCAAGGGTTTTGTGCGCAAGGTGGATTGCCATCCAGGGATGCGTTGACCGAGTTTGTGCAAAGCCAGTGTCATTGGCTGGATGACTATGCCCTGTTCATGGTGCTGCACGACCGCTATGGCGGCCCGTGGACGCAATGGCCTCAGGCATACGCCCAGCGTGATCCGCATGCGCTGGCAGCGCTGCGTCACGAAGCCGCCTCAGACCTTGGGTTTTGGCATTTTGTGCAATGGCGTTTTTCTTTGCAGTGGCAACACTTGCGAGCGCAAGCGCATCAACTGGACATCCACCTGATAGGGGATGCCCCCATTTTCGTGGCCCACCACAGCGCCGATGTGTGGGCACATCCTTCACTTTTTTTGCTCAACCCCAAGGGCGAGCCTGATGTGGTCGCGGGTGTACCGCCTGATTATTTTTCTGCGACAGGTCAACGCTGGGGCAATCCCTTGTATCGCTGGGAAGTCATGGCCCAAGACGGCTATGACTGGTGGCGGCAGCGGTTGGCGCACTTGATGGGCCAAGTCGATTTGGTACGACTGGATCATTTTCGGGGGTTTGAATCGCATTGGGAAATTCCGACCAGCGAACCCACTGCGGTCAATGGTCGTTGGCAAGCGGGGCCCGGGCAGGCGTTTTTTGAGGCCATGACTCGCGCCCTTGGCCCCTTGCCCTTGATTGCGGAGGATTTGGGCATCATCACCCCAGCCGTGACCGCGTTGCGCGAAAATTGTGGCTATCCAGGGATGCGGATTTTGCAGTTTGCATTTGGCGGTGGCGGCCCTGATAACCCGTATTTACCCCATCGCTACGCCACACCGAGTGTGGTCTATACAGGAACACACGACAACGACACCACCGTCGGATGGTGGCGGCACGCCAGTACCGCTGAACACCAGATGGCTCGGGCGTATTTGGGGCCGCAAATCGACACCGAACCGCATTGGACGCTGATGCAGGCGGCCTCACAGTCCATTGCGGCCACGGTAATCTTCCCTTTTCAAGATGTCTTGGGGCTGGATGGTAGCCACCGCATGAACACGCCCGGACTGGCCAGTGGTTGCTGGCGCTGGCGCTTTGATTGGCCCCAAGTCAACCACCTGCCCGCCCAACGCCTACGCGCCATGACACAAGCGCATGGTCGTTTTCCCTACTGACCTTGCGTTGGTAGGCTTAGTGCGAATGGTCGTGCTGACAGCCCGGGCCGTGAACGTGAGGGGTCGATGAGGTTTGACCCACCACAGCGATACCGATCGGTTGACCCTTGATACCGGCGGCTGTGACTGGTGGTGTGGGACTGTGTGGGTGTCCCTGTTCATGCGAATGATGATGCTCGCCGTGGTGATGCCCCCCATGTCCACCGCTGCTGCCATACGCGCCGTTTTCTGGCTCGAAGGCCGCTTGTGTGGGGGTGACGATGAGGTGCATTTGATCCAGCATATCAGCCAAGACATGATCGGGTTCGATTTGAAGGTACTCGGCTTGCAACTCGATGGGCACATGGCGGTTGCCTAGGTGGTAGGCCGCGCGGATCAAGTCAAACGACGTGCCGTGTGCTGGGCAGGGTGTGATGCGTAACACGGCCTGCGGGGCCGCCAGCACCCGCAGCAGTGAGCCATCTTGTGCGACCAACACATCGCCGCCCCGCACCACCGTGCCACGGGGCAGAAACACGCCGATGTGTCGGCCTTGGCTATCCGTGGCATCAAAGCGGCTTTTTTGTCGTATGTCCCAATCCAATTCCAGCGTGGCAGCACGTTTGAGCAATACGGTGGCCAAACCACGACCTTGGGCAATCAATTTAGAGCAAGTCAGTATGTTGTCCATGAGATTTTGGTCAAACAGTCAAGAGAGGACAGAACGATTGCAGCACGATTGCGGCACGTTCAGCCCGGAGTGTACGTCTGCTGTGCTCGACCGACTGAGCCTCCTTGTCACCTGACAACTGGTTCATCAGGCTCAAGTCGTCACTGTGGGCTACAAGCGTATCAATTGCTTCAGTTGTGGGATGCACGAGCCGCAGTGGGTGCCGCATTTCAGTGTGGTTTGCAGATGCGCCAGTCGCTCGCCTGGTGCTGCGCCAGTGGTCTGCGCCAGTTCGGCTTCGATTTGGCGTTGCGTCACGTTGAAGCAGGTGCAGACTTGGGGGCTGCTGCTGATTTGCGTCAAGGCGGCGGGGGGCTGTTCGCTGGCCCACAGCAGTTGGCGGCCATAGGCTTGCGCGGGCAGCTCGTCTTGCAGCAGGGTTTTGATCCACGCTTGGGCGCGGGTGTCACCTGCCAGCAAAAAGGCTTCTAGGGTGGCGTGGTCGCTGTCTCCATCGGGGCGGTGCAGGCGCACGGCGCGGCGTTGACCGTGTTTGATGTCTACATAGCGTAAGGTGTTGGGGGTGTGCAGGCCCAGCGCGGCTTCGATCTGGTCGAGCAATTCCGGTACGGGTGCTCGGGCGTGTGCGGCGCGAAACAGCAGCCCGTTGCGTCCCTCGTTGCCGCGTCCAAAGGGCACGCAGGTGGTGAAGGTCAATTGCGGCATCAAGGCCATGAGTTGACGGCGGGCGCTGTGGGCGCTGCCTTCGGGCAACCATGCCAGTCCCAAGAGCGTCCACGGCAGATCGGTTTTTTCGACGCGCACCGCCGCGTGTTTCAACTCGGGTTGTTTGGACATGGGGCAATACGCCGGGTTGGTGAGGGCGTTGACACCCGCCAGCGGCTCGCCGTCTGCGCCTTGACCGCTCAAGAACTCGCTGCCCCAGTGCATGGGCAAATAGACTTGACTCAGGCCCAGTCCGTCGTGGGCTTGCAGCGGTACAAGCAAGCTGCCGCGTGCGCTGCTGACTTGCACCAAATCACCGTCTTTAAAGCCGCGTCGCTGCATATCTTGCGGGTGCATTTCCAACACCGGCTCAGGTACATGGCCGAACAAGCGCCCCAAATTGCCCGTGCGACTCATGCCATGCCATTGGTCGCGCAATCGGCCTGTGAGCAGGGCAAAGGGGTAGCGGGCGCTGCGCGTTTCGGCCACAGGTTGATAGGCATCGGCCGCAAAACTGGCTTTGCCATCGGCGGTGGGGAATTGGCCGTCGGCGTAAAGCCGCACTTGACCGCTGGATTCCCCTGCGCGCAGGGGCCATTGTTGGGGGCCTTGGGTGTCGAGCATGGCGTAACTCAAACCTGTGATGTCCAAATCGCGGCCTTGGGTGCTGGCGCGGTGTTCGTTCCACACCGCTTCGGGCGTGGGATAGTCAAAGCGGGTGGCAAGGCCGTCGGGCAGCCGTGGGCCTAAGCCTTGTTGCTCCAGCTTTTGGGCGATGTCGCGGGCGATTTGCCAGTCGTGGCGCGGGCCGTCCTGCGGAAAACGCGGATCGGTCGGCGGCGCGATGGCGGTATGCACCAAACTGATGCGGCGCTCGCTGTTCGTGACCGTGCCCTCTTTCTCGCCCCAAGTCGTGGCGGGCAGCAGCACGTCGGCGTAGGCGGCGGTGGCGGTGGTGGCGTAGGCTTCTTGCACGATGACGAATTCGGCGCGTTGCAAGGCGCGGCGCACGGTGGCTTGGTCGGGCAGGCTTTGCGCGGGGTTGGTGCAGACGATCCACAGCGCCTTGACTTCACCATCGGCAGCGGCTTGGAACATCTCGATGGCGGTGCGCCCCGGGCGCTCGGGCACGCTGTCCATCTGCCACAGGGCGGCGACTTCGGCGCGGTGTTGGGGGTTGGCAAGGTCGCGGTGGGCGGAGAGCAAATTCGCCAGTCCACCCACTTCACGTCCGCCCATCGCGTTGGGCTGTCCGGTCAAGCTGAAGGGGCCAGCGCCGGGTTTGCCGATTTGTCCGGTCGCCAAATGCAGGTTGATGAGGGCGGCATTTTTCGCTGTCCCGCTGCTGCTTTGGTTCAAGCCTTGGCAGTACAGGCTCAGGGTGGGGCGGCGGGGGGCGGTGCCGCTGTCCACGCCTGCAAACCAGTGAGCGGCGGTGTACAGATCGGCCTCTTTCAGTCCACACACGCGGGCGACGTGGGCGGGGGTGTAGTCGCGCACCAAGGCTTTCAGTGTGTCAAAGCCTTGGGTGTGGGCGGCGATGTAGGCGCTGTCGATCCAGTTTTCCCACAGCATGATGTGCAGCAGGCCGTGGCACAAGGCGACATCCGTGCCGGGTTGCAGCATCAGGTGCAAGTCGGCGCTGGCGGCGGTGTCGGTGCGGCGCGGGTCGGCGACGACGATCTTCAGCTCAGGTCGTGCGGCTTTGGCGGCTTCGATGCGGCGAAACAAAATTGGGTGGGCATAGGCCGCATTGCTGCCGGCAATGAACAGGGTATCGGCGTGGGCTATGTCCTCGTAACACGCGGGCGGCGCGTCTGCGCCTAGGGTGCGCTTGTAGCCCGCAACGGCGCTGCTCATGCACAAACGGGAATTGGTGTCGATGTGGTTCGTGCCCAGCACGCCTTTGACCAGTTTGTTGAAGACGTAATAGTCCTCGGTCAGCAATTGACCACTGACATAGACCCCGACGGCATCAGGGCCGTGGCGTTGCACGATGTCGCGCAGTCGGGTGGTGGTGGTGTCCAAGGCTTGTGACCACGACACACCTTGAGGCGCAGCCCCACGGCTGGCACGGAGCTGCGGCATCAAGAGCCGCGTGTGTTGCTGAATGGCGGCGCTGGCGCTTTGAGCCAGCGTGCTGCCTTTGGTGCAGAGTTTGCCCCAGTTGGCGGGGTGATCGGGGTCGCCACGCACGCCCGTGATCTGATCGCCGACCGATTCGATCAACACGCCACAGCCCACACCGCAGTAAGGGCAAGTCGAACGAGTTTGACGAGTTTGGCTTGGGGTCATAGTCAGTACCAGCTATCAAAAATCAAAAGGTAAGAATCAGAGTGCAATACAAAAAGTTCAATACTCAAACATCCACACGTTCGGCTCTGCTCTCTTCAGTGGCAGCCGCCCGCACAAGTGCTGCGCCGCGCAGGGCCTGCAATGGGGCGGGTCAGGTCGGTGGCTTTGCCGTTCAGCTCGGCTTGCGACAGATAGACCCTCTCGTTTTCAACCTTCACGCTAAAGCGCGGCGTGCAACCCTCGTCGGGCGCAGCAGCCACACCCGAATCGAGCTGTATCGTCCAGTTGTGCAGCGGGCACGCCACCTTGTGTCCAAAGACGATGCCTTGGCTCAAGGGGCCGCCTTTGTGCGGGCAACGATCCAGCAAGGCAAAGATGTGATCGTCGGCGGCGCGAAACACCGCCACATCCAGCCCCGTGGCACGGGTGACGCGGCGTGACCCCAGCACGGGGATGTCTTGAACTTGGCAAACCGCAATCCAGTCGGTGATGGTGGCGTTGGTGGTGTTCATGGTAAATTCCTTTTTTGATAGCTGTTGGCGCTTTTAATCAATACGCCAGATGCCAATTTGATTATTAAAATTTGGCGTAAAGCACTCACACCACTTTGGCGGGTTCAAATTGGCGCAAATCCACATGGGCTTTGTCGAACTCAAACCACGGATCAGGTTCACCATCTAAGGCAAATTGAATTTGCTCCCACAAGGCTTTGCGGCCTGCCGCGTCGTCGAGGATGCGTTTTTTGACGTAATCCAAGCCCACGCGGTTGACGTAATGCACGGTGCGCTCCAAATACCAGCCTTCCAAACGGTAGAGCTGCATGAACGCACCTGTGTATTCCATGACTTCTTCGGCGGTTTTGAGCTTGCAGAAAAAGTG
>DLPA01000141.1:0-1517 GCA_002479815.1 bacterium UBA7470 | reverse complement strand
CCGTTGCCCGCCACATACATTTCCCAGCCGGAATCGACACCGATGATGCCCACGTCTTTGATGCCCGCTTCGGCGCAGTTGCGCGGGCAGCCCGAAACGGCAAATTTGACCTTGTGCGGCGCGTACATCCCAAAAAAGCGACGTTCCAAGTCTTTGCCCATTTGGGTGCTGTCTTGCGTGCCCATGCGACACCATTCCGAGCCGACGCAGGTTTTCACGGTACGCAAGGCCTTGGCATAGGCGTGCCCGCTGGGCATGCCGATGTCTTTCCAGACGCTGACCAAATCCTCTTTCTTCACCCCCAGCAAGTCGATGCGTTGACCGCCCGTGACTTTGACGGTAGGAATTTGGTACTTGTCCACCGCATTGGCGATGCGGCGCAATTCGTCTGCCGTGGTTTCACCGCCCCACATGCGGGGAATGACCGAGTACGTGCCGTCTTTTTGAATGTTGGCGTGGCTGCGCTCGTTGATGAAACGGCTTTGCGGGTCGTCTTTGGCCTCTTTGGGCCAGGTCGAAATCAGGTAGTAGTTCAGCGCGGGGCGGCAGGTGGCGCAGCCGTTGGGGGTTTTCCAATCCATCATCTGAAACACGCCAGACAAGGTGGTCAGGTGTTGGGCTTTGATGGTGTCGCGCACGTCTTGGTGGCTGTGTTCGGTGCAGCCGCAAATGGCTTTTTTCTTAGGCGTGGCCGAATAGTCCCCCCCAGCGGTGAACATGATGAGCTGCTCGACCAGCCCCGTACACGAACCGCATGAGGCGCTGGCCTTGGTGTGTTTGCGCACCTCGTCCAGTGTGAACAAGCCTTTTTCTTTGATGGCTTTGCAAATCGTGCCCTTGGTCACGCCGTTGCAGCCACACACTTCGTCGCTGTCGGCCATCGCTGCGGCTTTGTTGTGGCCTTGGTGGCCGGTATCGCCCAGATTGCTCTCGCCAAACATCAGCTTGTCGCGGATGTCTTTCACTGCGCGGCCTTCACGCAGCAGTTTGAAGTACCAACTGCCATCCACGGTGTCGCCGTACAAGCACGCGCCGACGAGTTTGTCGTTTTGGATGACTAATTTTTTGTACACGCCGCCGATGGGGTCGGACAGCACGATCTCCTCGGTGCCTTCTCCGCCGCTGAAATTGCCCGCAGAGAACAAATCAATGCCCGTGACTTTGAGCTTGGTCGAGGTCAAACTGCCTGTGTAGCGACCGATGCCATATTCAGCCAAGTGGTTCGCCAAGACTTTGCCTTGCTCAAACAAGGGCGCGACCAAGCCGTAAGCAATGCCACGGTGTGCCGCACACTCGCCCACGGCGTAGATGCGCGGGTCGGTGATGGTTTGAAGGGTGTCGTTGACGACGATGCCCTTGTTGACGTGCAGCTTCATGGTCTCGGCCAAAGTGGTGTTGGGTCGAATGCCCACCGCCATCACCACCAAATCAGCAGGGATTTCGCTGCCATCTTTGAAGCGCACGGCTCCGACACGCCCAGTCGTATCGTTGGGATTGGGCAGCAGCTCTTGGGTGAA
>DLPA01000033.1:318-3466 GCA_002479815.1 bacterium UBA7470 | reverse complement strand
TCACGCCGACTTCACTGGCAAAGCGCCATAGCGTGCCCCAGTTTGGTGCGTCTTTGCTGCCACCCGGACTGCCGTCGTAGATGCAGCACGTTGTGCCACTGAGCAGGCCGCTGAGTTGGGCATTCCACATCACCCAACCCGTGGTGCTGTACCAAAAGAAGCGTTCTCCCCACGTATTGCGGTGGTAGCTGCATCCCACGTCGTTGTGCAAGCATTTCAGGGCCAAGGCGACAATGACCGTTCCGCCGTGCCCATGCACAATGGGCTTGGGCAGGCCCGTCGTACCGCTGGAGTACACAATCCACAAAGGATGGTCAAACGGGAGCCACAGGGGTTGGAAGGCATCCGTTTGTGCGTCTTTTTGGGCAATGGCGCTTGTAAATAAAGCGGTAGATGCTCTTATTTCAGGAATTTTGGGTTGCGCCGACAGCATGGGCAGCACCAGCAAGTGCTGCACAGTGGGCAAGGCCGCGCACAATTCTGCGACGGTGGTGCTGCGATCCAACTCGCGTCCGGCATACACCACGCCATCGCAAGCGATCAAGACTTTGGGGGTGATTTGACTGAAGCGATCCAGCACCGAAGGCGTGCCCATGTCAGGCGCACACACACTCCAAATCGCGCCTATGCTGACGGTGGCTAAAAACGCCACCATCGTTTCTGGCACATTGGGCAGATAGGCCGCCACGCGGTCGCCTGCTTCTACGCCTTGGGCTTGTAAATGCAGGGCGAGCGAGGCGACTTGACGGCGCAGCTCAGGCCACGACAGTTCGCGGTGCTCCCCGCGCTCGTTGCGGGCCACGATGGCAGGAAAACCGGCTGCATCGGCCGCTTCAACGTGCCGAAATACCTGATGGGCGTAGTTGAACTGTGCGCCTGTGAACCATTTTGCGCCGGGCATGACGTTGTGGGCCAAGACTGCGGTGTAGGGCGTGGGCGATTGCAGCTCGAAATAATCCCAAATGCTTTGCCAAAACGCTTCTAAGTCTGAGGTGGACCAGCGCCACAAGTCTTCATACCGCTCAAACCTCAAGCCTCGGTGTTGTTCCAACCAATCTTGGTACAGGCGGATTTGTGGAACGGGAGAGGCAGAGGTGAGGACAGTCATGGTCAGCGGGGTCAGCGTTTGGTGTCTGGAAAGCTTTCGGGTTGGCTGATGCGTTTGCCTTCTTCGATTTGGTACTCAAAGTAGCGTTGCACTCCAAAGACCAAGGTACTCATAAAGGCTACCGCACCCCCCAGCAGGGCCAATGCCACGATGGCGACAGTGATGGGACGGGTGCGCCCCGGCGGCGCATCGGCAGGCAATGTGGGGTTGAAGGTGGCATTCCAACGCTCGGTGGGCATCAGGCCATAAATCAAGGCCATCAAACAGCCGATGGCCAAAGTCATGCCCAGCAGCGGAATCAGCGCCCAACTCCACATATCGTCTAGGCCGTACAGGCGCACGCGCTCCACGCCCCACCAGCCCAAGGCGGAGGGAATGGGCAACAACCAGCCGACCCAATCGCCCAGTCCGTACAAGTAAAAGCGGTGCAAGCCCATGCTGCCGCCTAGGGCTGCCAGCAAGGTGGCAAGGGTTTTGTTTTTGCTGCGGGGGGTGGGTGTGGTCATCCAATGACTCCTTCTTCAGGGGCAGACGCATCGCCTGCGCCCAAACTGCGCTGCATCAGCACGATGTCCAACCAGCGCCCCAACTTCCAGCCGCAAGAGGGAACCACGCCCACGCGCTCGAAGCCCAGCGCCGTGTGCAAACCCACCGAGCCTGCATTGTGGGAGTCCCCAATCACCGCCATGACGCGACGTATGCCCGCCCGTTCCAGCCGCGCCAATAACTCCGTCATCAACAGCTTGCCCAAGCCCTGACCAGCGGCTTCTGGGGCCAAGTAAATCGAATCCTCAACTGAGAAACGGTAGGCCGGACGGGGTTTGAACCAATTGGCATAGGCAAAACCCAAAACTTCTTGGTCGCGGCAGATGACCAGCCACGGCAGGCCTTTGCTCAACACATCGGCGCGGCGGGTGTGCATATCGGCCTCGGTGGGTGGGGTGGTTTCAAACGTGCCCGTGCCGTGCAGCACATGGTGGCTGTAAATACGGGTGATGGCAGCTAAGTCTGCCTCAGTGCTGGAGCGAATCAAAAGTTGGGCCATAAAGCTGTGGTAGGAAAAGCTATAATTGCGGGCTTTGCCGCGTTTCGCTGATCGGGTGGTCAGTCGGTGTCTCAAACGGGGCGAATCTGTGTGGGGCTATTCTAGAAGACGGCTCCAAATTTCATCCCCTCTGAGGTAATTTACATGGTTGTTATTCGTTTGGCCCGCAGTGGCGCCAAAGCCCGTCCTTTTTACAGCATCGTTGTCGCAGACAAACGCAATCGCCGCGACGGTCGTTTTATTGAGCGCATTGGTTTTTCTAACCCTGTCGCCAAAGGCAACGAAGAGACGGTGCGCATCGCTCAAGACCGTTTGACCTACTGGTTGGGCGTGGGTGCGCAGCCTTCTCCTACCGTTCAGCGCCTGATGAAGGAAGCTGCTGCAAAAACTGCAACGGCTGCTTAATGAAGCTGCCGATCCCACAAGGATCGGCACCATTTCATTTCCCTCTCCCAATGGTGGACGCAGAAAACCCAACACTGCGTCCACCATTGTCGTTTTTAAAATCGCCTCAGACGCGACTCCTACGCCATGTCCTTGGTTTTAAAACCTACCCAATTGCCTGAAGATGCCATTGAGTTGGGTCGTATTGCAGATGCTTGGGGCATCAAAGGCTGGATGAAAATCCACGCACACAACCCCGCTGAACCTGATGCTTTGTTTGCAGCGCCCGAGTGGTATCTGCAAGTTCCCACCCCCCCGTTTGATCGACAGTTCAAAGCCTTTCGCGGAACGGTGCTGCTGACCGTCACCGAAGTCAAACCCCATGCGGACACGCTGGTGGCGAACTGTGCCGAAGTGGGCGACCGCACTGCGGCAGAAAGCCTCAAAGGGGCCAGAATTTTTGTCTCGCGCCAACACTTCCCCGCCAGTAACGATCCTGACGAGTTCTACTGGGTGGATTTGATCGGCAAGCGCGTCGTCAACCGCGAAGGCATCGAGCTGGGTGTGGTGCGGGACTTGCTCAACACCGGCCCCCATGCCGTGCTGTGCAT
>DLPA01000033.1:0-151 GCA_002479815.1 bacterium UBA7470 | reverse complement strand
AGTCGATTGGCAAGCCGACTACTAAGATGATTGAAATCATAAATTATTAATAAAAATGGCATCTGGCGCTTTTAAAATAAGCGATAGCAGCTATTATTTTTACTCTGGCATTTTATTCTGACTCGCTGTGCGTTTTGACATCATTACCTTG
>DLPA01000184.1 GCA_002479815.1 bacterium UBA7470 | reverse complement strand
GCGGCACGCAAGATGCCGATGCTGGGTTCCGTGCCGAAGCTGTCGGCTGCAATCGTCACCGTCGTCCCCAAAGGGATGCCGTGATCGTCTTGGAACACGTCTTGCTCGCCAAACAGGGCGATATCGGCACGCTCGCCCGCTTGGGCAGCGGCACAGCTGGCGGCTAAGGCCGCGTCAGACGTGCTTTTCACCATCTGCCCATGCCCAATCGCCGTCATGCGGGCCAACCAGTCTTGCACGGCGGGCGCAGTCGCCAAAATCGCAGCCAAGGCCGGAACGCGGTGCTGTGTGAACCAGACGGAGTGGTAGGCGGCAAAGTCGGCCAAGCTGGGCGCAGACGTGCCCAAGAGGTAAGGCGTGGCCCCGCCCTGCTCGTGCAGCATGTCGGCCATGCGGCGCAAGTAGCTTTTGTAGGCGCTGGTGCCGTCGGCAGGACGGGTGCGCGTCATGCCCACTGCCATTGCGCCACGATCTGCGCCAAAGGCTTTCACAGCCTCAGGCGGAGCGCCTTCAAACAATTGCGCCATGCCCTTGGGCTGGAAGTTGTAGGCCATTGCCCCCCAAAACAGGTGATGATCGGCCCATTGCGCCACGGCACGGTTCAGCCCTTTTTGCCCTTGGGGGTACAACGAGGGCGTAGGAACCAGATGCTCCAGCACATCGGCAATCAGGGCGGTGTCGCAAAACACATCGTTGCCGATTTGCAGCAAAGGCGTTTTGCGATAGCCCCCTGTCAGCGCCACCACATCGGGCTTGGGGTTGACGGTGGGGACGATGACCGACTGCCACGTCAGTTGCTTGTACCCGAGCATGAGCCGCACTTTTTCCGCAAAAGGCGACATGGGGTAGTGGTGGAAATAGACGGTAGGCTGGCTCATGGTCAGATCAATTTCACCAATTGTTTGCCAAAGTTTTTGCCTTTGAGCAGGCCCAAAAACGCTTCGGGTGCGGAGTCTATGCCCTCTGCTACGGTTTCACGCGGGCGCAATTGGCCTTGGGCGACCAAACCGCCCAGCTCGGTGAGCGCCTCGGGCCAGACTTCCATGTGTTCGCTGACGATGAAGCCTTCAACGCGCATGCGGTTCACCAAAATCAGGGCGGGATTGCTCATGGGCAAAGGCGCACCGTCGTAGCCCGCGATCATGCCGCAGACGGCGATGCGGGCAAAGGCGTTGGTACGCAGCATGACCGCATCCAAGACCATGCCGCCCACGTTTTCAAAATGCCCATCAATGCCATTCGGACACGCGGCTTTCAAGGCTTTGGACAAGGAGATGTAGTCTTTGTGCTCGCGGTAATCGACACAGGCATCAAAGCCCAATTCGTTGACGACATAGGCGCACTTGTCTGGCCCGCCTGCAATGCCCACCACGCGGCAGCCCCGCGCCTTCGCCAACGCACCAAAGGCACTGCCGACTGCACCACTGGCGGCACTGACGACGACCGTTTCGCCCGCTTTGGGGTTGATGATTTTCACCAAACCGTACCAAGCGGTCACGCCGGGCATGCCGACTGCGCCCAAGTAGTAGCTCAGGGGGACGTGGGTGGTATCGACGCGGCGGACATTGCCGGGGATGGTGGCATCGACCACGCTGTACTCCTGCCAGCCGCCCATGCCGACGACGGCATCGCCCGCCTTGAATTTGGGGTGACGGCTTTCGACCACCTCCCCCACCGTGCCGCCGATCATCACCTCGCCCAAGGGTTGGGGTTGGGCGTAGCTTTTGCTCTCGTTCATACGACCGCGCATATAGGGGTCTAGGCTCAGGTAGTGGTGGCGCACCAAGACTTGGCCCTCGGCCAGCTCGGGCGTGTCGCTGGTCACCAAGCGGAAATTGCTGACGCTGGCCTCGCCTTGGGGGCGGTTGTCCAGCACGATTTGACGGTTTTGTGGCATCACAAGTCTCCATTGAAGGCAAAAAGCAAAAAGAAACGTAACTGTTCAATCGGTAGGTATGCGATTGAGCGCATGCACCTCGCGCCCGCCCGTGGGCAAGCGGCGCACGTACTTGAATGTGCCCGTGGCGTGGGCGCAGAGTTGGCCTTTGGCATCGACCACGCGGCCTTCGGTGAACGCCATCGTCGCGGTGCGGTGCAGCAGCCGTCCGGTGGCGACCAAGGCCCCGGCATCGGTTTTGGCAGCCGCCATGAAGCTGGTTTTCATTTCGATGGTGACGCAGCCCATCTCGGCCTCGGCCCCCTTCAGCACGCTACGCGCCGCATGAGCCATCACCACGTCCAACAGCGTCATGCTGGCCCCACCATGCACGACGTTGAAGGAATTGAAATGCTCAGGCTGGGCGGGGAAATGGATTTCCGCTTCGCCATCGGCCATGCGCACCAACTCAAACCCCAAATGGGCAACAAAGGGAATGTGAACTGAGAAATCCATGCGATACCTATCTGCCAAAAATACCTTATCCGCCGACCAAGGCGCTGACACCCCCATCGACAGCCATCCACTGCCCTGTGATGTGTTTGCCCGCGTCTGAGGCGTACAAGAGCGTGATGCCTTTCAAGTCCTCATCATCGCCCAAACGGCGCAAGGGCGCATGGGCCTTCAAATTGTCCTCGCCCAACTGCGCCAGCAAGCCCTTGGTCATTTTGCTGGGGAAGAAGCCCGGACAGATGGCGTTGACGTTGATGCCACGCGGCCCCCACTCGCCCGCGAGCGTGCGCGTGAAGTTGATGACAGCCGCTTTGGAGGTGTTGTACGCAATGGTCTGCATCCCCGGCGGGTTGCCGCCCAAGCCCGCAATGCTGGCGATGTTGATGATGCGCCCGCCGCTGCGCCCATCTTGGCGCTTGAGCATGCTTTTTTGGGCGACTTGCTGGCTCAGGACAAAGTAGCCGCGCACGTTCAAATTCATCACCTTGTCCCACGCCTCTAGGGGGTGGATTTCGGCGGGTGCGCCCCAACTGGCCCCGGCGTTGTTGACCAAAATGTCGATGTCGCCCATGCGCTGCAAGGTTTCATCGACCAAGTGGGTGATGTCGGCGGGGTCGGCGCAATCGGCAGCCACCCAACGCGCATCGATGCCTGCGGCTTGCAGGGCGGCGACGGCTTCCTCCAAATCTGCGGCCTTGCGCGACGAGAGCATGAGCTTGGCCCCCGCTTCGCCCAAGGCAAAGGCCATTTGCAAGCCCAAGCCACGGGAGCCGCCCGTCACCAAGGCGGTTTTTCCTGTCAAATCAAAAAGTTGCTGCACGCTGCGGGTCATGGCGGGGTGTCTCCTTGGATGTAAGCCCATCAAAATAAAACGACTGTGCGATTTTGTTGAAATCCCCCCCAAACCCTTGTCCCTTTGGCGATATGTACTTGGCATCTCAAAAAACAATAGCAAAAAAAGTGAGCTGCTTACGCAAGCAATACGTGGCTTTCAGCCATTTTTAATCTAAAAACAAGCCTTATTTCTTCAAAAAATACCCCTCAACAAGACAAAAACCCGTTTCTCAGGCCAGAAAAACGGGTTTTGAGGATGATTTTTAGGTTTTTCGATGCTATTTCAAGCATCAAATACGCCGCAAGCGCCTATTTAATTGCGTAAGCAGCTCACTTTTTTTACTATGATTTTTGTGGCTGCCGTGGTGTTTAAGACAGCACCATGCCCGGGTTGCCGTCCATGCCGACGATGTTGGGGGTGTTGATTTTGACGTTTTTGATGACTTTTTTGTTCCGCAAGTAGCCCGATACCACGTCCCAAATTGGCTCGCCTTGCACACCTTCTTGCACCGAGGCCCAGCCCGCGACTTTGTATTTTTTGTCGGCTTCCAAGGGCTTGCCTTTGAGCATGAGGTTGTTGATGCGTTGGCCCATCGCCGCATTGGGGGTGATGCTGTAGCCCAAACCGCCCACGCGCACCATGTCGCCGCCTTGTTGGTAGTACGGGTCCGGGTTGAAGATGTTGTCGGCCACGTCTTCCAAAATGTTTTTGATGTCGGCTCCGCTGAACTCGTTCAGGGTGGTGGCGGGGTAGGTCAAGGCCATTTGGTCCATCATGCGTTCGTAGGTGATGGTGTCGCCCGCCAGCAGCGAGGTGCCCCAACGCACGCCAGGCGAGAAGGCCATGTCTGCGCCTTTGACTTCCATCAGTGCGTCACAAATCACCTGATCCCATGAGCCGTTGAAGTTGCCACGGCGGTACAAGGTGTCTTCGGTGACGGCGAGTTTTTCTTCCAGCTTGGCTTTGTAGGGCGCACGCACGTTGTCGATGAAGGTCGCCATTTCTTTGTCGGCGGGCAGCAGGTTGGAGAACACGGGCAGGAGCTTGTAGCGGAAGTCTTGCACCTTGCCGCCGCGCACGTCAAAGTCCAACACGCCCAAGAATTTGCTGTTGGAGCCTGCGTTGGTCACCAGCGTTTGACCGCCTGCGTTTTTCACGACGATGGGCGCGGGCATCCCGTCGTGGGTGTGACCGCCCAAAATGGCATCAATGCCGCGCACGCGCGAGGCCATTTTGATGTCCACGTCCATGCCGTTGTGCGACAGCACGACGACGACCTGACAGCCTTCGGCGCGGGCCTGATCGACCATTTTTTGCATGTGCTCGTCTTGGATGCCAAAGCTCCAATCAGGCACCATGTGGCGAGGGTTGGCAATGGGGGTGTAGGGGAAGGCTTGCCCAATCACCGCCAGTTTCACGCCGTTCATTTCACGGGTGCTATAAGGTTTGAAGACCAAATCTTCAAAGTCGGTGGTTTTGACGTTTTGCGCCAAAAAGTCGATCTGGCCTTTGAAATCTTTGTCAATGATCTCCTGCACCCGCTTAGCCCCGAAGGTGAATTCCCAGTGCGCGGACATCATGTTGACACCGAGCAGCTTGCAGGCATCGACCATGTCTTGCCCGTTCGTCCACAAGGAGGTGGCCGAGCCTTGCCACGTATCGCCACCGTCGAGCAACAGGGCGTGAGGGCGAGAGGCTTTGAGCTGCTTGACCAGCGTCGCCAAGTGAGCAAAACCGCCCACCTTGCCATAGGTTTTGGCGGCTTTGTTGAAGTCCAGATAGGTGAAGGCGTGGGCTTCGGGGGTGTTGGGCTTGAAGCCAAAGTGCTTCAGCAGCGCATCGCCCACGATGTGCGGGGGGCGACCCACGGCGTCTGCCACGCCCAAGTTCACACTGGGTTCGCGGAAGTAGATGGGGGTCAGTTGCGCGTGGCAATCGGTAAAGTGCAAAAAGCTGACGTTGCCAAACTGGGGCACGTCGTACAAACGTGCGCCCGCCCCGGGCTTGGCGGCCAATACATCTTTGTGACCCAAGGCCATGCCGGTGGCACTGGCAACCGCCAAGACCTGCATGAATTCACGACGAGAGAAAAAGCTCATATCAATATTCCTGTGTAATTAAGTAAGGATATAGACGGCAAAAAATTGACCGATTTTCCCCGATACCCCCACCCCTCCCTCTCCCGCTGGGAGAGGGAGGAAAGACACGGCGGTCGAGAAAAGGGGGAAACTCCTCCTCCCAGCGGGGGGAGGTTGGGAGGGGGAAACGTTTATTTATTCACGGGAGACTTGGGGTCTAGCAACAAGGCCATGACGTGCTTGATTTGCTGCTCATTGAGCACGCCGTTGTGCCC
>DLPA01000066.1 GCA_002479815.1 bacterium UBA7470 | reverse complement strand
TGCGCTTGGCCCAACCCGCTGCCGCCATGCCCGCCTACACCGCTGCGCCAGAAATGTGGGTGATTGATACGTGGTGGAGTAAAACGAAGAATTAAAACGACCTCTGGCGCTTGATTTAAAAGCGTCAATAGATCACTTTTTTATAGCAAAGAGTTTCAAATGTTCAGTTACATCGTCAAACGGCTGCTCTTGATGTTGCCAACCTTGTTGGGGATTTTGTTGTTGACGTTTGTGGTGATTCAGTTCGTCCCCGGTGGGCCGGTGGAGCAGTATCTGGCCGAGGCCAAGGCCGCTGCGGGGGGCGGTGCGGAAGGCGCGGGTTTGGGCTATCGGGGCGGGCAGGGGGTTGATCCCAAACGCTTGGAGCAGATCAAGGCGCTGTATGGCTTCGACAAACCCGCCCATGAGCGTTTTTTACAGATGCTAGGCCAGTTTGCGCAGTTTGATTTGGGCAAGAGCTTTTTTCAAAACAAAGACGTGTGGACTTTGATTAAAGAGAAATTGCCCGTCTCCTTGAGCTTGGGACTGTGGACGTTTGTCATCAGCTATGGCGTGGCGGTTCCCTTGGGCATTGCCAAGGCGGTGCGGGCGGGGTCGCGGTTTGATTTGGTGACGACCTTGATTGTGCTGGTGGGCTACGCCATTCCGGGCTTTGTGCTGGGCGTGGCTTTGCTGGTGGTGTTTGGTGGTCAGTTGCAATGGTTCCCGCTGCGGGGTTTGACTTCATCGAATTGGGATGAGTTGAGTTGGGGCGCTCAAATCGTCGATTACCTCTGGCACATCGTGTTGCCTGTGACGGCGATGGTCTTGGGCAGTTTCGCCGTCACCACCATGCTGACCAAAAATGCGTTTTTAGAGGAAATTCGCAAGCAATACGTGCTGACAGCCCGCGCCAAAGGCTTGAGCGAGCGACGGGTCTTGTACCGCCATGTCTTTCGCAATGCCTTGATTCCCATCGTCACCGGCTTTCCGGCGGCCTTTGTAGGCGCTTTTTTCACGGGGTCATTGCTGATAGAAACCTTGTTTTCGCTGGATGGCTTGGGTCTGCTCAGCTATGAAAGTGTGATACGGCGCGATTATCCGGTGGTGCTGGGCACGCTGTATTTGTTCACCTTGATCGGCTTGATGACCAAGTTGGTGAGCGATTTGTGTTACGTCTGGGTCGATCCTCGGGTCAAGTTCGATTAAGGGAAATGTCACGATGAACAGCAAGGAGCACAAGGAGCAAAGCCTCAGCCTCTCGCCCACCCGACGGGCATGGGGGCGGTTCAAACGCAATCGTTTGGGCTATTGGAGTTTGTGGGCTTTTGTGAGCATGGTGGTTTTGAGTTTGGCCGCCGAACTCATCAGCAACGACCGGCCTTGGCTGGTGCGCTATCAAGGGCAGTGGTATGTGCCTTTGGTGCAAGACTATCCTGAAACCGTGTTCGGGGGCGACTTTCCCACGCCGACCGACTATCTTGACCCCTTCATTCAACAGCGTTTGGCGCAAGACGGCAATTGGGCGATTTATCCCCCCAACCGCTATGGCCCCAAAACCTTGAACTACTTTGCAACGCAGCCCAATCCGGCCTCGCCATCGCTGCAAAATCTACTCGGCACGGACGATAGAGGGCGCGATTTGTTGGCGCAACTCATCTACGGTTTTCGCACCAGTGTCTGGTTTGCGCTGGCCCTGACCAGTGTGGGTGTGGTGCTGGGCATCATCACAGGGGCGATACAGGGCTATTTCGGCGGCAAAACCGATTTGGCGTTTCAGCGTTTCATCGAGATTTGGGGGGCGATGCCCGAGCTGTATCTCTTGATTATTTTTTCAGCGATTTTTCAACCCAGTTTGACCTTGTTGTTGGTGTTGCTGAGTCTGTTTGGTTGGATGGGTTTGTCGGACTACGTGCGGGCCGAGTTTTTACGCAATCGCCAAATGGACTATGTGCGCTCGGCGCGTGCCTTGGGGCTGGGGCACTGGCGCATCATCACCCGCCACCTCTTGCCCAACAGCATGACTCCTGTGGTAACGTTTTTGCCATTTCGCATGAGTGCGGCGATTTTGGCGCTCACCTCTTTGGACTTTTTAGGCTTGGGCGTGCCGCCCGGTACGCCATCGTTGGGGGAGCTGCTGGCGCAGGGTAAAAACAACATTGATGCGTGGTGGATTTCCATCAGCACCTTTGGCGTGTTGGTGCTGACCTTGTTGCTGCTGACCTTCATGGGCGATGCGCTGCGCGATGCCCTAGACCCGCGCAAGGCCGATGCGCCCGTGCCCCCTGACACCACAGACGCTGCCGGAGCACGCGCATGACCGCCATGACCGCCATGACCGCATCTTCCCCTCCGTTATTGAGCATTCAAGAGCTGCGTATCGCGTTTGACCACCAAACCGTGGTGGACGGTGTGAGTTTGGACGTGCAAGCCGGCGAGCGCGTGGCCTTGGTCGGCGAGTCTGGCTCTGGCAAAACCTTGACCGCCTTGGCGGTGATGGGCTTGATTCATGGCGCACAGATCACAGGGCGCATCGGCTGGCAAGGGCAAGATTGGCTGGGGCAATCTGAGCGCCAATGGTGTCAGGTGCGCGGCAGCGAGGTGGCGATGGTGTTTCAAGAGCCGATGACGGCTTTGAACCCGGTGATGACAGTGGGCCGACAAATCGCTGAAATTTTTGAGTTAAAACAAGGTCTGGCGCATGAAAATCAAGCGCAAGAAGTGATCAATTTACTAGCATCTGTGGGGTTGCCTGATCCCGAGGCCAAGGCGCGAGCCTATCCGCACCAACTCAGCGGGGGGCAGCGTCAGCGGGTGGTGATTGCGATGGCCTTGGCTGCACAGCCCAAATTGCTGCTGGCCGATGAGCCGACGACGGCGCTAGACGTGAATTTGCGCCAGCAAATGCTGGAGTTGCTCATCGCACAACAAGAAGCACGGGGCATGGCGGTGGTACTGATTTCACACGACTTACCTTTGGTACGCCGCTTCGCCCAGCGGGTGGTGGTGATGCAGCATGGGCGGGTGGTGGAACAGGGCTTGGTGTCGGAGGTGTTCAGCCGTCCCCAACACCCCTACACCCGTCATTTGTTGGACAGCCGCCCGCAGCGTGATCCGCAAGCTGTCACCCCAGTCATCACCCCCGATGCCGTGCCTCGCTTGTCCATGCGCGGTGTAGAGGTGGCTTATCAAGTCCCACAAATGGGGTGGCGTGGTTGGTTTAGCTCGGCACAAGCCAAGGTGTTGGCCTCGACCGATTTGGCCTTGCATCACGGGCAGACCGTGGCAGTGGTAGGGGAGTCAGGCTCGGGTAAATCGACCTTGGCTTTGGCAGTGCTGGAGTTGTTGGCTTCGACGGCGGTGGTGCAAGGCGAGATTCGACTGGCGGGGCACGCATGGAGCGCGGATCGCCATCAACGCTGCCGCCAGCGCAGACAAGTGCAGGTGGTGTTTCAAGACCCGTTTTCTTCACTGTCACCACGCCTGACGATTGCCGAACTGGTGGGCGAAGGTTTAGAGGTTCACGCGCCTGAACTCTCGGCCAGCCAACGCCGTGCGCGTGTGGTGCAGGTCTTGCAGGAAGTGGGTTTATTGGCTACTTCAGTGACAGAAGTTGAAGCACAAGCGATGTTGCAGCGTTATCCGCATCAGTTTTCAGGGGGGCAGCGGCAACGCTTGGCGATTGCTCGGGCGCTGATCGTCGATCCTGAAGTCTTGATCTTGGACGAGCCGACCAGTGCCTTGGATGTCACTGTACAGCAGCAGGTGCTGCGTTTGCTGCAAGGCTTGCAACGCGAGCGGGGGTTGAGCTATCTGCTCATCACCCACGACATGGCGGTGGTGCAGGCCATGGCGCATCAGGTCGTGGTGTTGCAAGCAGGGCAGATGGTGGAAGTGGGTGAGGTGCATCAGGTGCTGACGCAGCCTCAAAGTCCCTATACTCGCATGCTGGTAGAGACCGTTTCTACAGGCAGAGAATAACCTACGTTTGATACACATACGCCATGAATGTGACACGCACGGAATGCACCCAAATTAACAGCGCACGAATCTTATGAATTGGTCTGTCATCACATCTGCTTCTGTTCCCTCTTCCCCAAGACCTGAAACGATTTTGCGTTCGCTGCATTTGGATTGGTACGGCTTTAAGCACAACCCTGTCTCAAGCTTGTGACCCCACAGATGCTGACTTTAATCTGTTTTTCACCATGCAAAACACCGTTTTTGGCTACACAGAAGGTCAAATTGCTCAGTTTGGTTTGTCAGTAGGGATCACAGCTTTCATTTTGTACATGCTGTTTATAGTTTTTAACCTTGCTCGTGAATCTAAAGCTGGAAAATTTGGAACCTTTATTCTATTTATCGTCTTGTCTTTTGGAATGTTAGGCTTTGTTGCGAAAAACATCATTCAATGGGTATTAGCCGTTTGAATGTCATGTTTTAGTACTCAAACCTCATTCGAACAAGGTAGAATGTCGGCTTCGCGACCAAGTGGGCGGGTACAAACCGCCCATTTTTTTTGGCGTTTTACTTTTGGTGGATTTCACAAAGCATTGCATTGGGGCAAACTTTACTTATGGCGTGGCAATCATCTGTTGAGCAAACGGTATCGGGTTTAGGTTTTGATCTGGTCGAGATTGAGCGTTCTGCTGCAGGGTTGTTGCGCATCACAATAGATGTGCCTTATATTGCCAATCAAGAAGAACAATTTATCACAGTCGAAGACTGTGAAGTTGTCACACGGCAATTGCAATTTTTGCTTGAAGTCGAGAACGTCGACTACACAAGATTAGAGGTAGGCTCTCCAGGAATTGATCGCCTACTCCGGCACGATCAAGATTGTCAGCGCTTTCTAGGACATGAAATCGACGTCACCTTAAAAGCACCAATTGGGGTGACTGATTCTGGAATAGCGGCAAATCGTAAGAAATTCAGAGGTACGCTTGAGTCTGGCGCGTCACCCGGTCTATGGCAAATTGTTTGGAGCGACGAACCACTGCCCAAGCCAGGGCAGCGTGTAAGCAAGAAAAGAACACCCGCCCCTTTGAAAGCCATGCAATTTTCTTTGTCTGAGGTACGGGAAGCACGCTTAGCTCCTATCGTGAACTTCAAAGGGCGTAAATCCAAAGTCCATTTGGATGAACACACCCCCCAACAACTGCTGACGGATCCATTTTCTCCTGATGTCACGAATTGAAACAAACTCACAGGCCTTTTTGGTCGATCTCCATTCACAACCATTTCCTTTGTCGATGCAAGAAAAAAAGAAAGGCTGGCCCGCGCAATGAACCGTGAACTCTTGATGTTGGTCGAAGCCATCTCCCGCGAAAAAAACGTAGAGCGGACGGTGGTGTTTTCTGCAGTTGAGTCAGCCCTCGCATCAGCCACAAAAAAACTATATGTTGGTGATGTGGATATTCGTGTGCATATTGACCGTGATAGCGGTGATTATGAAACTTATCGTCGGTGGCTGGTCGTCCCAGACGAAGCTGGATTGCAGAACCCAGAAGCAGAAGAACTACTGACTGACGCGCGCGATGAGATTGCAGACATCGAACTCGGCGATTACATTGAAAAACCGATCGAGAGTCTGCCGATTGGTCGCATCGGTGCGATGGCAGCCAAGCAAGTTATCTTGCAACGCATTCGTGATGCTGAACGCGAAATGCTTCTCAATGACTTCATGTCTCGCGGAGACCGTATTTTCGTCGGCACTGTCAAGCGCGTAGACAAAGGTGACCTGATCATTGAAAGTGGACGCGTTGAAGGACGTTTGAAACGCTCTGAAATGATCCCCAAAGAGAATTTCAGAACAGGCGATCGTGTTCGCTCCATGATCATGGAGGTTGATTTGGCGTTGCGTGGTGCACCCATTTTGCTGTCGCGCTCCGCACCAGAATTTATGGTCGAGTTGTTCCGTCAAGAAGTACCAGAGATCGAACAAGGCCTGTTAGAAATCAAATCTTGTGCCCGGGACGCTGGATCCAGGGCAAAAATTGCCGTCGTCTCAACCGACAAGCGGGTGGACCCAATTGGGACGTGTGTTGGTGTACGTGGTTCTCGCGTCAACGGCGTCACAGCCGAACTGGCTGGCGAACGTGTAGATATTGTGTTGTGGAGCGAGGATCCTGCACAATTTGTGATCGGGGCTTTGGCACCAGCAAACGTGCAGTCAATTGTGGTCGAAGAAGAGCGGCACGCCATGGATGTGGTGGTGGACGAAGAAAATCTGGCGATCGCCATTGGTCGAGGAGGACAAAACGTTCGTCTCGCCTCTGAACTGACAGGATGGCGAATCAACATCATGACTGCCGATGAATCTGCACAAAAACAAGCCCAAGAAGCAGGCATCGTTCGGGAGCTGTTCATGACCAAGCTTGATGTCGACGAGGAAATCGCCGACATTCTGATCGATGAGGGCTTTAGTACGCTGGAAGAAGTTGCCTACGTGCCCTTACAAGAGATGCTGGCCATAGAAGCTTTCGATGAAGAAACTGTAAATGAGCTGCGCAGCCGAGCGAAAAACGCACTGCTGACGTTGGAACTGGCCAAAGAAGAAAGTGTGGACGATCTTCTTTCCAACGATCTGCGCAATCTTGAAGGCATGACTTCAGAGTTGATATCTAAATTGGCCACAGCAGGTATCCAAACTCGTGATGACTTAGCCGACCTAGCCATTGACGAACTGACTGCTATCACAGCGCAGTCTCCAGAAGATGCGACCGATTTGATCATGCGGGCGCGGGCGCACTGGTTCATATCCGACACCAGTACGCAGTCCTGATCCTACAAGGCACAAGGAGAGTACCTAAGATGAACAGTATCAGCGTTGCAGAGTTGGCGATAGAGCTGCACAAACCCACACATACCTTGCTTGAACAATTGGCAAGCGCAGGCGTGCCTAAGTCTTCTGGCGCTGATCCTGTCTCTGAAAGTGACAAACAGAAACTGCTTGTGTACTTAAAAGCGAGTCACGGTACTACCGACGAGAAAAAGCGCATTGTATTGACCAAAAAATCGACCAGTGAAATCAAGCAGGCAGATGCTTCTGGCCGTGCACGTACCATTCAAGTACAAGTCAAAAAAGCAAGGGTTTTCGTGAAACGAGATGAAGATGTGTCATCACCCGTTTCAACCGAATTGACCACTGGAGAGACGACTCCTGCATTGCCGCTGACCGATACGGCATCGCCATCAGCGGACGCTCTGATCACGACACCCCTACAGACAGATCGACAGCAAACCGCAGAATCGGACCGTTTGGCGCAGGAAAAAGCAGCAGAGCAGGCACGACAGGCCGCAGAAGAAGCACAGCGCCAGATGATGGAGTTACAACGCCAAGCAGAAGAGCGCGCTCGTTTGGAGCGTCAAGCCCAAGAAGAGGCTGCAGAACGTGAGCGACACCGCTTAGCCCAAGAGGCAGCCGAACGCGAACGCTTGGAACAAGAACGTCGCTTGGCCTTACAACGGGAAGAAGATGCTCGGCAACAGAGCGTTGCGCAAGCCCAAAAATCATCTCAAGCAGTGTCGTCCAAGCCACCTTCCTTATCCCATCAACAACGTTCTTCCGTGAACAAAAATGTACCTGTTCAACCCAGCAGTCTTCACAGAGGTAGTGGGGGATCTTCTGAAAAATCCAAGTTGATTCAAGAACAAACCATGAATAACAAGACTGCAGTAGCAGTAAGAGCTGCGACGGTGCAAGCCAAGCCAGTTGCTGATGACAAAGTGAATCTTGCAAAAGTTACAGCAGATAAAGCTGCTGAAGAGGCGAAGGCAAGAGATTTGCAGCAAGAACGTCGCCGTAAAGCGGAAGCAGAGGCTGCTGCCATTCGACAAATGATGGCCGCACCTAAAAAAGTTTTAGTTGCTAAAAAGCCAGAAAAAAGTGTTACGCCTGATATAAAAACCAATGCAGTCGCAACTGCAAGCGATACGAAGGCTTCATCGCTGAAGGGAACACTTCATAAGCCAGCAGGGACACCCTCGCCAGCATCCGTCGCTGCCAATAAAAATGCTGCAGCACCTAGTGGTCATCAGGCGACAGGTCAAACAGCACCCCCTGCATCGTCCACATCGTCGCCAACAGGACGTCGAGAAGTTAAATCTGAGAACTTGTCTTCTTCTTGGAAAGAAGAGCAAGTCAAGAAAAAAGAAATAAAAACACGCGGTGCAGCAGATTCAGCACCCAATGGTCGCAACAGTTGGCGTACGGGCCCCAAGGGTGGTAAACGCGATGGGCGAAACGATGGTCGTGATACAAGTTTTACTCAGGCTGTTGAAGCAAAAGTTCTGGAAATTCACGTACCTGAAACCATCACCGTGGGTGAACTGGCTCATAAGATGAGTTTAAAGTCTTCTGAAGTTATCAAGCAGTTGATGAAGTTGGGACAAATGGTCACCATCAATCAGCCGCTGGATCAGGACACCGCCATGATTGTGGTGGAGGAATTAGGGCACAAGGCCGTACAAGCTGCATTGGACGATCCTGAGGCCTTTACCGATGAAGAGGTGTTATCGCAACAAGCGGGTCAAGCCTTATCTCGTGCACCTGTGGTCACCGTGATGGGCCACGTTGACCATGGCAAAACCTCTTTACTGGATTACATTCGCCGCGCCAAAGTGGCCGCTGGTGAAGCTGGGGGCATTACTCAGCACATAGGCGCTTATCACGTAGAAACTCCGCGAGGCATGATCTCGTTTTTGGATACCCCAGGCCACGAAGCATTCACTGCCATGCGTGCCCGTGGTGCTCAGGCCACTGATATTGTGATTTTGGTGGTGGCAGCTGATGACGGTGTGATGCCTCAAACCAAGGAGGCGATTCGTCATGCCAAGGCTGCAAAAGTACCTATTGTCGTTGCCATCAACAAAATTGATAAGCCTGATGCCAACTTAGAGCGTGTGAAAAGCGAGTTGGTGGGAGAAGAAGTCGTTCCTGAAGAGTTTGGTGGCGATTCTCCTTTTGTTCCTGTATCTGCAAAAACAGGGAAAGGCATTGACGAGCTTTTAGAAAACGTGCTGCTGCAAGCTGAGGTTTTAGAGCTGAAAGCTCCTGTGGATGCAATGGCCAAAGGTTTGGTGATTGAAGCACGTTTGGATAAAGGTCGCGGCCCAGTGGCGACTGTGTTGGTTCAGTCAGGCACCTTGAAAACTGGTGATGTGGTGTTAGCAGGCCAAACTTATGGTCGTGTTCGCGCCATGCTCGACGAAAACGGACGCGCTGCCAAAGCAGCAGGCCCATCTATTCCTGTGGAAATTCAGGGGTTGACTGAAGTGCCACATGCTGGAGATGAGTTCATGGTGTTGGCCGACGAGCGTCGTGCCCGTGAGATTGCGACCTATCGCGCCGGTAAGTTCCGCAATACCAAGCTGGCCAAACAGCAAGCCGCTAAGTTGGAAAATGTGTTCTCCGATATGACTGCAGGTGAGGTCAAAACTCTGCCTATTATTTTGAAGGCTGATGTGCAAGGTTCGCAAGAGGCTTTGTCTGCGGCATTGCTTAAACTTTCTACCGAGGAAGTTCGCGTACAAATGGTGTTTGCAGGTGTCGGCGGTATCAGTGAAACCGACATTAACTTAGCGATTGCTTCTAAGGCAGTTGTTGTTGGGTTTAATACCCGCGCCGATGCGGGTGCTCGCAAGCTTGCTGAGGGCAATGGCGTTGATATTCGTTACTACGATATTTTGTATGAGGTGATTGATGATGTGAAGGCAGCCATGTCAGGCCTGTTAGCGCCTGAGCGCCGTGAAGAAATCATCGGTATGGCTGAGATTCGTACTGTGTTTGTCGCCTCAAAAATTGGCACAGTAGCTGGCTGTATGGTGACTTCTGGTCAAGTGACACGTAACTCTCACTTCCGTTTATTACGCGAGAACGTCGTCATCTACACTGGTGAGCTGGATTCGCTGAAACGTCATAAAGATGATGTTCGAGAAGTGAAAGAAGGCTTCGAGTGTGGTGTCAAGCTCAAAAATTACAATGACATCAAAGAAGGTGACTTCTTGGAATTCTTTGAAATCAAAGAGATTGCCCGTAAGCTGTGATGAAAAAGTCGTCTGTTCCCAACCGAGGCTATCGTGTCGCTGACCAAATCCAGCGTGATTTGACGGAGTTGATTGCCCGTGAACTGAAAGATCCTCGCGTGGGAATGGTCACTGTGAACTCTGTCGAGGTGACACCCGACTACGCACATGCCAAGGTGTATTTCAGCTTATTGATCGGTAATCCTGAAGAGACTGAAGCGGCACTCAACCAAGCGGCTGGTTTTTTACGCAATGGGTTATTCAAACGTTTGCACATTCACACCGTTCCAACGCTGCATTTCCATTTTGATCGTACGACCGAACGGGCGGCAGACATGAACGCTTTGATTGCCAAGGCCGTAGCCACACGGGCTAAGGACGACTGATAGACATGAACGCGCCACGCACACGGGTGCAGCGCCGCCCTGTGCATGGCGTGCTGCTGCTAGATAAACCACTGGGCTTGTCCAGTAACCAGGCTTTGCAAAAAGTCAAATGGTTGCTGCGAGCTGAAAAAGCAGGCCATACGGGTACTTTAGACCCTTTGGCAACAGGGGTACTGCCCCTGTGCTTTGGCGCGGCAACCAAATTCAGCCAGCAACATCTGGACGCAAACAAACGCTACCGAGCTACCTTGCGTTTGGGCGAAGCCACCAGCACTGGCGATACTGAAGGTGGCGTTGTGGCGACAGCATCAGTACCCGCATACTCAGAATCTGATTTGCAGCGTGTTGCTATGCAACTGACTGGGACACAACAACAAGTTCCGCCCATGTATTCGGCTTTGAAAAAAGATGGGAAACCACTGTATGTATATGCTAGAGCTGGTGAAGTGGTGGAGCGAGTGGCCCGAGAGATTGAAATATTTGATCTAAAGATGGCATTTACGCCAGACAGTAAGGCGAAAACTGATATTGAATTTGAGGCTTCATGTAGCAAAGGGACGTACATACGTACATTGGGTGAAGATATTGCTCGCGCTCTGGGTACTGTGGGTCACTTATTGACTTTGCGTCGAGTCCAAACAGGGTTATTTGGCGAAGCGCAGTGCGTCACGCTGATGGCGTTGGAAGCCATGAATGAGGCGCAGCGTCTGGCTTATCTACACCCCGTTGAAGCGCTGCTGTCTCATCATGTGGATGTCACATTACAAGACGAAGATATCCCGTTTTTTTTGCGCGGAATGCGTCGCCGAATCACCGCGCCGAATGCGACTGAGGTGGCCGTGTTTGACCGATGTCATACATTGCTGGGAACAGCGCATATTGAAAACGGTGCATTGATTCCCGTCCGCCTATTGAGTGGAACCGAGTTTGAGGAAGTCAAAACACAGCAAAAACATGAATTGTTGTGCTGACTTGGATTAAAGATTTTGAATTTAAAGACCATTAGGACTGTGTATGAGTCAAAAACAGATACGTAACATTGCGATCATTGCCCACGTTGACCACGGTAAAACCACGTTGGTTGATCAGTTGTTGCGTCAAAGCGGCACCTTTGAAGACCACGAAAAAGTGGTGGATTGCGTGATGGACAGCAACGCCATCGAAAAAGAGCGTGGTATCACCATCTTGGCGAAGAACTGTGCGGTGAGTTGGAAAGGCACACACATCAACATCGTGGACACCCCTGGCCACGCGGACTTTGGCGGCGAGGTGGAGCGCGCTTTGTCCATGGTCGATGGCGTAGTGCTTTTGATCGACGCACAAGAAGGGCCCATGCCACAAACCCGTTTTGTGACGAAAAAAGCCTTGGCCTTGGGTTTAAAACCCATCGTGGTGGTGAACAAAGTCGATAAGCCCGGTGCCGCGCCCGACAAAGTCATCAACGCCGCTTTTGATTTGTTTGACAAGCTAGGGGCCAACGACGAGCAGCTTGATTTTCCTGTGGTCTATGCCTCGGGCTTGAATGGATGGACTTCTTTAGAAGAAGGTGAGCCTGGGGCGCAATGGGGGCCAGACATGACCGCCCTGTTTGAAACGGTGTTGCGCCATGTACCCGCTCACCAAGGCGACCCGGATGCGCCCTTGCAATTGCAAATTTCATCGCTGGACTATTCCACGTTCGTCGGCCGGATTGGTGTGGGGCGCGTCAACGCGGGCACGGTCAAGCCGGGTATGGACGTGTTGGTCATGGAAGGTGCTGAAGGCAAATCATACAAAGGTCGCATCAACCAAGTGCTGACCTTTGAAGGCTTGGATCGTGTTCAAGCCGCCGAGGCAGGGCCAGGCCACATCGTCCTCATCAACGGCATTGAGCAAATCGGTATCGGGGTGACCGTCACAGACCCCAGTAATCCCCAGCCTTTGCCCATGCTCAAAGTGGATGAGCCAACGCTGACCATGAATTTTTGCGTCAATACCAGTCCTTTGGCGGGACGCGAAGGCAAGTATGTCACCAGCCGCCAAATTTGGGATCGCTTGCAAAAAGAATTGCAGTCCAACGTCGCTTTGCGTGTACGTGAAACGGATGAGGACGGTATTTTTGAAGTCTCAGGCCGTGGCGAATTGCACTTGACGATTTTGCTGGAGAACATGCGCCGCGAAGGCTACGAACTGGCAGTGTCTAAACCCCGAGTGGTGTTCAAAGAAGAAGGTGGCGAGCGCCATGAACCTATCGAATTGGTGACAGCGGACATTGAAGAGCAGCACCAAGGGGCGGTGATGCAAGCCTTGGGCGAGCGCAAAGGCGAATTGGTCAATATGGACCCCGACGGTCGTGGTCGTGTGCGTTTAGAGTACCGCATTCCTGCACGAGGCTTGATCGGTTTCTCCAATGAATTTTTGAACCTGACCCGTGGCTCTGGCTTGATCTCCAACATTTTTGATTGCTACGAAGCGCACAAAGGCGAGATCGGTGGCCGTAAAAATGGGGTCTTGATCTCGATGGACGATGGTGAGATTTTCACTTACGCCCTAGGAAAATTAGACGACAGAGGCCGTATGTTTGTCCGCGCAGGCGATCCTGTCTATGAAGGCATGATTGTCGGCATTCACAGCCGCGACAATGATTTGGTGGTCAATGCGACACGCACCAAGCAGCTCACCAACTTCCGCGTCTCAGGGAAAGAGGATGCGATCAAAATCACCCCTCCGATTGACTTGACACTGGAGTACGGAGTTGAATTCATCGACGATGACGAGTTGGTCGAGATCACCCCAAAAAGCATACGCTTGCGCAAGCGTCACCTGAAAGAGCATGAACGCAAACGCGCCAGTCGCGAAGGGGTGTGAGTTTTCAATCTATTAAAGGCCTTCTTTCTGGAGATGGAAGAAGGCTTTTTTGATTAACGTCTGTCGTTGGCGTGCGGTGGGAGCATCATAGGGCGGGTGTCCTGAAATCCGAAGTGAGCGTCAGACTTGTGTGCCTGCGTACGCTGACTCAGCAGCGCTTCTACCTCGCGTTGCTCACGGGCCAGTGCGCGCGCTTGTCGCGCGCTGTCGGACCAATATCCTGCAGGGGGAAGCGTGAGGAGGCTGCAACCACAGTTGGATGAAAAACGCCATGCAACCGCGCAAATTCGCTCGGTCAGTGCAGGACTGAAACGCTGCACACGGTCAAGAAAGGTTTTCTGAAAAGCGGGTAGATAATCCAAAAATTCTTGATCCCACTGCCGTACGACAAACTGAATATGAAACCTGGCTTTGCCAGCCTCAGTCATGGTCAGCACTTCACAGGTGAGCCAATTTTTCGGAATACCAGCCATTCGTATGGTGTCTCGATACATCGTTTTGACCAGTTCTCTGTAGGTCGCGGCAGGATCGACGTTGTTCGAGTCGTTGTTTCGGGGTGCGAAACTGCTCGCTGCGAATCCACTGTTCGCGAAGGAAGACTGAGGTCCTGCTGCAAAGCCGCTGTGAACAAAGAAAGACCGAGGGTCCGCATTTATTTCAGCTGAAACTGCTTCACTATTGCTGTCAGGTTTGCGTAAAAAACCTAAAAAATTCCACATGCGGTTATAACTCCTCGCAGCGCACTGCTTGTCACTCAGGTCACATCGTGTCTCAAAAAAGAATGATGTATTGTCAAAAAAATCCTACAGGCGTAGGTTTACAGCCAATTAAGCTTTTAAGCATTGATGCTTTCAGTTTCCTTTCATTATGAATCTATTATTTGTAAGCTAGGTTTAATAATCAATTTTTGTTGTTCTAAAGGTGCTCGCCGTATGAAAAACCAGCTTTCTCATGATCAAGCTGTGATGCTGATGGTTGTGGTCACGCTGTTATGGGCCACCGCTGGGGTGGTCACTCGTCATTTGGATGCCGCACGCGCTTTTGAGATCACATTCTGGCGCAGCTTCTTTACTTTTTTGACGCTGTGTGTCCTGCTGCCTCTTTGGCAAGGACGTGATGTGTGGCGGCGCATGGGCCGAGCGGGTGGCATATTATGGTTATCGGGTGCGTGTTGGGCTGTCATGTTCACCGCATTTATGGTTGCACTCACCTTGACAACGGTGGCAAATGTGCTGGTGACGCTGGCAGCGGGGCCTTTATTAACGGCTTTGGTTTCTCGTGCGTTGACAGGGCAACGACTGGCCTTGAGAACTTGGACGGCCATGATGGTGGCAGGACTAGGCATAGGGTGGATGTTTGCCAAGCAAGTGGACAGCGGTCATTTTTGGGGGAACCTGGTGGCGTTTGCCGTACCTGTGGCCGGTGCAATCAATTGGACTTTGGTACAACATCAACGAATCAAAAACGCTGGGCATCCTGTGGACTTAGTGCCTGCGGTATTGTTGGGTGCGTTGATTTCCAGTTTAGTGGTGTTGCCGTTGGCTTGGCCTTTCCGTGCGAGTGGGCATGATTTGGCCTTATTGGCGGGGTTGGGAGCACTACAACTGGCCATTCCTTGTGTGCTTTCGGTGGTCTGTGCGCGGGTGTTGTCTGCACCAGAAGTGTCCTTACTGGCCTTACTTGAAGTGCTGTTCGGCACGCTGTTGGCGTGGATTGGGGCGGGTGAACAACCCAGCGCAGACGTCTTTACCGGTGCAAGCTTGGTGATGAGTGCGTTGGTCATCAACGAATGGCTGGCATGGCGGGAGCGACAAGTGCAGGCACAGACCCATGCGTTGGCGTCGCATGACAACGTGGCATGATGCGAGGCGGTGGGCTAAAAAGAGGTGCACGTGCATTCGTCTGCTTGGCCGCGCTCATTTTGTTCATCTCTTTGCTTCATTTCTTAGCCCATTACCATGACTGCTTTGTCTGCTTCTGAAATTCGCACAGACTCTCCTCATGTGCAGATTGAATGTCCAGGGCGTGTAGGGTGCATCACCTTGAGTCGTCCACAGGCACTCAATGCCTTGTCCTTGGACATGATTCGTGCCTTGACCACTTGTTTATTGGCGTGGCGCGAAGACCCTGATGTACTGGCAGTGGCCATTCGCGGCTCGAACAAGGAGGGGCCGTTTGGCTCTTTTTGCGCCGGTGGGGATATTCGGTTTTTTCATCAAGCAGCTCATCAGGGTGCGCCTGAGTTAGAGGACTTCTTTACAGAAGAGTACCGTCTCAATCACCTGATTCACACCTACCCCAAACCGTACATTGCGTTCATGGATGGGATTGTGATGGGGGGAGGAATGGGGATCAGCCAAGGGGCCAGTGTGCGTGTCGTAACGCCACGAACCAAAATGGCCATGCCAGAAACTGGGATCGGTTTGTTTCCCGACGTTGGGGGTGGCTTCTTTTTGAGCCGGTGCCCAGGCCGTGTGGGTGAGTGGCTGGCGTTGACGGGTCAAACCATCGAGGCGGGGGACGCAGTGGCTTGGGGTTTGGCCGACGGCTGCTTAGAACCGGGTCGCCTGCCTACCCTTTGGACGGCGCTGTTGAATACACCTTTTGAGAGCAGCAACGCGGTCGAGCACTTGGTCAATGCCAAATTGACAGCTCCCAACGGGCAGTATAAAAACGCCAGGGCCTTGATTGACCGCTGCTTTTCACTGCCTACCGTACACGACATCCTGTCTGCCTTGGCCGAAGATGCAGCGCCCTTTGCACAACAAACCCTGGCCCTTTTGCACCAGCGTTCGCCACTGATGCTGAAGGTCGTGCTGGAGCAGATTCGTCGCGCCCGATCCATGAGTTTGGTGGATGAGTTGCGCATGGAGCGTGACATGGTGCGCCATTGCTTTCACCCCCAGCACTTGGGCCGGTCGGCCAAAGAGAGTGAAACTGTCGAAGGAATCCGCGCATTAGCGATTGACAAAGACCATCAACCCCGTTGGCAGCCCAGTTCTCTGGAGGCCGTGACGTCAGAGATGGTGGATGGATTTTTCCGCTCCCCATGGCCTGTACACGCCCATCCTTTGCGTTGATACGGCAGCAAGCCACCGGCGGCAGGCCATGACGTTTTGGTGTAGCAGCGCATTCAATACTCTATAAAATCAGAGCAAAAAAAGTGAGCTGCTCACGCAACCAAATCGCCATTTATAGCCTTTTTTCTTATAAAAATAAGCTTCTTTTATAGAAAAAATATCTCCCACAGCACCCCAACACGCTTTTTTTCATTGAAAAAACGGATTTGGGAACGATTTTTTAAATAATTCAGATCGTTTTTTTAACTAAAATACGCTAAATAGCACGTATTTCTTGCATGAGCAGCTCACTTTTTTTACTATGGTTTTAATACCACATCTATACGCCGTTGAAGCTGCTCGGCCAGCTGGGTTTGTCCGGTTTGTTCGGCCCACCGCTTGTACGTGCCTAGCCATGCCAACACAGGGCGCGACCAGCCTTGTTGTGAGGCGGTGTCCACCCCCAAGACCAACAAGCTGGGTTGCGCCTGTGTGCTTTGCAGCGCCACAGCCGCCGCCACCAGTTTAGAAACAGGATCGGGCATGGCCTGAATCACGGAAGCCACCTCCGTTTGCGCCAGCAGCCGCTGCGCTACCGCTTGGTGCGCTGGCGGCAACAGTGGCAGATCGGCGGCGGTGATTTGCCCTTGCAAGTAGCGGTGATACGCCCGCAAGGACGGACTGAGATCGGGCACGAGTGGGGTCAATTCCTCGCATGCCCCCATCTCCAAACTCGCCAGACGCAGCGCACATTGGGCCAAGATGACTCGGGCGACCTGCTCGGGTTGGGCAGTGCGGCTGGCCTCTTGCTTGGCCTTCAGCCATTCGGCTTGCGCCACCCGCGACTGACCGCTCAGGTAGGCAGCCGTGGCGCGTTCGGTGGCATCACGGGCTTGGAGCTTCCATTCAGGCGCAGGGGGCGCAGAGCTGCACGCCAGCAACACGGCACTGCTGGCCAGTACAGTCACTCGTTTCAGTACTCTTTTCAGCTCTAGTGCCTGAGAAAAAAGCACGAGCAGCTCCCGTTTTTGAAAATTCATGCCGATCATGGTATTCATGGCAACTGCACCTCCGCCTCGCGGCTGAAGGGCCAGCGGCGCTGCATGTCGTTGATGAGGCTTTGCACGCGGCGCAAGCTGCCCTCCACCTCGGCCCGCAAAGCCAGCAAGTCGGCAGTGGCATCTTTGGTTTGGCCGGTGACGACTTTGGCATCGCTCAATAAATCATCCACCTTGTTCAACGTGCCTTGGGCTTGTTGGACGGTACGCTGCAACTCCGCCACCACGCCTTGGCTCTGGCGGGCGATTTGGCGGGCTTCCTCGCTCAAGCCTTGATCGCCAAACAGCTTCTCATCAGCGCGTGCCACCAAGGAATTGGTGCGGTCGATGACAGTATTGGAGCGTTGGGCCACGGTGTTCAACTGCGTCAACAGGGTTTGGGTTTTGTTCAAGGTGTCCATGAAGCGGGCCACATCACCATCGTTGCCCAGCAAAATGCCCAGCGCCCCATGTCGCTCTTGCAAGCGGCCTGTGGTTTTGGCGGCGTTGGCGAGGGTTTGCGCCAGCGTGCTTTCCGGCCCCGTCAGCGCCAAGGCGTTGTCCAAAACCTCGCGCACCGCCGTGACCAGCTTTGGAATGTCAGCTAACGCATCGCCGCGCAGCACTTGCAGCTCGGCCCCGTTGCGCAAAGGGGGATCGGTCAACACCCCCGAATACACCCGCAAGCGCGTACCGCCCACCAAGCTGCGTTCCATCGTCACCACGCTGCTGGTACGCAGCCAATGCGCGTTCTTGCGCGGCACGGACACCAGCAAACGGGCTTGCCCATCGGGGCTGAGGCTGATGCGCTCGACCCGCCCCATAGGAAAGCCCGCAAACGTCATGTCCATGCCGACGACTGCGCCCTCGGCATCGTCCGTCACCAAAATCACGGTATGTTTAGGCTCAAACACGCCCCGCGCGTACAACAAATACAAAGTGGCGCTGCTCAACAGCAGGAGCATCAAAATCAACAACCACCGCGCCCTGCGCCTTAAAGCGGCCAAAGAGGGTAAATCAGGATCATGAACTTCATCGTTCGGATTCATAGGGGGAAAGTCTTTCAAATATTCAGGCATTGCAGGCGTTGTAGGCGTTGTAGGCGTTTCTAGCCTCATTCAAGCGTAATAGTTGCCCATCAAGGATAAGAGTTCCACCATCAGCAGCACTCCCGTCATCCGAACCAGCCCTTGCAGCTCCAAGCCCGACCATGAAACCGCCTCGCCTTGGGCGGCAGCCCATTGGGCTTGCACGCTCAAACTCGCCATCGGCACGACCCCCACCGCAATGCTGAACGCCAAGACCTTGAGCACAAACACCAAGCTGATAGAGGGACTGAACACGCGCCCCACCATCACGCTGTAATTCTCCACGCCCCACAGGGTCACGCCATAACTCAGCACATAGGCCAACACCAAGGCCAAGACCACACTGATGGCGGTCAAGAGCCACACCGAAAACACCGCCGCCCACGCACGGGGCATGACCTCATCGGCCAGCCAGCGCAAGGATTGCATCATGGGCGTTTTGGCGGTGGTTTCCTCATGATCTTGATGCAGCAATTGCTCCGACAAATCGGCAGTCAAAGGCAAACTGCACCGCAACACCACAAACAAGGCCGTGACCAAGGGCAACAGTTCCAACACCAGCACGCGCACGACCATCTCTAGGGCAAAGTGCGACAGCCCATAGCTGCTGGCGGTGACGACGACGATTTGGATCAGCACTACCCCCATCAAAGCTGCCAGCAAGATGAACCACGGCAACTGCTGGCCTGTGGTTTGCCACACATGGCTGGCCCACCACGCCCGCCGCTGCTCGGTGTGGCAGGCGGGGGACACGGCCAGCACCAGCAACTCGACCGTGGTGAACAAGACATCCCACCCTCGGCGCAGCGCCAGCCACAGCCCCCACGCCCAGCGTTTGAGGCCCGCCCACCAGACATCCCACACCGTGTTCAAACGCTCAATGCCCATGTGACGTGCTCCTGTACGATTGAAGAATCATGCAATTTTCTGGCCTCTAACACCAGCCGCAATTCATTTGCTTGCTCTGTATTCAATATATTTTTTCTTAACACATTACCTGCCGCCACCGACACATTGCGCAGCCAGCGTACATGACCGATGCGCCGAATGGGGCTGCCTTCGGTGCGGCGCAAAAACTCTGCTTCCGACCATTGCAGCAATGTCGCTAACGATTGGGCGTGCAAGCCGTTGCGCTCGTCAAAATCGGGCACAGTGCTGCGTTGGGCAAACTTATTCCACGGGCACACCAGTTGGCAATCATCGCAGCCGTAAATGCGCGTGCCGATGGCGGGACGCAAGGCCAAGGGAATCGCACCCTCGTGCTCAATGGTCAAGTAAGAAATGCAGCGCCTTGCGTCCAAGCGATACGGGGCGACGATGGCCTGTGTCGGACAAATTTGGATGCAGGCTTGGCACGCGCCACAGTGGGCCGACACGGGCGCGGTGGGCGGCAGGGCGACGTTGACATAAATCTCGCCCAAAAAGAAAAACGACCCCGCTTCACGGTTGAGCACCAGCGTGTGCTTGCCCCGCCAGCCCTGCCCGCTGCGCGTCGCCAACTCCGCTTCCAACACAGGCGCAGAATCGGTGAACACGCGATGGCCCAGTGCGCCTAAGTGCGTTTGCAACCGCTCGGCCAGTTTTTGCAGGCGGGAGCGCAGCACCTTGTGATAGTCACGCCCACGCGCATAGAGCGAGATGTGCCCGTTGGCAGCATCCAAATTCGCCCATTCTTGGGCACGCCAGTCCGCAGCCCCCTCGTCAGACGCAAGCGATTGAGCAGGCGATTGACATTCGCTTACAGTTGAAGCCGCAGGCCGCAAGTAATCCATACGCGCCGTGATGACACTCACCGTTCCCGGCAGCAATTCGGCGGGGCGTGCGCGGCGCAGGCCATGCTGGGCCATGTACCCCATCTCGCCATGAAAACCTGCTGCCAACCATGCCAACAAACCGGGTTCGGCGCTGGACAAATCCACATCAGACACGCCAATTTGGGAAAATCCCAGCTCTAGCCCCCAAGCCTGACACAATGAAACCGCTGAGGCCAAGGATTCTTGTACAGTCCTTGCCCCCATCGACATGGAATCTGTGGAATAAGCTGAATGAGAAATATGCATCTTGCGCCGATTGTAGAGAGCACGCCCCCCACCCACCTTGATCTGTGCTGGCAGACCGAGGCCGATACCCATACCTTTGCACAACAATTGGCCCAAAATCCCGCCCTACGCTCGGCCTTGGTCACGCTGCATGGCGACTTGGGCAGCGGCAAAACCACCTTGGTGCGACATTTGCTGCGTGCGCTGGGGGTGCAAGGCCGCATCAAAAGCCCCAGCTATGCCGTGGTCGAGCCGCACCAAGCCCTTTATGAAGGCCACACATGGCACGCATGGCACTTTGATTTCTACCGCTTCAACGACCCACGCGAGTGGGAAGACGCGGGTTTTAGGGATGTGTTTGCCAGTGCGGGGCTGAAACTGATTGAATGGCCGGAAAAAGCAGGCGATACCCTGCCCCAAGCTGACCTTTCCCTGACCATCACGCCCCAAGAAACGCATTCACCGCAAGACACAGCCGACGCACCGCCTAGACTCGTTCGACTGCAAGCCCATACCGCTTTGGGTCATGCTTGTTTGCAAGGTTTGTCATGAAACGACGGGAGTTTTTAATACATTGGGCGGCCCAGCAAGGAGGAACGATGCAGCGGGGTCGCTTGGTTTTGTGGCTGGGCGGGGCAATGCTCGCCCCCACAGCAGCCCATGCCGCACGCATCGTCGCCGTTCGAGTCTGGCCCGCTGCCGACTACACACGGGTGACGATAGAGTCAGATGGCGCATTGCAGGCCAAATCCTTCATGGTGGACGATCCGCCCCGCTTTGCGGTGGACATCAGCGGCCTGCAACTGGCCTCCACCCTGAAAGAATTGGTCGGCAAAGTACAAGCCGATGACCCGAACATCGCCAACATCCGCATCGCGCAAAACAGCGCCGACGTGGTGCGGCTGGTCATCGACCTGAAAAAACCCATCTCCCCGCAAGTGTTTACGCTCGCTCCTGTGGCAGCCTATCAACACCGCTTGGTGTTTGACTTGCACCCCACCTACGCCACCGACCCCTTGGCGGAGTTGATCGCACAGCGCATGGCAGAAACGCCCTCAGCTTCGCCCAAACCAAGCACAGCGCCCACGCCCCCACGCCCCAGCAGTCCAGCCAGCCCGAGCAAGACGACTTCAGCCACTGATCCGTTGGGCGAGTTGATCGCAAAAAAAGAAGCAACTGAGCCCGCTAAAACAAGCGCTAGACCGACTAAAAATGCCCCACCTGATATAAAACCAGACTCCAAACCCGACATCGATCGAGAACCTCATTTCGGAGAGTCCCCACCGCCCTCGCAACGCTCAGCCACCGACCGACTCATCATCGTTGCGCTAGACCCCGGACATGGCGGCGAAGACCCGGGCGCGGTCGGGCCGGGGGGAACCCAAGAAAAAGACGTGGTGCTGCAAATTGCCCGCCGCCTGCGCGACCGCATCAATGCCGCCGAAGTCAAAGGCAATCCCATGCGGGCGTATTTGACGCGGGATGCCGACTTTTTCGTCCCGCTGGACGTACGCGTCGAAAAAGCGCGCAAAGTGCAGGCCGATTTGCTCATCAGCATTCATGCCGATGCGTTTTTCACGCCCAACCCGCAAGGCGGCAGCGTCTTTGCCTTGAGCACCAAAGGCGCAAGCAGTGCCGCTGCGCGATGGATGGCGCAAAAAGAAAACGCCTCAGACATGGTGGGCGGGGTCAAAGCCCAAGACAGCAGCGTGCAGCGCACCTTGCTGGACATGAGCACCGCCGCCCAAATCCGCGACAGTCTGTCCTTAGGCGGCAACTTGTTGGGCGAAATGGGTCGTGTGGGCAAGCTGCACAAACCGAAGGTGGAGCAAGCAGGCTTTGCAGTGCTGCGTGCGCCCGATATTCCCAGCGTCTTGGTCGAAACCGCCTTCATCAGCAACCCCGAAGAAGAAGCGCGGCTCAAAGACCCCGCGTACCAAAACCGCTTGGCAGATGCGTTGATGCGCGGCATCAGCCGCTACTTTGCCCAAAACCCCCCGCTGGCTCGCCACAGAAACCGCTCTTAACCGCTGGATTGCACCTTCTGGATATATTGTTGATGTTTTACCGTCCCTCTAGTCGTTCATCTGCTCGTTCCACTCAGCTGAAAAAAGTGACTGCCACCCTCTTATCCCTACTCGCCTTGGTCGGCAGCTTGATCGCTGGTTGGTTGGGTTGGTCTGATTCTGAACCCATCAAACGCAAAGAGGTGTTTGAAGGCCGCGTGGTATCCGTCACTGACGGCGATACCTTGGTGGTCTTGACCAAGCTGCAAGAAAGAAAAATCAGGCTCGCCAACATCGACGCGCCCGAATCCGAACAAGACTACGGCTCACGCGCCCGCATCTCCTTGGCGGGTCTGTGTTTTGGCAAACACGCCAGCGTGGAAGTGCAAGACATCGACCGTTACGAGCGCGTGGTCGGTGTCGTCACCTGTGGCGACACAGAAGCCAATACCGAACAAGTGCGCCGAGGCTTGGCATGGGTTTATGACAACTACAACAAAGACAAAGACCTAAAACCCATCGAAGCCCAAGCCCAACGCGATAAACAAGGTCTATGGGCCAAACGCAACCCCACGCCTCCGTGGGAGTGGCGGCGCGAACGGCGTGGCTAGTCACTTGCAGATCACTTGCAGTT
>DLPA01000157.1 GCA_002479815.1 bacterium UBA7470 | reverse complement strand
GTCAGCGAGGCGGGCGCGTCGGTCTATAGCGCCAGCGAATACGCCAGCCAAGAAATGCCCGACGTGGATGTGAGCTTGCGCGGCGCGGCCAGCATTGCCCGCCGTCTGCAAGACCCCTTGGCCGAGCTGGTGAAGATCGACCCCAAGAGCATCGGTGTCGGTCAATACCAGCACGATGTCAACCAAAGCGAGTTGGCCCGCACGCTGGATGCCGTGGTGGAGGATTGCGTGAACGCGGTGGGGGTGGATTTGAACACCGCCAGCGTGCCCTTGCTCAGTCGCGTGTCTGGCCTCACGCCCAGCGTGGCGCGGTCGGTGGTGCGCTGGCGCGAATCTAATGGCGCGTTTCGCAGCAGGCAGCAATTGCTCAAAGTCGCAGGCTTGGGGCCGAAAACCTTTGAACAAAGCGCAGGCTTTTTACGCATACGCGGCGGCGACAACCCGCTGGACATGACAGGCGTTCACCCCGAAACCTATCCGGTGGTGGAGCGCATTTTGGCGCACACCCGACTACCCATTGCCGAGTTGATGGGCCGCAGCGAGCGTTTGCGCGGCCTCAAACCCGAGCTGTTCGCCCATGAGTCCTTTGGGGTCATCACCGTCAAAGACATTTTGATTGAGCTGGAAAAGCCCGGACGCGACCCACGCCCCGATTTCAAAGTTGCCCGTTTGAATGAGGACGTGACCGATATACGGGATTTGAAAGTCGGCATGATTTTGGAAGGCACGGTGAGCAACGTCGCGCAGTTTGGGGCGTTTGTTGATTTGGGTGTGCATCAAGACGGCTTGGTTCACGTCAGCCAGTTGAGCCACAAATTTGTCAACGATGCGCGTGAAGTGGTCAAGACAGGCGACATCGTGAAAGTCAAAGTGGTGGAGGTGGACATTCCGCGCAAACGCATCGGCTTGACCATGAAGCTCGATGCGCCCACCGCTGCAAGTGCTGTGAGTGGTGCGCGTGGCAAAGACACCGCCCGCGAGGGGGGGCGGGGCGGGATGGGACGAGCCTCGGCAAGTGCTGGCAAGGCAGCGGGTGCAGAGTCGGCAATGGCAGCGGCTTTTGCCAAGCTCAAACGCTGAAATAAAGGAAATGTCATGCAAGCCTTGCACCTCTATGCTGGCCCCGAGGCGCGTGCCCTGTTGCAGCGCGAAGGGGGCTTGTTGCCGTCCCATGTGGGCGCAATCGCGGGAGCCGCTGGCGGGCCTAAAGGCTTGATGCTGGGGCGCTTGGATCGCTTTATTTTTGGCGATTGGTTGCCGAAAAGTACGCAGCCTGTGGACTTGGTGGGGGCTTCTATTGGCGCGTGGCGCATGGCAACGGCTTGCTTGTCCGACAGCACCGCCGCCTTTGCTCGACTGGAGCACGATTACATCCACCAACACTATGCGCTAGAACCCGGTCAAACCCATCCCACCGCAAAACAAGTCAGTACCGAGTTTGGCGCGAATTTGGCTTTGTTTTTTGGGGGACGATTGCCCGAGGTGTTGAGTCATCCCCGCTATCGGGTTCACATCATCGCCGCGCGTGGTCAGCATGTCTTGCGACGCGAAGGGCGGCTGCGAACGCCGTTGGGGTATGCGGGGGCGTTTTTTGCCAATGCGCTGCACCGCCCGGCCTTGGGCGCGTGGCTGGAGCGCGTGGTGTTTTCGTCAGGGCCGAGCGATCTGCCCAATCTCCCCGATCTCCCCAATCTTCCATTTGCCACCCACGACTTTCGCACCCGCTGCCTGCGTTTGGAGGCCGACAACTTCATGCCCGCCTTGCAAGCGAGTTGCTCCATTCCGTTTGTGCTGGAGCCGGTGCGCGACATTCCGGGCGCACCCACGGGGTGCTATTGGGATGGCGGTTTGACCGACTACCACCTGCATCTGCATTACCGTGTGCCTCAGGGGCAGGTGGTGCTGTATCCGCACTTTCAAAAAACCGTTGTGCCGGGTTGGCTGGACAAAGGGCTGAAATGGCGGCACAAACCCACGTCTGCCCTTGACCGCATGATCGTCTTGGCCCCCAATCCGGCATGGGTGGCGCAATTGCCCAACGGCAAGCTGCCCGACCGCACCGATTTCACGCGCTACGGTCAAGATTTGGCGGCGCGTGTGCGCGTGTGGGATGCGGCGGTATCCGCCAGCCAACAATTGGCCGACGAGTGGGCTGCGTGGTTAGAAAAACCCGATGTGGGGCTGATTCAATCGCTGAGTTGAGTGCTTTAAAAAAGTGAGCTGCTTACGCTTATTTCATCAGCATAGCAGCGGTTTTTATTTTTAATTTATGATGAATTATTCTGGCTATGGAGTCTTTGGTGATGCGTTTTAATCTGAAAAAAGTGGCTGCCCTTGGTCTGGCGCTGGGCTTGAGTGTGGGGGCTGCGGCAGCGTGGGCGCAAACGGCCGGTACAAGCACCTTGGTGCGCTTTAGCACAGCAGCAGGCCCGATTGACATCGAGTTGTACGATGAAGCGGCCCCCAAAACGGTGGCTAATTTTTTAAACTATGTTCGCACAGGGGCGTATGACGGTGGCTTTTTTCACCGACTGGTGCGTGGCTTTGTGATGCAGGGCGGTGGTTTGCGTTGGAGCGACACCGCCACGACCAAAATCTCAGTCATTCCCACCAATGCCCCTGTGGTGAATGAATTCAGTGCCACTCGCTCCAACTTGCGCGGTACGGTGGCGATGGCGAAAGTAGACGGCAATCCTGACAGTGCCACCCACCAGTGGTTTGTCAACTTGGCCGATAACGCTGCCAATTTGGATGCTCAAAACGGGGGCTTTACCGTCTTTGGACGCATCACCGCGCCCAGCATGGCCGTGGTGGATCGCTTGGCAAACAATTATCGTGTGGTGAATGCCTCGGCGTGTACGCCTTTGGGGGCTGCGGTGTCGGTGATGAGTCAAACGCCCATGTGGACGACACCAGCCAACTGCGAAAGCGTGACTGCCACTCATTTGATGCAGTTCACCGCACGCGAGTTGCTGCGCACCAACGCCGCCTCGGCGACTGAGCGGGTATTCAACTATTTAGAAGCGGCCTATCCCAGCCTGATTTATCCGCCCACTCAGGCAACACAGACGGGGGATGGTTTTAGCTATCGCTATTACCCCGCGACTCAAACCTATGTGGGTGTGAAAGACGATCAGCTTTATGCCTTGGCCTTGTCCAACAGCACCAGCCCACTTGCCTTAGGCAGTTTGTCGCAGTGGCTGACCACCGCTCAAAGCCAAGGCTATTAAAAGAAGAACAGCGAAGAGAAAAACCGAGAAGAAGGACGCTTGTGTCATGAATCCTGATGCCCATCACCTGTGGCGTGCGCCGCAATGGACGTTTGCGGTATTGCTCGCCTTGTTGGGCATGTTGGGGCCGTTTGCCATCGACACCTATTTGCCCGCTTTTTCAGGCATTGCGCAGTCGCTGGGGGCCACGCCTGTGCAAATGCAGCAAACGCTGTCGGCGTATTTGTTTGGCTTTGCGTTGATGAGCTTGTTTCATGGCGCTTTGTCCGACAGTTTGGGTCGTCGTCCGGTGGTGTTGTGGGGTTTGGCGGTGTTCACGCTCACGTCCATTGCCTGCGCCTTGGCGCAAACCATTCAGCAGTTGATTTTATTTCGAGCCTTGCAAGGCTTGACGACAGGGGCGGGCATCATCGTCTCACGCGCCATCATCCGCGATATGTATCCGCCTTCCAAGGCGCAGCACGTGATGAGTCAAGTCACCATCTTCTTCGGCATTGCCCCGGCGATTGCGCCTATGGTGGGCGGCTGGCTGTATGTGCATACCGATTGGCACAGCATTTTCTGGCTGCTGGCGGGCATAGGCGTGGCCTTGTGGATCGCCAATTACAAACTCTTGCCCGAGACGCTGCACCTGAGCCAGCGCCAGCCCTTGCACTTGCGGCATTTGTTGGCCGGCTATTGGCAATTGGGGTCTGATCCGCGCTTTTTGCTCTTGGCCCTTGCCAGTGG
>DLPA01000177.1 GCA_002479815.1 bacterium UBA7470 | reverse complement strand
TGGTGTTGAAGTAGGTGATGCCGGCGGTGCTGATGTGGAACGCGCCACATTGCAGCGCGGCGATGCCCTCAGCAGCGAGTTGGCTGCGGCAGTCGATGAGGCGGGCTTTTTCCGCGCCATAAGACAGGGCTTTGCGGGGAATCTCGTCGTAATCGGCCTCGTCAGGCTGGCCCAAGTGGGCGGTGTAGGCGTAGGGGATTGCGCCTTTTTGACGCATCCACAGCAAAGCGGCGCTGGTGTCCAAGCCGCCAGAAAAAGCGATGCCTACTTTCTGGCCGCTGGGGAGTTGTTGCAGGATGGTAGCCATCGTAAGAAACCTTGTGAGCTAAAAAACGGATCAAATCAAGTCCATCAACCGAAGTGGCAGATGTAGTGATAGGCCTCCGACACGCGAATGTCGAACGAGCTGTTGGCGGGCACAGAAAAACGCTGACCCGCGCTGGCGCTTTGCCATACCTCGCTGCCCGCCAAACGGTAGTCGCAAGACCCGGCCACGCATTCCATGATTTCAGCTGCGCCGGTGTTGAAGGTCAGGCTGGCGGGCAAGACCACGCCGACGGATTTGCGTGTGCCATCAGGAAAGGTGAGCTGGTGGCTGACGCATTTGCCGTCGAAATACACGCTGGCTTGGGTGGCGACAGATACGCCGTCAATGTGGGTAGTGGTCATAAATCAAAACAACAAGAAAAAGGCGCAAGGAAAGCGCCGATACAAAACCTTAAATTTTAGGGGAGGCGCGTGCCCCACCCTTGCGGATCAAAGCCCACGGTCAAACGCGCTTGGCCCCAGTCGATGACCGGACGCTTGATGACACTGGGTTTTTGCAGCATCAAGGCACAAGCGCCCCCTATGTCGCTGGCCTGCGCCTGCTGCTCGGGACTGAGTTGCCGCCATGTCGTGCCTTTGCGGTTGAGCAACACCTGCCAATCGACTTGCGCCACCCACGCCGCCAACAAGTCCTCCGTGGGCGCTTGTTTTTTAAAGTCCACAAACTCAAACGCCACGCCTTGCGCTTGCAAGTGCGCACGTGCCTTTTTGACCGAATCACAGTTCGGAATGCCGTACATCGTCACCATGTGGGGTTCCTAAAGTCATCGCTGTTCACGCTTTATGTGCAAGAAAGTTGCCTCTTCACTGCGCTTTGAGCTGCTGTTTTTGGATGATGTGGCTCATCTGGGCGGTGTCGGTTTTGATGCGTAGGGCCAAGCCTTCGGGGGCTGTGCCTGCGACTTGCCAGCCTTGGTTGAAAAGCTTTTGCCGCATCTCGGGCCGGCGCACGATGTCGGTCAGGGCATGGGCGACTTTTTGGATATGTGCGTCGGGCATGGTTTTGGGTGCTGCCACGGCGTTCCAAATCTCAAGCTGAAAGCCTGACAAGCCCGCTTCAACCAAGCTCGGTATTTCGGGGACGAGCGCGCTGCGGCCTGCGGAGGTCAGACCGACGGCGTGGAGTTTGCCCGCTTTGGCTTGCGGCATGACCAAACCCGGGGGCAACAAGGCGACTTGAATCTGCCCCGACAGCAAGCCGTTGATGACTTGCGGATTGCCCGGATAGGGAACGTGAACCGCCGCCCAGCCCGCACGGGCCTTGAGCCACTCCATGCCCAAGTGCGCGACCGTACCTACGCCAGGCGAGCCGTAACTCCATGCCGTGCCCGCTTGCTGGCCCGCAGAGAACAAGGCTGCACCTTGCGCAGGCAAGGATTGTGCGGCGGTCAAGACCAAGGGCGCAGTGGCAATCAAGGACACGGGCGCTAAGTCTTGGTGCGGATCGTAGGGCGTGGCCGGGTTGAGCAGTTTGGCCGTGGTCAGGTTGCCGTTGATCATCAGTCCTAGGGTATGCCCGTCACGCGCTTGCGCCACGGCAGCCGCGCCGATGTTGCCCCCAGCACCGGGCTTGTTTTCAATAATGACCGGCTGACCGAGGGCTTGCGACAAAGGCTCGGCCAAGGTGCGGGCGGTCAAATCGGGCGACGACCCTGCCGGAAAACCCACCACCAGTTTCAAGGGCTGGGTGGGCCATACCGCCGCCGGTTGCGCCATCACTGCTCCCGACAGCGCAGCCACGCTGCCTGCCAAGGCCAGTGATTGCCACAAAGCCGCTCGTCGAGAAAGGTGAGTGAATGTGGTTCTTTTCATCCTGTTGCTCCTGTGGGTGTCTCAACCGTGGAAGATGGATTATGAGTGTATATAACGATAGTAAAAAAAGTGAGCTGCTCACGCAAGTAATGCGTGGTTTTTGGCTGTTTTAATACTTAAAATAATCTTGATAATTGTAAAAAATCATTAAAAAACCCGTTTTTCAACCTAGAAAAACGGGTTTTTTGCGTTTGAAGCCTCAAATGATAAGAAAAAGATGGACTTTTTAAGAATAAAAAAAGACAGAAGTCACGTATTACTTGCGTAAGCAGCTCACTTTTTTTACTATGCTTTTGATCATGATGCTTGCTGCAAAGCGGCGATCCGTTCTTCAAGGGGAGGATGGGTGGCAAACCAACTGCCAATGCCGCCTGCAATGCCCATCGCTGCGACGGTTTTGGGCAAGGCCCCCGGCGCCATGCCTCCCAAACGCGCCAAGGCGTTGATCATGGGTTGCTTGCGCCCCATCAAGGCGGCGGCACCAGCATCGGCGCGGAATTCACGCTGACGGCTGAACCAATTGACGATGATGCTGGCCAAGACCCCCAGCAAAATTTCCATCACAAACGAGGTGATCATGTAGCCCAAGCCGGGGCCTGAGCTGTTTTCGTCGTTGCGACGCAAGAAGCTGTCCACGGCGTAGCCAATCACGCGGCTCAAAAACACGACGAAGGTGTTCATCACGCCTTGCACCAAGGTCATGGTCACCATGTCGCCGTTGGCGACGTGGGCGACTTCGTGGGCGATGACGGCCTCCACTTCTTCACGCGTCATGCCCTGAAGCAAGCCCGTGGAGACCGCCACCAAGGACGAGTTTTTGAATGCGCCGGTGGCAAAAGCGTTGGGTTCGCCTTCGTAAATGGCCACTTCGGGCATACCGATTTGCGCCTTGTCTGCAAAACGGCGCACGGTGTCCACGATCCATGCTTCATCGGCATTGCGGGGCTGATGGATGACGGTCAGACCCGGTGTCGTCCATTTCGCCATCGGCTTGCTCATCAGCAAAGAGATGAAGGCCCCTGCAAAGCCCACGATGAGAGAAAAGACGGCCAAAGCGGTGATGTTGAGGCCTTGAGCGGTCAAAAACCGATCCACCCCCAGCAAGCGCGTGGAAATCAGCAACACGGCCATGACCGCGAGGTTGGTTAGGATGAGCAACGCAATGCGTTTCATGAAAACTCCTCAAACAAAACAAAAAGATGGCGCATCATAGTAGAGACGAACCGCAAAATTTCAAGCACCCACCGAGATTTTCTCTGCTTTCTCAGACGCCTTCTTCCCGCTTGTGACCGAGGGTGTCGCGGGTCGAAACACGGCGGTATCGGCATAAAAAGCGGGGTTTTCATTGTCTGGCCACCAGCCCGGATGACCCAGCACGGGCAGCGGTGTCAGCGGTTTACCCACCAGCCACGCGGCTTTGAGGTGGGCGGCGATGTGGGCATCCCACTGCGCCCATGTGTGGGCATCGCCATCGTCCAGCGCCTGAACGTCCATCCCAGCGGGCACTTGCGGCAGCACCAAGACGTGGGCGGTGAGGTTTTTGCGGGGGCGCACCAGTTGCTCCATCAAGGCATGACCGAACAAGACCAGCCGCGCCTGCGCTTGCCACAGCGGGCGGTGGGTGAGGAACAGCGCCTGCCAATCGCGCTGCAATAAGGCGTGCCACAAGAGCGGCGGTGCGAGCAAGACCGCACCGTTTTCATCAAATACCGTGATGGCATCGCGCACGGGGCCGCGTCGGGCGGTGATGCCATCACGCGCAATTTCGGTGGCTTGCAAGGCGTTGAGCTGGGCTTTGGTGTGGGGCCAGCGTTGCCAGACGAGGCCGTTGAACAAGTCGTGCAGGTGGTCGCGGGTGGGGACTTGGCGGGTGCGGGCGATGAAGGCCTCGTAAGCCTCGCCTACGGGCAAGTGCGACTGTGGGACAAAACGCACGGGCAAGCGCACCTGCCTGTCTGCCGCCGCGTGGTGGAGGGCGGCGGCGTACCGTCCGGCGCAGGCCAAGGGCGTGGTTGTGACGTGGGCTGTGCAGCGCAAACCCGCTGCACGCACCGGCGCCAGCCACGGCTGCGCCCAATCCACGGCGCTCAGTGCATCCACCACCCCATCAGGCTTGGACACGCCAGCCCAACGCCTCGCCACCGCCCAAGGGTTTGATCACGGCTTGCCCAAAGGGGTAGCTGTCGGGCGGTGTCCACGACTCGCGCACCAAGGTCAGCGTGCCTTGGTTGCGGGGCAGGCCGTAAAAATCAGGGCCGTGGTGGCTGGCAAAGCCTTCGAGTTTGTCGAGTGCGCCTGCCCGCTCAAAGGCCAAGGCGTACAGTTCCATCGCTGCATGGGCGGTGTAGCAGCCCGCACAGCCGGTGGCGTGTTCTTTTAATTGGGCAGGGTGGGGGGCGCTGTCTGTGCCCAAAAAGAAGCGGTCGCTGCCACTGGTGGCGGCTTTGACCAAGGCCAAGCGATGCGTTTCGCGCTTGAGCACCGGCAGGCAGTAGTAATGAGGCCGGATGCCGCCGGTAAAGATGGCATTGCGGTTGTAGAGCAAATGGTGCGCGGTGAGGGTGGCGGCGGTGTAGGGGCCGGCCTCGGCGACGTATTGCGCGGCCTCTTGGGTGGTGATGTGCTCGAACACAATCTTCAGCTCGGGAAAGTCGCGGCGCAGCGGCATCAGTTGCTGGTCGATGAACACGGCTTCGCGGTCGAACAAGTCGATGTCTGCGCTGGTGACTTCGCCATGCACCAACAGCAAGAGGCCCGCACGCTGCATGGCTTCGAGGGTGCGGTAGGTGTGGCGCAGATCGGTCACGCCGGCATCGCTGTTGGTGGTCGCGCCTGCGGGGTAGAGTTTGCAGGCCACCACGCCCGCGTCTTTGGCACGTTGAATTTCATCGGGCGGCAGATTGTCGGTGAGGTAGAGCGTCATCAGCGGCTCAAACGACACCCCGGCAGGCACAGCGGCCAGAATGCGCTCGCGGTAAGCCACGGCTTGCGCGGCGGTCGTCACCGGTGGCTTGAGGTTGGGCATGATGATGGCACGGCCAAATTCGGCGGCGGTGTGGGGCACCACGGTGTTGAGTGCAGCGCCATCGCGCACGTGCAGGTGCCAGTCGTCGGGTCTTGTGATGGTGATTTCTTGCGTCATGCGCTGATTGTCGCTTTGTTTTTTACAGCCGAACGTGTCGCTTAGGCATATGGCTTACGGGTTTTTCTTTACGCGTGACATTGAAATCATCCTCCAAGATAGCCTTCATCGACGCATGAGGAAAAGACATGTTCATTAAGAACACATGGTATGTGGCCTGCTCGTTGGCCGAACTCGAAGCACTCGGCGACAAACCGCTGGGCCGCACCATCTGCAACGAAAAGATGGCGATTTTCAAAGGTGTGGACGGCAAGGTCGCTGCAGTCGAAGACTTCTGCCCGCACCGCGGTGCGCCCATGTCGTTGGGCAAAGCCTGTAAGAACGGCTTGCGCTGCGGTTACCACGGGCTGGAAATGGGCGCCGATGGCAAGACAGTTCACATGCCTGGCCAGCGCGTGCGCGGCTTCCCGGCGGTCAAGGCTTTTGCCGTCGTTGAACGCTACGGTTTCGTCTGGGTCTGGCCCGGCGAGCAGAACAAGGCCGACGAGGCGCAAATGCCGGTGTTCGAATTTTTCGACAACCCCGCCTGGGCCTATGGCGGCGGTCTGTACCACGTCCAAGCCGACTACCGCCTGATGATCGACAACCTGATGGACCTGACGCACGAGACCTATGTGCATTCCACCAGCATCGGCCAGCCCGAGATCGACGAGACGCCTTGCGAAACCAAGGTCGATGGCAACAAGGTAATGACCCAGCGCTTCATGGAAGGCATCCAAGCTCCGCCGTTCTGGCAGATGGCCATGAGCGCCAACGGCTTGGACCCGCAAGCCAAGGTCGACCGCTGGCAGATTTGCCGCTTTTCGCCACCCAGCCACATCATGATCGACGTGGGAGTGGCCTTGGCGGGCAACGGCGGCTTTCATGCCCCGTCTGACAAGAAGGCCTACAGCGTGGTGGTCGACTTCATCACGCCCGAGACCGAGACCTCGCACTGGTACCACTGGGGCATGGC
>DLPA01000234.1:1571-2998 GCA_002479815.1 bacterium UBA7470 | reverse complement strand
ATAGGCTTCGGAGGCCAATACTCTATCCACTGAGCTACAGTCGCTTGAGGACTTCTGAGTTTAACCGATTGGATCGTTCATTCGTCCATCCAGCCATCGGCTGGGGTTTGGGCGGTGTCGGCGTGGGTGTGAACCAACTGCCGCAGCAGGCGCATGAACTCGGCTTGCTCGGCCTCGGACAAGGGCGAGAGGATGCGCTGCTGTGCCCTTTGTGCGTAGGGTTGCACTTCGGTCAGCAAGGCCAAGCCCTCTGCCGTGGGTGTGAGGAGTTTGACGCGGCGGTCGTGGGGCGATGCGCCTCGGCGCAGCCAGCCTCGCGCTTCTAGCCTGTCCACCACGCCAGCGGTGGTTGAGGTGTCCAGCCCAATCAGCTCGGCCAAGGTGCGTTGATCCACCTCGGGCTGGCGGCTCACCGTCAGCAGCGCACCGTATTGCACGGGCGTGAGCGTCCAGCGTTGCGTTTCTTCGGTAAACAAGGCCACCGCAATTTGTTGCAGACGGCGTATGTAGGGGCCGGGCCAGACGTTCATATTGGGCAGCGGTGCGGGGGTATCGTCCATCTTGACATCCTGAGCTGAGACTAAGGGTAAACACTGATTTGATGGCATACACATGATACCGATACAATTCATCAGTATACTGATTATGTGTATGCAGCTTAATCTCAATTCAAATCAATGCAGAAATTGAATTGAGATGATGGATGACCCTTTTTGGAGCGTTTTCATGAGCACTTCTTCGGCTGATCTGCCTGTGTTGGTGTCTGGTGGTGGGATTGGCGGCTTGGCCGCTGCCTTGGCCTTGGTGCGACAGGGCTTTCAGGTGCAGGTGTTTGAACAATCGGCCCACATCGGCGAGATTGGGGCGGGCATTCAGTTGGGGCCGAATGCCTTTCACGCCTTTGATGCGCTGGGCGTGGGCGACAAGGCCCGCAGCCGTGCCGTCTATACCGAGTGCATGGTGATGCACGATGCCCTAGATGCCAGTCTGATTGGGCGCTTGGAGACGGGCGAGGCCTTTCGTCAACGCTTTGGCAACCCCTATGCGGTGATTCACCGTGTCGATGTTCATGCTTCGCTGCTGGAGGGCGCAACGGAGACCGGGCGAGTGGCGTTTTTCACGAACACGCGCATCGAAAAAGCAGCGCAAGACGAGGCGACCAAAACCGTCACCGCCATCGACCAACACGGCAAACGGTGGGTGGGCCAAGCCTTGATTGCGGCGGATGGCGGCAAGTCGGTGGTGCGGGCGCAGTACGTGAACGATCCGCCGCGTGTGACGGGCCATGTCGTCTATCGCGCCGTGGTGGACAAGGCGGATTTTCCTGATGATTTGAAGTGGAATGCCGCCAGTTTGTGGGCTGGCCCCAAGTGCCATTTGGTGCATTACCCTTTGCGCGGTGGCGAGCAGTACAACGTGGTCGTGAC
>DLPA01000234.1:0-1480 GCA_002479815.1 bacterium UBA7470 | reverse complement strand
GTGACCGATGGCAGCAAAGCCGAAGTTGAAAGCTACTTCCAAGGCATTTGCCCCCAAGCACGCCAGTTGATCGAATTGCCCAAAAGCTGGCGACGCTGGGCCACAGCCGACCGTGAACCCATAGACACTTGGGTATTTGGTCGTGCCACGATGTTGGGCGATGCCGCACATCCCACCACGCAGTACATGGCCCAAGGCGCTTGCATGGCGCTGGAAGATGCGGTGACCTTGGGCGAAGCCTTGCGCGTCACAGGCAACGATTGGGATACGGCCTTGCCGCTGTACCAAAAAAACCGCGTCACCCGCACCGCCCGCATCGTGCTCTCGGGGCGCGAAATGGGCCGCCTCTATCACGCGGCGGGGGTGGAACGCTTGGTACGCAACAGCCTGTGGAAGGGCCGCAGCCAAAGCCGTTTTTACGACGCAATGGAATGGCTTTATGGCTGGAATGTCCACAATTGCTTGGAGCAGGGTTGAGGTGAATTTATATAAAAAAGCAAAAATTGCTTGTCAATAAAGCGTAAGCAGCTATCAAATAAATAGCATTTAATGATTTTTTAAATGGTCTAAAGGAATCCCCCATGCACGAACTTGGACGCTTACAGGACTTGCCCCAGTCTTACCGCGATGAATTGACCGCGCTCAACCTCGTCCCCCTGTGGCCGAGTTTGCGGGCCGTGTTGCCACCCAAAGTGCCGACGCGCAAAACCGCAGCGACGCACTGGCCTTACCAAAGCCTGCGCCCTTTGCTGCTGCAAGCGGGCGAGTTGACCCCCATGCACAAGGCCGAGCGGCGGGTGTTGGTGCTCGCCAATCCGGGGCATGGTCTGGAAAAAATGCAGGCCAGTGCCGCCATGTATTTGGGGATGCAGTTGCTGCTGCCCGGCGAGTGGGCACCCAGCCACCGCCACACCCCCAACGCCGTTCGCATGGTGGTGGAAGGCGAAGGCGCGTACACCACGGTCGATGGCGAAAAATGCCCCATGCAGCGTGGCGATTTGATCCTCACCCCCACAGGGCTGTGGCACGAACACGGTCACGATGGCGATGCGCCCGTGGTGTGGCTGGACGTGTTGGATTTGCCGCTGGTGTACTACACCGAAACCTCGTATGCCGTGGAGGGTCAGCGTCAGGAAGTCAAAGCAGGCCGTGGCGACCAAGCCTATGTGCGCGGCGGGATCGTGCCCTCACCCTTGTTCGAGCGCGAACCTGCTCGCAAAGCCAAACCCTATCCCATGCTGCGCTACCCGTGGGCCGATGCCAAAGCCGCGCTGCAAGCCTTAGCTGCCGACCGTCCTGATGTAGAGGCGGTGCAAGTCTGCTACGTCAACCCCGACACGGGGGCCGATGTGCAACACAACTTGGGCTTTTACGCGCTGATGCTGCGTCCGGGCCAGACCTTGCGCTTGCCTGCACGCTCGCCCGCGTGCGTGTTCCACCAAGTCGAAGGCAGTGCCGACATCGCCATCGACACCACCCA
>DLPA01000001.1 GCA_002479815.1 bacterium UBA7470 | reverse complement strand
GCGTCGGTAATGTGTTTGATCAGATCGCTGGCCATGGCCTTTTCCTTGTGAACATTGAAGATGCAGCTAAAGTTGCGGCTATTTTGACAGAATCCAATGGCGCTCGCCTGTCGCGTGAGTGCAGCCAACCCATAAATTCATGACTTTTTCTCCCGCATCTTTCGCGCCATCTGATCAGACTGTCTTGAACGTCGATGTGGCCATTGTGGGCGGTGGGCCGGCTGGCCTGATGGCTGCCCAGGTGCTGTCGCAAGCCGGCGTATCTGTTCATTTGTTTGATGCCATGCCTTCTGTGGGCCGCAAATTTTTGTTGGCAGGCAAAGGTGGCTTGAACCTCACACATTCAGAGTCTTCAAATGTGTTCCGCCAGCGTTATGGTGCCCAGCATCAGCTCGTGGGGCATTGGCTGGACCGAATGGATGCCCAAGCGGTGCGTGATTGGGCCAAGGGCTTGGGCGTGGACACGTTTGTGGGGACTTCTGGGCGGGTTTTTCCAGCCGAGATGAAGGCGGCGCCATTGCTTCGGGCATGGTTGCACCGCTTGCGGCACCCGGGGTCGGGCGTGCCTGTGCAGTTTCACATGCGTCACCGTTGGCAAGGTTGGGCGGGTGATCATCTGCTGTTTCAGTGCACCGGCTCTGCGGGCGTGACGCGGGTGCAGGCGCGTGCGACCTTGCTGGCTTTGGGTGGTGCCAGTTGGCCGCGTCTGGGTTCGGACGGCGCCTGGGTGCCCCTGTTGGCGGCACATGGCGTGACCGTGGCGCCCTTGAAGCCAGCCAATTGCGGTTTTGATGTCCTGGGGCGGGATGGGCAGGGATGGACCGAACACTTTCGCAGCCGGTATGCCGGCCATCCGCTCAAGTCGGTGGTGCTCGGGGTGGACGCTGCGCTGGGTGCCCAGGAGGCGGCTGGCGTCGCAAGGTTCGAGCGCAAAGGCGAATTTGTCATCACCGGCACCGGGGTCGAGGGCAGCCTGATTTACGCCGCCTCGGCTTGGTTGCGGGATGACTTGGCCCAGGGCGCCGCCCATTTGACCCTGGATTTGTTGCCTGACAAGTCACAAGACCAGGTGTTGGCGCAGGTGCGTTGGCCGCGTGGTAGCCGAAGTTTGTCCAGCCATCTGAAAAGCCGTTTGGGGCTGGAGGGTGTCAAGATGGGCTTGGTGCACGAACTGTGCTCGGCCGAGACTTTGGCCCAACCAGAGGCTTTGGCGAGATGCCTGAAAAGGTTGGTGGTGCCGCTCAAAAGCCCCAGGCCCGTGGCCGAGGCGATCAGCACCGCCGGCGGGGTGGATGCCGCCAGCTTGAACGCTGACGGCATGCTGTTGCAGCGGCCAGGGGTGTACTGTGCAGGGGAGATGCTGAATTGGGAAGCGCCCACCGGGGGGTATTTGTTGACCGCCTGTCTGGCCAGTGGGCGCTGTGCGGGTGAAAGCATTTTGGCGAATTTGTAACAATTGACACATGTGGTGTATGCCTTCTGGCGAGGTGCTGCGTTGTGGTGGGGTGAATCACTTCATTCAGAACGAGGTCAACATGACGCCAGAAGCTACCCAGGAATACCAGAGTGCCGTCGAAGAGGCGGCCAACGCTTTCATGAAAGTGATGGCGTTGCGTGGTTTCACTGTTCGCGACTACCCTCAGAATTTTGTGGCCCAAATGGCCCGCCAGACACGTCTTCAGTTTGAGCTCAGTCGAGTTGGCCCACATGCCGAAGCCGACACCCTGGTGTCGCAGTTCATCCAGTCAGGTCAATCGGTGCCCAAGCGTGTGGCACAGACCAAAGCCAAAACCATCCCCTTTTCGATGCTCAGTCGCCGCGCCGCCTGATCGAAATCTCGCCCACATGTCAGGACTTTGGGGTGTGCCAACTCGGACGCCTCGGTCCTGACCCATACATAGGCGGCCAGCGCAGGTTTCAAGCAGCAAGGCCTTAAGCGCTTTGCCATTGAGCGCAACACTGACCACGCAGTCAGCGCGGTTGTTCTTTTCATCTTTTTGAGCCCCATGCGGTGAGCACGGTAAGTGCTCACCGCATGGGGCTGTCAGTCGTGCGGCCGCGCTTGCCGATGGCGATCTCTGGGTTGCTGGCATGGCCAGGCAGTTGCATGCTGTGTTCGACAACGAACACAGTTACAATCAGTTCACAGTTATATTATTTTTATGTGATTGATGGCGTCTAGAAATCACAAAATATTTATCACTTGTTTATTTAAATTAAATAAATTTGGTTTTTTAAATTTGTGTATTTAGGAGTGAAGAAATCCACGTGCTTTTGAAAGCTGGGGCATTTTCCCCTTGTTGCGCGTGTCAACCGACTGGGTGACCTGTGATTTATCAACGTTTGCAAATTGTGGCTGGAACATTCGTTGCCTACACGCTGATTTTCAATATCAATCAAATTTTTTTCGGATTTACGGAAATCGCCGATGGCGTCCATTGGATTTATTTGCCCAGTGGTTTGAGGTTGATGTTTGTCTTGATTTTTGGGGGCGCTGGGGCTGTGGGTGTAGGACTGGCTTCCATTTATCTGAACAGCCTGTTTCATTTTGACGGGGCGTTGATTTCAGCCGTTGGTGCAGGCGTCATCTCGGGTTTGGCACCGTATTTGGCCCGTTATGTCTGTCACCGAAAACTCGACATGGACTACAAGCTGACCTGTTTGTCGGTGCCTAAACTGTTGTATGTCTCCTTGGTGTTTGCCTTGTTGAGCGTTTGTTTGCATCAGCTTTTTTATGGATGGGCTGGCCACACCTCCGATTGGGTGGTCAGCATGGGGGCCATGTTTTTGGGGGATTTGATGGGGACCATCACGATGCTGTACCTCGTGAAATGGGTCATGCTCAAAGCGCAGTGGCAAGGCTTTTGGTGATCGCCTGGTGGGTTGCCTGGAACCGGGCTGCTGGTGCGGTGCTGCCGTTTTTCGCCACAGGGGCATCGTTGGAGCAGTTGGCGAGGAAAGGCTGAACGACTGTGGCCGTGGTCACATGTATCAGCCACTGGCTCGCTGGTCGTGAGCCTGCAAGAAAGATAAGTTGACGAGCCCTGACCCCGGCACTGGCTCCACAGTTAGGGCTGCT
>DLPA01000015.1:10845-12763 GCA_002479815.1 bacterium UBA7470 | reverse complement strand
GTGGTGACGATGCCGCGTTGGTATTCGGTGCGGCCCGGTTTTTTCCGCATCACTTCTTGGCTGCTGGCCTTGAGCAGCACGGGCGCACACGCCGCGCAGCCCATCATTTTTAATAGCGTCGGACGGACGAAGGCCAAAAACGTCACCATCACCGCGACAGGGTTGCCCGGCAGCCCAAACAGCACCGTGTGGCGGCTTTGTGGCGGGGGCGTGTCGGCGCTGCTGCTCATGGTGACGGGGCGGGGGATGCGTCCTACCGCCATTGGGCGACCCGGCCGCATGGCGATGCGCCAAAACACCACGCCGCTGCGCTCATCGCCTGCGGCAAGCTGGCGCATCATGGCCTTGGTGTGGTCGGCTTCGCCCACGCTGACCCCGCCGCTGGTGATGACCGCATCGGCTTGCGCGGCGGCCTTTGCAAACGCGGCTTGCAGCAGGCTAGGCTCGTCGGGAACCACGCCCAAGTCGATGACCTCGCAGCCCAGCCGTTGCAGCATTCCGAACACGGTGTAGCGGTTGCTGTCATACACCGCGCCTTCGCGGGGTGCATCGCCTAGGCTCAAAATTTCGTCGCCCGTGGAGAAGTAGGCCACTTTCAAGCGCCGTCTGACGGTGACGGTGGGCTGGCCCAAACTCGCTGCCAATCCCAAAGCGGCAGGCGTGAGGCGTTGGCCTTGGCGCAACGCGGCTTGGCCTTGCATCAAATCCTCGCCCAGCAGACGGCGGTTGTCGCCACGTTGCAGCACTTTGGCGGGGATGAGGATGCGGCCATCGTCTTGCAGTTGCGTCAGTTCTTGCGGAACCACGGTGTCCAAGCCAGCGGGCATGATCGCGCCGGTCATGATCTTCACGCATTCACCCGCTTGCACGCTGCCGCTCCACGCCTTGCCCGCAAAAGCCGTAGCGCCCACAGGCCGCAAGCACAAGGCGCTATCGGTTTGAAGCTGGCTGCCGTCCAAGGCGTAGCCGTCCATTGCCGAATTGTCGTGCGGGGGCACGCTGATGGGGGAGATGATGTCGGCAGCCAAGATGCGCAGCGCCGCCTGCATCAGGGGCAGGGTTTCGGTCTCGGTGACGGGTTCCACCAGCTCGGCCAGAAAAGCGTTCACGGCATCGGCACTGAGGGCTTGCGGGTCGTAGCCTTGCAATTGGGCAATGATGTCGGCAATGGGTTTCATGGATTTGATATGAAAGAAGGCGCTGGCGCTAGATCATCAAGTACCAGCCGCTATGAATGTTGAGCTTATTTTGAAAGCGGTATTTGCTGCATTTGCTGCAACTCGTGCAGTTCAGCCAAGGTGTTGGCATTGCTGAAGGCCAAGGGGTCGTCGCTCGGGCGATCAAAGGGCACGATGGCGGTGCGGTGTTGCTGCGTCCATGCCTCGATTTTTCGGCCTCCTGCGTCGGTGAAGGCTTGCAAGCTGGGCAGCAAACGCACGGGCAGCAGCGCAAACACGGGCTGGGTGCGAACGGGGCCACCGTTTTCGGGGCCAGCGGCGATGGCGATCTCGGCGTGTTCATCGCCCACGGCTTGCACCAGCCGTTGCGCCAAATCCAGCGGAAAGCGCGGCGTGTCACAGGGGACGGTCAGCAGCCAAGGCGTGTCGCAATGCAGCAGCGCGGTGATGAAGCCCGCCAAAGGCCCAGCGTAGTCGGGCAAGGTGTCGGGCCAGACGGGCACGCCAAAGGCTTCGTAAGCGGCAAGATGGCGGTTGGCGTTGATGAGCGTCGCCCCCAGCCACTCGCCTTCCTGCATTTGCAAGCGCAGCAGGGTGTGCAGCGCCAGCGGAATGCCGTTGAAGTGCTGCAAACCCTTGTCCACCCCGCCCATGCGCGAGCCACGCCCACCCGCCAAGACTGCACCCGTCACGTCACCAAGCTGAGGCGGAAAAGAAGAAAAAGGGGTAATAGGGGCGAT
>DLPA01000015.1:0-10717 GCA_002479815.1 bacterium UBA7470 | reverse complement strand
GCTGGCGCGGAGTTGGGAATAGCGGTCGGTGCGCTGCTGCCAAATCGCACCAATGGCGCTGATGAGGTCGGCATCGTCGTGGGCGGTGGGATGGGTGGCCGTGCCCCGAATGAGGCCGCGCAGGTCATGGCCTTGGGTGGCGAACAGGCAGAGGTACAACTGGCCTTCGGTGGAGAGGCGGGCGCGGTTGCAATCGCCGCAAAAGGCTTGCGTCACGCTGCTGATCACGCCAATTTCGCCCAAACGGGGGTCGTGCCGCCCGTCCGCGCCTGCATAGCCCCAGCGTTCGGCGGTTTCGCCTGCGACGCTAGGGTCAAGTTGCACCAAAGGCAGTTCGGCATGAAGGCGCTGCACCACTTGGGCGCTGGGCAATACCTCGTCCATGCGCCAGCCGTTGGTCGCGCCCACGTCCATGTATTCAATGAAGCGCAAGACCATGCCGCTGCCCTGAAAGTAGCGGGCCATCGGCAAAATTTGGTGGTCGTTTGTGCCGCGTTTGACGACCATGTTGATTTTGATCGGCCCCAAGCCCACGGCTTGCGCAGCTTCCAAGCCGTCCAACACCTCGGCCACTGGAAAGCCCACGTCGTTCATGCGCTGAAAAATCGCATCGTCCAAGCCGTCCAAACTGACGGTGACGCGCTGCAAACCCGCGTCTTTCAGCGCACGCGCCTTTTTCTTGAGCAAACTGCCGTTGGTCGTCAGCGTCAAGTCCAAAGGCAGGCCGTCGGGCGTGCGCAACGCGGCGAGTTGTTCGATGAGAATTTCGATGTTCTTGCGCAGCAAAGGCTCGCCACCTGTGAGCCGAATTTTCTGCACCCCATGCGCGACGAAGGCCCGCGCCACACGGGTGATTTCCTCAAACGTCAAGAGCGAGCTGTGCGGCAAGTAGCGGTAGTTGTTGTCGAACACCTCTTTGGGCATGCAGTAGTTGCAGCGGAAATTGCAGCGGTCGGTGACGCTGATGCGCAAATCCCGCAAAGGCCGCCCAAGGCCATCGCCCAACAAGCCCGAGGCCGTGATGGGCAGATCAGGCAACTGCGCCGCCACGGTGTGCAGCCGAGAATCCAGAATAGGTATGACACGTTCAGACATAAGGCCGGATTATCTGGCACGACGGCGGCTGGATGTGAAAGCAGTAGGGTCGGCAGTGTTGTTTAATGCGACAAAGCATAGGGTTGCCGTGTCGTTTGACGTTCAGCATTTTTCCCACCCGCTGCCAAACTCTTTGCCACCGCCAGCAAAGCCACCTGCGCTGGCGAGTGTGCTGTAAATCATCAATGTTGATAGCAGCAGTAGTTGGCTAAAAAACAAATAGAATGCTTTTAAATTCATCAATTTTTATCCCAAAAGTGTTCAAAAAGTGTTGATTTACACCACCCGAACAGGCTCGTTTTTGTATGGCACCAACACAGCCACATCCGATATTGACTTAAAACACATTGTGCTCCCTCCACTGGAGGTGTTGCTGCTGGGTCAGGGTGTAAAAAACAAGGTCAAAAAGACCAATCACCAACCCCATACCAAAAACAGTGCCGATGATGTGGATGAGGAGTTCATTCCCTTGCAAACGCTGGTGGCGGATTTTTTGGCAGGGCAGTCGTATGCGGTGGAGTTGGTGTATTCGGCCTTGTCGCCTGCCAATGTCTATGCTGTGACGTATCCCGAGTCGGGTCTGGACTTTCGGGCGTTTGCTGCCCAGTTGTTGGTGTATCGCACCAAAGAAATCAAAGCGATGGTGGGCTATGCCATTCATCAGGCGAATTTGTATTCCATCAAAGGCGGGCGTTTGAAGGCGCTGAAGGACAGCATCGCGGCACTAGAGGCGTACCTGTCGCAAGGCGCTGATCCTGAAGCGAGCTTGCGGCAGGTGTTGGCGACTGACGAGGGGCAGCGCATCCACACCTTGCACACGCTCAACCTCGACTATGTGAAGCTGGAAAAGTATTGGGTCAACCAAGTCAAGCAAGACGATGCCTTGGTGATTTTGGGCAAAACCTATCCCTTGAGCAATGCCTTAGCCCACACGATCAGGATATTGAACGCCAACCTCAAGCATTACGGCGAGCGCAGCGAACAGGCCATGCAGGCCGATGCAGTGGATTACAAGGCGCTGATGCACGCGGTACGCATTTCTCAGCAAGCCTTAAAGCTGGTTCGTGGGCAAGACTTGACATTTCCACTCTCTGCCGATGAGGTGGCGCACTTGCTGGCGATCAAACACGGCAACGTCCCAGTGCGTGAGATTTACGATGAGCTAGACGCGCTGGTCAGCCAGATCAAGCAAGACGAGAAAACCTCCCGCTTGTCCTCAGCCGAAGACATGAAACCCTTGGCCGAGGCATGGCTGGTGCAGGCGTTGCGGGTGGCCTATCGCATTGTTTAGGCATTGCTGAATGCTTCAGCCCCACACCACTGAGCGCATAGAAATCGCGGCCATGTCGTGCCCCACGTTGAAATAGCGTGGCGTTTCGTCGGCATGGCTCGCGCCTGCCGCGTACAGCAGAGGCAAATAATGGTCGTGCGTGGGGTGGGCGAGCTGGGTCAAGCTGCGTTGGTCGGTGTCTAAGACCTTGGTCAAGGCGGCGTGATCGTGCTGATTCAGGCGGCGGGTGGTGTGGGCATCGAACTCAATGGCCCAGTCGTGCGCTTGGGCGCTGGCGTGGGTGCGGGTCATGGCGCGCAAGTTGTGAACGATGTTGCCACTGCCGAGGATGAGCACGCCGCGCTCGCGCAAGTCGCGCAGTTGTTCGCCCAAAGCCAAATGCTCGGCCAGCGGGCGGCTGTAATCCATGCTCAACTGCATCACAGGAATATCGGCTTTGGGGAACATGGGCATGACCACGCTCCAAGTACCGTGATCCAATCCCCATTGGTGTTCATCGACACCGACGGCTTGCTGGTGGTGGGGCTGGCGCAGTTGGGCCGCCAAGCCTTCCGCGACAGCGGGTGCGCCGGGGGCAGGGTATTGCACCTCGAACAGCGCACGCGGAAAACCACCAAAGTCGTGAATGGTGGCGGGTTTGTCCATGCCCGTCAGATACCAGCCGCGTGTCAGCCAGTGGGCGGAAACGCACAAAATCAATTGCGGTTGGGGATAACGGCGACCGTCGCCAAACTCCGTTCCCAATTGCTGCCACGCTTGATGCCACTGGTTTTTCTCGATGGCGTTCATGGGGCTGCCGTGACCCAAAAAGGCCACCGGCATGCGGGGACTGGGTTTCAGCGAGGGCAAAGCAGACAAAGACAAAGGGGTAGGCGCGGTCATAGGGGTGGATTTGGCAGAAGGAGCTGTTGTGGCAAGCTGCGGCAGGCCCAAGCCTGCGCTGAGTGCAGCAGCCCATTGCAAAGTGGTACGGCGTTGCATCATGACAGTGAGCTTAAGGGGTTTTATGGCGGCGTTTGTGCGATGGTTTGCAAAAGTCTGTTCAAATAATTTGAAATATCAATCCACAGAGAAGGCTTTTTAAATATGTCATCCACCCATTTGAATCCCAATACCTTGGTATTGGCTGGTGGCTGCTTCTGGTGCTTAGAGGCGGTGTATGTGCGCGTCAAGGGGGTGCTGGATGTGGAGTCTGGTTACGCCAATGGCGACGCGCAGCGGTGGCCGCAGCTCAGCTACGAGCAAGTCTGCACAGGGCACACTGGGTATGCCGAAGTGGTCAAGCTCGTCTATGACCCGCAAGTCATCAGCACCCGTGAGTTGTTGGAGGTGTTTTTTACCATTCACGATCCGACGACCTTGAATCGTCAAGGCAACGATGTGGGCACGCAATACCGCAGTGGCATCTATGTCAGCAACGACGAGCAGCGGACGGTGGCGCAAGCGGTACTGGCTGACGTTCAAGCGCAATGGCCTCAAACGGTGGTGACTGAGTTAGACGTTCTACGTCACTACGTCGCCGCAGAGGACGAGCATCAAGATTATTTTGAGCAGCATCCCTATCAAGGCTACTGCGCTTGGGTGGTTGCGCCTAAGGTGGAGAAGTTCCAGGCTACTTTTAAACGCCTGTTGGCCTAAAAACTCGCTCATCAAGACTGTTGAAAGTAAACTTTTCTAAGATAGATCAATCTAACCCCCTGAAACCGATGTTGAAATATGGTATGTTCAGCGGTTTTTTGGTTGCCCCGCGTTCTTTGTTTCGGTACAGGCATTTTTCTGGCCTAGCTCGCACCTGCGGTGTAACCTCCACAGTGACATCACAGTAAGGAGTTGGCAATGGCCAAGGAAGAGTTGATTGAGATGACCGGTAAGGTCGATGAAGTGCTGCCTGATACCCGTTTTCGCGTGACGCTGGACAATGGGCATCAGTTGATTGCCTATTCCGCGGGCAAGATGAAGAAAAACCACATTCGCATTTTGGCGGGTGATCGTGTGTCTTTGGAATTGTCGCCCTACGACTTGACCAAAGGCCGCATCAACTTCCGTTTCATCGAAAACCGTGGTGGTGGCGGTGGTTCTCCGGGGGGTCAACGCCGCAGTGGTGGCGGTAATCGCTCTTGAAGTCTGTTTTCAAACGAGCATCGTAGAAGTAGAAAAAAGAGCTGCACTGATGATGCAGTGCGGCTCTCAAACCCACGTCTTCTTATTGACCCTGTATGGCTTTTGTCAATTGTTGGGTGTTGTAGCGCATCATCTGCACATAAGTGGCTGCCGGCCCATCGGCTGCTGATAAAGAGTCGGAATAGAGCGTGCCTGCAGGCTTCGTGCCCGTTTCACGGCCAATTTGTTCGATCAAACGCGCGTCAGAAATGTTTTCGACAAACAAGGCTTTGATGCGCTCTTTTTTGATTTGCTGAATCAGCTTCGCCACACCTTTGGCCGAGGCTTCACTGTCGGTGCTCACACCTTGGGCGGCCAAAAAGCGCACCCCATACGCGCTGGCATAGTAGCCAAAGGCATCATGGGTGGTGATGACTTTGCGCTGCGCTTCAGGAATGGCTTGCCATGCGGTTTTGATGTCTTGCTGCAACTGCTGCAAACCGCTGGTGTAGGCGCTGGCGCGTTGTTCGTACGCCTTGCAGCCGCTGGCATCGACGCGGCACAAGGCGGTGGCGATGTTTTTGACATACACCATCACATTCGGCACGCTTTGCCACGCATGAGGATCGGTGTGCCCGTGCCCGTGCCCGTGTCCATGCCCGTGGTCATCGGCCTGTTCTTTTTGGGGCTTGATGCCGTCACTCACCGCAACCGCTTGGACTTTGGTGTTCGCCGATTTCAGCAAGCGCGTCATCCAGCCCTCAAAGCCAAGGCCGTTCATGAAAATCACTTGCGCTTGGGCGATTTGCTGCGCGTGGGTGGGTTTGGGTTGAAAGACATGGGCATCGCCACCGGCTCCAACCAAAGTTTCTACCTTCACCCGCTCGCCCCCCACTTGCTGCACCAAGTCGCCCAAAATGCTGAACGTCGCCACGGCTTTGATGGGGGTATCAGCAGCGTAGGCGGGTGCTGCCAATCCCGTCACTGCTGCACTGAGCACCAAGGCAGACCAAGAATAAGAAAAAGCAGAACGAGACATCATCAGACACGACTCCACATCAAAAAAACACAAACAAAAAACAAAAAGGCATCAAGCCCGCAAATGTCGGCGTGGGCGCAGGCGACTGCGGATCACGCCCAGCGGTGCGAGCAGCATCGACAAGAACAACAAGCCCGCCAGACAGCACACAATCGACGGGCCGCTGGGCCAATCGGCGTGATACGACAGCAGCAAGCCGCCCACACTGCCCAACACCGCTACCGCGCTGGCAACGGGCAACATGTGCCGAACGTGCCTGACCCAAAAGCGGGCGGTGGCAGCGGGCAAAACCATCAGCCCCACCGCCATCAGCGTGCCCAGTGCGTGAAAGCCTGCTACCAAGTTCAGCACCAGCATCAATAAAAAACCGTAGTGCGCGACCGGACTCCAGCCGCTGACCGAGCGCAGAAAGTTGGGGTCTAAACACTCCAAAACCAAAGGCCGATACAAGAGCGCCAAGCCCAACAGCGTCAAGGCCGCCACCCCCATCAGCAGCCACAAGGCATCGTCATTGAGCGCCAGCACCGAGCCGAACAAGACGTGCAGCAAGTCCACCTGACTGCCTTGCGTCGAAACCATCAGCACGCCCAAGGACAAAGACAGCAGGTAAAACACCGCCAAGCTGCTGTCCTCGCCCAACACGGTATGCCGCGCCACCAAGCCCGCACACACGGCGACGGTGATGCCTGCCATCAAGCCGCCCAAGGTCATTGCACCCAGCGACAGCCCGGCCCACAAATAGCCCAGCGCCGCGCCGGGCAAAATGCCGTGGGCCATCGCATCGCCCGTCAAACTCATGCGCCGCAGCATCAAAAACACGCCTATGGGGGCGGCACTCAGCGACAAGGCGATGCAGCCCCAGAGGGCACGCTGCATGAAGCTGAACTCGATAAAAGGCTCCCACAAGCCAAGCCAAGCGTTGAGCAATATGTCCATCATAATACGGCTCCATCGCTTGATTTAGAAGCGTAAGCAGCTATGGTTTGATGAGTTTTTGGGTGTCCATGAGCGTGTGCGTGTTCTTGCCCATGCGTATGTGTATGTGTATGCGCGTGTGCGCTTGTGGGGCGGGGGGCAGGATCGGCGCTGTCGGGCACGTCGCAATCGGGGGCATCGTCGTCAAACGCCTCGTTCAGGGCACGGGCGCGGGCCAGATGTGCAGCGGTCAACACGCTGGCCGTAGGGCCAGCAGCCACCAATTCACGCGCCAGCAGCCACGTTGTCGGAAAGTGGTGCTGCACCTGCTCCATGTCGTGCAACACTGCTACCACGGTGCGGCCTTGGGTGTGCCATTGGTGGATCAAGGCCAGCAAATCGCGGGTGGTGCGCGTGTCCACGCCCATGAAGGGTTCGTCCAGCAAAATCAGTTGCGCGTCTTGCAGCAGCAAGCGGGCAAACAAGGCGCGTTGAAACTGCCCCCCCGACAGCGTGCCTATGGTGCGCTGGGCAAAGCCCGTCAAGCCGACTTGGGCCAAAGCGGCTTCGCAGCGTTGGTGCTGTGCGGGGCTGAAACGGCCCAACGCGCCCACTTCATGCCACAGGCCCATGCGTACCATGTCGATGACGGTGATGGGAAATTGCCTGTCCATCTCCGCTTGCTGTGGCAAGTAGGCGATGCGGTAACTGGGATGTGGCGTTGTCCGCCAACGCAGCCAGCCCTGCGCGGGGACGCTCGGCAAGCCTTTGATCTGCCCCTGCATGGGCCGCAGCACACCTGCCAAAGCTTTCATCAGCGTGGATTTGCCCGCGCCATTCGGCCCGACTATCGCCACCAAGTCACCCGCTGCCAAGCCCAAACTGAGGTGATGCACCGCAGGATGACGCTCGTACCCCAAGGTGAGATTGCACAACTCAAGCAGAGGGGGAGAAAAAGAGGCGAGGGACATGGAGGCGATCAAGCGGTCAGGCCGCAGCGAGGAGGTGGCGGATGTGGCGTAAGATGCAGGTTCATCACAACCGCAACTGTGTTGCAATTTGTCTATCATAGCGGAATAATTGCAACTCAGTTGCGATAACCCAATCTCGACGCTTTTCAACACTTCTCCACGCTTGCCCGCATGCCCTCCCTCATTGCCACGACCGATCACACACAAGCCCATGTGCAAGCCTTGGAAACAAGGCTGGCGAAGGCGGGCTTGCGGCGCACGCGGGCGCTGCGGCTGGTGCTGCACGTTTTGGCAAGAGACACGGCATGGTCGCCCAGCCATGCCGAGCTTGAAACCGTGTTGGCCCAAGCAGGTGAAGCACCCAACCGCGTCACGCTGTACCGACTGCTGGACAGGCTGGTGGCGGTGGGGGTGTTGCAGCGCCATGTCGACGAGAGCGGACGCATGTGGCGCTACCAATGGGCGGCTGGTGCTGCCGGTGCTGCTGGCGCGGGGCACGCCAGCGCCACCGACCCCAAGGAAGTCGTGCCGCGTTTTGAGTGCGATGCCTGTCACCGCCAATTTCGCTTGACCGAAGCCAGCCAACCGACGCAAGCGGTGGCCGAGCAACTGCTGCAAACCTTGGCGCATTTGGGCCATCACGGCGAACGGGTGGACTTGTCGATCCACGGCACTTGCGCGGTGTGTGTGGAGCCACCAGTGCCAGCAATAGCAGCAACAGCAGCGACAGGATCATGATTTTTATAGCGGGCTTGTCTTTATCCCTAGGCTGTAGAAGCGGAAAAAGATTGTCTTATCCCGATGTTCAAGTGCCCCAAGGTGGCGTGTTGCTGTTGCGCGGGGCTTCGGGGTCGGGCAAATCGACGGCCTTGGCGGTCTTGGCAGGTTTGCGCCAGCCCAGTGCGGGGCGGGTGATGGTGGCGGATACGCTGCTCTTTGATGGCGCTGCCATCGTGCCATCGCCCCTCAGTGGCGCGGCCCTAGACCGTTGGCGGGCGAGACACATCGGCCTGTTGCCGCAAAAACTGCATCTCAGCCCCGCCTTGACGGTGGCCGACAACTTGGCCTTGGTGTATTGGGCCAGCGGCTTGACGGTCGATCATGCCCACATTCAAAGCACCTTGGCGCGGCTGGGCGTGGCTGAGGTGGCGCAGCGTCGGCCTTCGCAGTTGTCGGTTGGGCAGGCGCAGCGCGTGGCCTTGGCGCGGGCGGTGCTGCTTCAGCCGCGTGTGCTCTTGGCCGACGAACCCACCGCCAGCTTGGATGATGACGCCGCCTCAGCCGCTTTGCAGTTGTTGAGCGATACCGCCTACGCCACCCATGCCACCTTGGTGATTACGACCCACGACCAGCGGGTGGTTCGGCATCTGCACGATGCTTTGGGGGTTGAATCTTTTAAAAATATATATTTGAAATAAATGGCCTGTAAAACCATTGCAGTAAACATAAAAATGCTATCAATAAATAAAATATGACTACAGAAAATAGACATCTACAGCTATTATTTTGATTGTAAACACTTCATCCTCATGCTCAGAAGGCTGTTCAAGGACTGAAAAATGCAATTTTTTATACTTTTTGGGGTTATTTTTAGAATTTAAACGGCTGAAATGCCCTATTTAGTTGCGTGAGCAGCTCACTTTTTTTACTATGCTTTTTGATGGTTGATCATGAAATATGAACGTCTTTCGCCTCTCGTGGCGCTTTTTGTGGGCCAGACCTTTGCAAACCAGCTTGAACGTGCTGATGCTGGCGTTGGGCTTGGCGGCTTTGGGCTTGATCGTGTGGACGCAGCAGCATGTGAGCCATGCCCTGACCCGCGACAGCGCCGGTATTGATGTGGTCGTGGGTGCGAAAGGCAGCCCCCTACAGTTGATTTTGTCGGGGGTGTATCACTTGGACGCGCCCACAGGCAACATTCCTTGGGTGGAAGTGCAAACGCTGGCCCAACACCCCAGCGTGGCCCAGTGGGTTCCCCTGAGTTTGGGCGACAACCATGCAGGTTTTCGCATCGTGGGCACAAGGCCAGACTATCTGGACTGGTACGCCGCCCGCATGGCACAAGGCCGCGTCTGGCAAGCGCCGATGGAGGCGGTGCTGGGGGCCAGCGTCGCCCAAGCCACAGGCTTGAAGGTGGGCGACCGCTTCGTGGGACAGCATGGCTTGGGCGCAGGGGGGCACGCGCACGACGATGCGCCTTACCGCGTGGTGGGTGTGCTGGCGGCAGGGGCGGGCGTGTTGGATCGCTTGGTGCTGACCGATATGGCCTCGGTGTGGCAGGTGCATGAAGCCGGCATTGCTTTGGATGAGGACGACCGCCTCGCCTTGGCGCAAGACCGTGAAACCACCTTGATGTTGATTCGTTACCGCAGCCCCTTGGCGGCGTTGACGTTTCCGCGTGAAATCAACAGCCACACCGCCTTGCAAGCCGCCGCCCCCGCGCTGGAGTTGTCGCGCTTGCTGCGTCTGCTGGGCGTGGGTATGGAGGTGCTGCAAGGCTTGAGCATCACGCTGCTGGGCGTGGCGGGCTTGAGCGTCTTTATGGGCTTGTGGCAAGCCGTGCGCGAGCGGCAAGCCGATTTGGCGCTGCTGCGTTTGCTCGGCGCATCACCGTGGCGCTTGGGCAGCTTGTTGTTGCTAGAGTCGTGCGGGCTGGCGCTCTTGGCGCTGATGCTGGGTGCTGGGCTGTGCGTGGCGCTGATGCAGGCCTTGGCGTGGCTCTTGCCCCCCGATGCCCAAAGCTGGTGGCTGGCGGGCGCTGCAAGCTGGCCGCTGGCACTGGGCATTGTGCCTGTGGTGGCCTTGGGCGTGGCAGTGCTGGCGGCGGTCTTGCCCGTCTGGGCGGCTTACCGCAGCGATGTGGCTCCATTGCTGAACTGAATGAACTGAACCGATCAACTCATGAACGAAGGAGCATGGAAATGAGATTGAAATTGAAATTGAAACCATCATGGATGCCCGTTGTGATGACGACGGCAAGCGCCTTGCTGCTCAGCACCACGCTGCACGCGGCAGACACACACAGCGCAGAAGAACGCGCCGAAGATGCACGCCGTCACCGTGCGATGGCGGCGGCGCACACCGCCGCCGCGCAGTGCCTAGAGGCGGGCAAGGCCGAGCAAGCCTGTTTACAAGAACTGCAAGCGGCCTGCAAAGGCTTAGGCATAGGCAAATATTGCGGCATGAAGCATGTGCATTGAACGCCTACACCGCACCATCGTTTCCGTCCCAGTCGTCGTATTGATGGGCTGGGGCGCTTTGCATCCATCGGCATGGGCACAAAAAAGCAGCACCGAAGGGCTGCTC
>DLPA01000094.1 GCA_002479815.1 bacterium UBA7470 | reverse complement strand
ATGCACTCCGCTGCCGCACGCCCCGCCCGCGCGTTGATGTGTCCCCACGCGGGCAAGTCGTCCACAGGCCTACAGGCTTGAAGGACAGGCAGACAGCGCGGCGGCACATCGGCCACCTCGTCCAAGGTCTGCAACACCGCCACGGGCATGAAGCCCCCCACCGTGTGCGCGGCACGACGCATCGCCGCCACATCCCCCGCCACCGCGCAGCCCCGCAACGACTGCCAGTGATCGCGGTAGGCCAAGGCGATGATTTCAGGGCCGATGCCCGCCATATCGCCCATCGTCAACAAAAAGGGCAGCGTCTTGGTACTGGTGTGGGTTGTTTCTTGATTTTTTAAACTCATAGCGATGAATGCTGACGTATCAAGCGGGGTTGTCAATGTCGATGTGGGTGTGCTTCAGCCCCAACTCGGCGGCCAGCCATGCGCCGGTGGCTTGTGCGCCGTAGCGTTCGGTGGCGTGATGCCCGCAGGCGATGAAGGCCACCCCCGTCTCGCGGGCCAAATGCGCTTGGGGTTCGGATATTTCACCCGTCACAAAAGCATCCACGCCCGCCGCAATCGCCGCCTCAAAGTAAGACTGAGCGCCGCCCGTACACCAGCCTAGGCGCGAGATGCGGCGCTGCCCCTCGCCCACCACCGTCGGCACGCGCTGCAAGCGGTGGCCGATGTGGGCCGCCAACTCGTCCAAGCTCGTGGGGGCGCAGCGTCCTAGCAGACCTAGCCGCTGCTCGCCAAAGCGAGCCTGTGGGCCATCTTCCCACTGCCAGCCCAAGACGCGGGCCAACTGCGCGTTGTTGCCGACTTGCGGGTGCGCGTCCAGCGGCAAGTGGTAGGCGAAGAGATTGATGTCGTGCGCCAGCAGCAAGGCCAGCCGCTGCTTCATCCAACCCGTGACGCGCCCGTCTTGACCCCGCCAAAACAGTCCATGATGCACCAAGAGCATATCGGCCCCCTGCGCGATGGCGGCCTGAATCAGCGCCAAACTCGCCGTCACGCCCGTAACGACGTGGCGCACCTCCGCCCCGCCCTCGACTTGCAGCCCATTGGGGCCGTAGTCCTTGAACAGCGCAGGCATCAAAAGCCCCTCCAAACGCGCGACGACTTCGCTGCGAGGGGAGGCGCGATACAAACCCGATTCCATACACCATGCCTTTCATCCAATCAGGCTGGCGATGATAGAGGCTCGCGCAAAACCGCGAGCCACACACGCACATTCAGGTTTGATTAGGGCTTGTCTTGCTCCTGCTGGGCAGCCTCGTTCATTTTGCGCGTAAAAAACGCCTTGAACCACACCGCCATGCCTAAGGTCAACACGATCACGCCCACGCTGAACAAGCCATAGTCGGTCGAAAACAAATCCACAATCGCTTTCATGTCAGTGCTCCGGTAGAGATGGAAAGAGAGAAGTCGTTTTTAGAAACGCCCCCGATTCGATTCCTTTTTCCCTCGCCGCCCATTGACGAAAATCAAGCCGTCTGCACCGACCTTGGGCATTGTTGATCCACATCAAGCCCCCATCTGTTTCGGACGAGTGAGGGGTAACGCCCCCTCCCAACCTCTCCCCGCTGGGAGGAGGAGTTAAAACCCCCTTCCCCCAACTGCCGTGCCTTCTCTCCCTCTCCCAACGGGGAAGGGTTGGGGTGGGGGAACGAGTCGGGCGGAAAGAAGCCCACTCGCAAACTGCTGGACAATAGCTGCTTCTCATCATGAATGGGCCATCAATGAAAAAAACTTGGCTTTTGTTTTCTCAGACCGTCACCGTCTTGCTTGCCGCCTATTTCGTGGTGGCGACGCTCAAACCGCAATGGCTGGATCGTAAACCGCGCTTGTCGTCCGTGGTGTCTGTGCTGGAAGCACCGCAAAGCAGCGGCAGCACCACACCTGTTGGCTCGTTTCGAGAAGCCGCGCACACCGCTTCGGCTGCCGTGGTCAGCATCAGCACCAGCAAAGCGCCGGTGCGGAGTCCGCACAGCCGTGATCCGTGGTTTCGCTTCTTCTTTGGGGACCAAGAACAGCAACAACAGCAATCCGGCCTAGGCTCAGGCGTGATCGTCAGTCCCACGGGCTACTTGCTCACCAACAATCATGTCATTGAGGGAGCCGATGAAATCGAAGTCACCTTCAACGATGGGCGGCGCACCAAAGCGCGCGTCATCGGTACCGACCCTGAAACCGATTTGGCCGTGCTGAAGGTGGACTTGGACGGCTTGCCTGCCATCACCCTGGGCGATTCGGAGGCGCTGCAGGTGGGCGATCAAGTCTTGGCGATCGGCAACCCCTTTGGCGTGGGCAAAACCGTCACCAGTGGCATTGTCAGCGCCTTGGGACGCACCCAACTGGGCATCAACACCTTTGAAAACTTCATTCAAACCGATGCCGCGATCAATCCGGGCAACTCGGGCGGAGCCTTGGTCGATGTGAACGGGCATTTGATGGGCATCAACACGGCGATCTACTCACGCTCTGGCGGGTCGATGGGCATCGGCTTTGCCATTCCGACTTCGACGGCCAAGAGCGTGATGGAAGCCATCGTCCAAGACGGGCAAGTCACACGCGGCTGGATTGGCGTGGAGCCGCAAGAACTCAACCCCGAGCTGGCCGAAGCCTTTGGTGTGAACACCCGCTCAGGGGTCATCATCACCGGCGTGATGCAAAACGGCCCCGCCGCCCAAGCAGGCTTGCGTCCGGGCGATGTCATCCGCGCCGTCAACGGCAAAGCCGTCAGCACCGTCCCCGAACTGCTGTCCACCGTCGCCGCCTTAAAACCCGGCGACACCGCCGAGCTGCGCGTGATACGCCGCCAAGAAGAATCCACCCTCAAAATCATCCCTGGTCGCCGCAACGCCATGCGCCGTCGGGAGTAATGAATTCAAAAAGATAGTAAAAAATATGAGCTATTTACGCAATTAAATAGACACCTTCAGCCGATTTCAAACTCAAAAATCAGCCAAAAACCCTGAAAAATTACCTCCAACCCCGTACAGGCACGCCTTCCACGGGGGTTTTTCGTGCCGAAAGGGATATTTTTTGAAGAAAACAGCGTACTTTTCAATACGAAATCAGCCACATTAGCCGATTTACTTGCGTAAGCAGCTCACTTTTTTTGCTATTATTTTTTAATGTTAGGACAAGCTGGCAATGGCAGAGGGGCAGCATTGAGTCGCGAGCCTTCACGCGGTCGTTGTTGCTTTGCAGGCGTGGGTCGCTCTTCACATCGACAAAGCCAAAGGCACTGCAGCAACACACAAGGCACGCGCTGTTGCTGACGCCGGCCAGAAAAATTTGCTCGTCGTCTTTGATGTTGAACACGTCGTGAATGGCCCATGCGGAGAGGCGGATGGGCATGAGCGCGACAGCTTGACCTGTCGCCGGGAACGGTATCATGTGTGGGGCGAAGGCGGCCACGGCACCTATCGCGCCAAACACACCCGCCACGATGTCGCTGACGCGGCTGCCCACCCGCAGCGGGTCGCCCGGTCGGCCTG
>DLPA01000200.1 GCA_002479815.1 bacterium UBA7470 | reverse complement strand
TTGCATAGGTATGGAGGAACGGTCTGTAGGCTCATCTTGCAAGCAAGGCCCATGTGCGAGAACTGCGCCATGTCAACCACACTTCGATCAAACAGATGGCACCTGCTGACCATGCCCAAACGGGCATCGCAGGCAACAGTGCCAAGCCGATCAACCACGCCGGCAGCGGTACGCTGCGCCACGCCTCGGGCATGAGGCGTGGTAAGCCCAGCACGCCTTGCCGTTTGCGCTTGAAAAACATGACCCAGCCTGAAATCAGCCCCCACATGATGCCCAGACCAAACACGAGCAACAGGGCTTGATTCCACCAGCCAAATTCACCTCGGTGAAATGGAATGCCGACCGCAGTGGCTTTGTTAAAGAGCGTCAGCGACTCCCAACTCTGGTAGTACAGCCCTTGACCCGAGTAGCTGTCCATCAGCAGGGTAAATCGTTTGGTCGGTTGACTGCGATCAAAGTTGGTAATACGCCACACATCGCTGGCTTGTTTGGGCGGGGTGATTTGATAGGAGATGGAGGGCGCTTGTGGTTGTGCCGCATCCCACACTTGTTGCCATTGCAGCAAGGGCTGTGGGTTGGGGGGGGATTGAGAGCGCAGACCCTTGGGTGTTTCAGGTGTGCTTTGTCCCACCGCATCAGCGAGTGCCTTGATTTGCGCCCCCGAGTAGCGACTCCAGGTCAAGCCCGTCGTCAACACGATGAGGGTGATGATCGACAGCGCAACGCCACCGAACGCATGCCATTGTTGCCAGCCCACACGCGCCTTTAAACCTTGGTGAGGCCATATCCCTTGCCCTCCTCTAGGCCACCAGAGATAGATGCCGGTCAGTAACATCACCAACAGCCAACTGGTGCTGAGTTCCAACAGCCAACGCCAATCATTGCCTTGTAACAAAGAGGAGTGCAGCCGTTTAGACCATGTGCTGAAACGATCCATCTCGCTCTGCGTGCCCAGCACGTCTCCCGTATAAGGGTTGAGATAGACAATGCTGCCTTGGGGAATGCGGTGATCCATCTTCAGGGCAGGGGTCGAAGCAACAACAGCCGCTTCTTTGACACCCGTGGCCTGATGCTCGGCGTGTTCGCCGTCCTTTGCCGCTGATGTTTCAGTCTTTGTGGCGACCGTTGTGGCGACCGTTTTGGTAGCTGCACCAAAATAAACGCGTACCGATTGGTCGGCCCTGTCAGGTGTGACCACATAGCGCAACGATGTGCCCTCAGGTGCTGCACGTTGCGCCAACGCCACCAAAGCATCCAACGGCAGACGAGAGGCTGCGGGAGTGACCCGATCCAAATCGCCGTGCAATACGGCTTCAATTTGGGGTGTAAAGATGTAGAGCATGCCCGTGAGCGCACCGATGAATGCAAACGGTGTCGCAATGAAGGCTGCCCACAAATGAATGCGCCAGAACACGCTTTTACGCTGCGCCAAAACCTTGCTGTCCATGATGAACCCTTTCTATGAACTTAATGCAAGGCGTAACGCAGCTCGGTTTGGACGCTGCGCTGTGGCAGGGTATGGGCCTGCCAACTCTTGTTGTTGGTCACGTTGTTGATGCCAAACGTCCATTCCCAACCTTTGGCAAAAGTCCACGCTGCTTTCAAATCCAGTTGATTGCTGTAAGAAATACCGCCATAGGTGTTGGGGTTGATGTCGTTGTTGATGTCGGTGTTGTATTGACGACCTGTCCAACGCAAATTAGCGCCCAACAACCATTGAGCATTGGGGCGATAGCTCGCTTGAAAGGTGTAACGTTGCTTGGGGATGCGGAGCCAGTTTTTGCCCACTTGTGCAGGATTTGCTTGATTTTCTTTCACCACTGCACTGGCCCATGTCGCACTACCACCCACATTCAGACCTTTTACACCCACATCGCGCATCTGCCATACCAATTCCAATCCATGGGTCAATACACGATCGACGTTGCTTACTCGTGTCACAGTGGGTACAACGGTGTGATCAGACTGGCGTAGGATGGTGTCGCGTACATCATCACGGAACAGGCTGGCACGCACCCAGTGATCGCCAAAAAATTTCTCAGCAGCCAATTCAAACGCATTGGATTTTTCTGGCTTCAAGTTAGGGTCACTGACAGTAATGCTGCTGCCCGTTTTAGTGCCGTTGAACAGCTCATCCACATTGGGGAAGCGCACACCACGCCCATAGCTGGCCTTCAGTAATAAATCATCCCTTGCTGCCCAAGCTAAAGAGAGTTTGGGACTGGCTGCGGTGATGGTTCGGCTGGCATAAGCCGTCTGTGCGACAGGAGGGCCAGCAAAGAATTGTGAGCCGTTACTCGATTGGAATCGTTCCCAACGCACACCACTGGTCAGAACCCAATCTGGCGCTAATTTCCAAGCGTCTTGCCCATACAGTGCAGTGATGGTCGTGCTGCCTGTGTAGCGTTGATCTAGGGTGGTTTCGGTGGTACGCCAATCGCTCGCATTGGTGACTAAATTATTGAGTTTGTATTCGTTGCGATGCAAACCAAAAGTCAGTGCATGCTTGCCATCGCCAAAATCATCTTTTATAGGGGTATAGGTGGTTTGAATCTCAAACGTATTCCATCCTGTTCCATCGCGTCGTGTCACCGTTCCAGCGCCACCCGCATCAGCCAATGGCTGTGCCAGATTCGCTTGCCTGTTCGCATCGTTCATGATGCGGTATTGCGTTGCCACCACAGAAGCATTCCAACCCGTCGCGTGCTTGGTGCGCCATGTCAAACCGATTTGACGGTGACTTTCGTCTCGCTGGCTGGGTGCGAAGGCGTTGTTGGCGACAGCAAATCGGTACGTGCCATTCGTCACTGTTCCACTCCAAACGGGATGACCTGCTGCATCGCGTAGGTAGGTTTGATTGCGGACGGTGCTGTCGTTTTTCCACCAAGACAGGCGACCCTCCATTTCCTGTGTGGCCGAAATGTCATAACCTATGCGGGTGTTGACCGTATCTTGTTTGCTGTGGTCGATGCTGGTTGCTCCAAACAGCGCGCGCTCCCGTCCTAGGGCATCTTTGTCGTATGAGATACCTGTAACCCTTGTACCGCTGGTTGGGGTTTGGAAATGATTGGCCGCCGCTGCCACACCACGTACCGCATTGGCATAACCCATGGGGTGACCTTCACTGTCTTGATGTTGATAAGAAAGTGCGTACCACAAACCAGTGTCCAGACGGGAGGCAAATCGAGCTGACACCTGTTTGCTGGCGTAGCTGTCGTGTGTGCTGTATTCATCAAATGATTGCTGGTTGTATTTGACATTGACCGATGCCTCTAAACGCTTGGGCTTGCGTTCGGTGATGACCAATGTCGTCCCAATGGAGTTGCCCGGATAAATCGCTGAAAAAGGGCCATACAGTGCATCCACACGTTCAATGGCTTCGGTATTGACCATATTCCAACGTGGTGCGTCAAAACGACCTAAGAAATTGGAGATGAGATAGCCATCCAAATAAACCAACGCACGCCCTGGCTCCAAAACACCGTAACTCCGCCCACCAACATTGGCATTACGGTCGCCTAGATAGCGTTTACGCACAGTCAAACTGGGAAATTTGGCAAATGCGTCTTCAGGGTTGAAGATGATTTGTTCTCGCAGCTCTTCGGCGGTTTTACTGGCAGTGCTGGCTGGTAAATTTGGATCAAGTGGCGCACGGGTATCTGAGACTTCAACTGCTTTGAGTTGAGCTTCCATTGCCACGCCTTGCGCATGAGCGGAGGTGTTCAACAATGCCACCGCGTTTGCGGTGCCCACGAGCATCATCAAGCGACAAGCGGTGGCAAGGGAATGAGGTTTCGTTTTCATAGTGACATCTCTGTCAAAAGTGAAGAGTGAGGACTTTTCGAGCAGGTATTCGCCCGTCGGGGATGAAAGAAGAGGCCTAGTGCCTCAGACAGCGAAGGCCAGATGGGCCCGCATGAGGACACGCCAAGAACCACAATTGCTGTGTTCAAAGACGCGGCGGCGGCCCCCTTGCCGTTGGGGCAAGAGCGAATACTTTGGGGGGAGTCCTCTCCCCGAAATTCGATAGGGGAACAATAGACCGCCTGGGCAAGACCCAAGCGACAAGGCTGGTGTCCAACCAAGGGCGGTCGCTGGTCAAGGTGCAATACGCACAGGCTTCCAGCAGTGCATTGGGTGTGTCTTCCTCTGGGGCAGTGGAGCCATCCCTGTCGGAGCGGCCATCGTGGCTGACCTGCACCCAACGCATCCCCTGCGCCGAGCAAACTTCCACCCACGTCATCCCCTCTGCCGCTGCCAACCAGCGTGACAGGCCGGGAGCCATCAACGTCAGCCACATCAAGGCCGCAAGCAAGCCCACCCGCCAACGCGTGGCATTGGTGATGTATGGCTCTTTGGACTTGCAGCTCATGATAAAAAAGCGATGATGGCGATCGTTTTTAAATCTCTATCAATGCTTTATGGGCATGGCGGAGCCTAAGGCTTTGACGGGGGCTTGCACTTCTTGCGTGAAGCGCCGTTTGGCCTCATCTTCAAACACCAAGGTGATGGGTACGGTGTCACCGGCTTTGATTTGTTGCTTCAAATCCATCAGCATGACGTGGTAGCCACCGGGCTTCAACTCGGTGGCTTTGCCTGCGGCCAAGTCCAAGGCGGGGATTTGGCGCATTTTCATCACGTCTTTGTCCATCGCCATTTCGTGAATCTCAGTCACGCCCGCCACCGAAGAACTGGCGGCCACCAAACGCGCATTTTTTTCTGCCGTTAAGCGCATGAACGCGCCGGTGGCTTTTTGTTGCGCCACCGTGCCACGTACCCAAGGCTCATCGACTTTGACTTGCGCCCAAATGGAAGTGGCAGACAGGGCCAGCACCGCAGCCGTAACGAGAGGAAAAACTTTCATGGTGGAGCACTCCATTCAAAAGGAAACACAAAGGGAAACGGGGAACAAAAAAGGGAATACAAGCAGGACACGCACCGCTCAGATCGAACCAGTGTCGATCGACACGTTAGTGACGTTGAGGACGACGATCAGGTGGCGCACGTCACCACGGTCAGCAGGTTGCTTGAGCGGCCTCGTCAACACACGAAGCGGCGCACAACCACTGCGCGCAGATCAAGCCAAGACAGGCGGTGCGCGGGAATGGGCCGATGCCCACACCGCCAGCAGGCGGGGGGCATGGAAGAAGGCGGGGGGATGGGTGGCCCAGTCGGTCAAGACGATGAGCGAGGCGAAAGACGTGGGCGGCAAGGCCGTCAGGGGGGGGTGGGTGGCGCACCACTCACAGCCGTGGGTGAGCACGGAGGAGGAGGGGGGCACAGAGCTGTCTTCTTGTGCATCGGCCATCTCGGTGGCAGTGGCGAGGCGCACCCACGCCATGCCACTGACGGTGCAGACCTCCACCCAGCCCCGCTCTTGGGCGGTGTTCATTACGACCGCGTGCGAGAGCACAGGCAACAAGGCTTGCCACAACACCACGGCCAACGCCAGCCACGCACCAAGGCGTTGGATGGGGGGAGGGAGGTGTTGACCGATCATGGGCGCGTAGTTTAACTGGGATCGGTCAAGTCTTGTTGCTCCAACTGCATGGAGATCATGTTGACCAAAGCGGACACGGAAGGGCGACCTGTTTCAAGCACATGGTGCGCCACGTCGCGGTACAAAGGATCGCGCTGTCGGTACAAGTCTTTGAGCTTTTTCAAGGGATCCTCCACTTGCAGCAGAGGGCGCGTTTGGTCGTGCTTTAAGCGTCGGAAAATCGTGGTCGGGGTGGACTTTAAATAGACCACCCAACCACGAGACTTCAGCGCCTCTCGGTTGGCCTCTCGCAACACCGCGCCACCGCCTGTGGAAAGCACGATGCCGCACCTTTGTGTCAACTCGTCGATCATGGACTGTTCCGCATCACGAAAAGCGACTTCGCCTTCGCGCTCAAAATAGTCGCGGATCGTACATCCCAAGCGGTTTTCAATGGCATGGTCAGAGTCGATAAACG
>DLPA01000145.1 GCA_002479815.1 bacterium UBA7470 | reverse complement strand
ACGTTGCGGCTGTGTTCGCCCTTGAGCAATTCGGGCGCATAGCTGGCGTATTCGACGTTTTCGATGCCGCGCTGCAACTCCCCCAGCGCATCGGCCAACACCTTGCCATGCTCGGCGGTGATGAGTTGGCAGATGGTGTCGGCATGGGCTTCCAGCAACTCTTTCAACTTGCTCATGACGCGGGCGCGTTTGAGCGGAGGCGTGTTGCGCCATGCGGGAAAGGCGGCTTCGGCGTTGGCGATGGCCTGCTGCACGGTGGCGACATCGGCCAATTGCACATGACCGCTGACCGCGCCTGTGGCGGGATTGAACACGGCTTGCGTGCGCGTGCCGCCGTGGACACGTTGACCGTTGATGAGATGAAGGATCGGAGAAGTTGAAGTGGTCATGCTATTTATTAATGAGCTGTTTACGCTTTATTTAAAGCTATAGATTGCATTTTTATTTAAATTTTTTATTTAGGCCGTCGCCTGCAAGCTGTCGCCTAAGGCGCTGACCAAGCGGTCAATTTCAGCAGGGGTGCTGATGAAGGGCGGGGCCAGTTGGATGGTGTCGCCGCCATATCGCACGTAAAAGCCTTTGTCCAGCATAGACATGGCAATCTCAAACGGGCGCTTCAAAGGCTCACCCGTGGCAGGGGCGATGGTGAAGCCAGCGGCTAGGCCGTAGTTGCGAATGTCCAAGACGTGCTTGGTACCGCGCAAGCTGTGGACGGCTTGCTCGAACAGGGGGGTCAACTCGCGCACGCGCTGCGGTGCGTCTTCTTGGGCCAGCAAGTCCATCGCCGCAATGCCTGCTGCACACGCGACCGGATGCGCCGAGTAGGTGTAGCCGTGCGGAAATTCCAAGGCGTACTCGGGGCCACCTGCCGCCATGAAGGTGTCGTAAATCTCTTGGGTGGCAACGACACCGCCCAAAGGCTGTGCGCCGTTGGTGACTTGCTTGGCAAAGTTCAAGATGTCAGGCTTGACCCCAAAGGCTTGTGCGCCCGTCCATGCCCCGCAACGACCAAAGCCGGTGATGACCTCATCAAAAATCAGCAAGATGTGGTGTGCGGTACAAATCTCGCGCAGCCGCTGCAAGTAGCCCACAGGCGGAATCACCACGCCCGCCGAGCCAGACATGGGTTCGACGATGACAGCGGCGATGTTGCTCGCATCGTGCAAATTGATGAGGTTGAGCAAGTCCTCGGCCAGTGCCGCGCCGTGTGGCCCTTGGGCAGGCGGCATGCCTTTGAAGAAAGAACCCGCTGGCGGTTGGGTGTGCGGCAAATGATCGGCTTCCACCCCTTGCCCAAACAGCTTGCGATTGCCGACGATGCCCCCGACAGAAATACCGCCAAAGTTCACGCCGTGGTAGCCCTTGACGCGACCGATCAAGCGCGTTTTGCTGGCTTGGCCTTTGGCCCGCCAATACGCACGCGCCATCTTCAGCGAGGTATCGGCAGATTCGGAACCCGAACCGGTGAAGAACACGCGGTTCAGCCCCTCGGGCATACGCTCCACGATTTTGTTGGCCAAGGCAAACGACAGCGGATGCCCAAACTGAAACGCGGGCGAATAGTCCAGCGTGGCGATTTGCTGCGCCACCGCACGAGTGATTTCAGCCCGCCCGTGTCCCAAGCCCGTACACCACAGCCCCGACAAGCCATCAAAGATACGTTTGCCGTCCACATCGGTGTAATACGCGCCTTGAGCTGAGGCCATCATGCGCGGCGCGGCTTTGAACTGGCGATTGCCGGTGTAGGGCATCCAATGCGCATCCAACCACGCTGCATCAGTCCGCACAGGGGCGAGGGGAGCCACAGGAGCCGGTACTTCAGGCTGCAAGGCATGGGGCGGGGTCATGTCCATAAAAGTGCTTTCACAACAAAAAAGAAGGCGTAGCTGGCATTGTCAAGAGGCACTTGACCACCGTAAAGTGCAAGTAATGCAGCTTTAGTTTCGTTTTCATGCAAGTGTTTAAAAGGGCTGTGCGCCCCACACGATGCGCAAGGCTCAATTCGCCAGTCTCGTGCGAGTCAGTCTCCAAGGGATTTCAGGATCGACGCAGGTGCTGTTTTCCGTTAAAAAACAGGCTTCTCGCCTCGTTTGTTTGACGCTACACAGAAAGCCGCACGCATGATGAACATCCCTTCTTTGGCTGCACACGTCCACCCCGATGAATGGGCCTTGCGTTGTGAGTTGGCTGCCGCGTATCGGCTGGTGGCCTTGTACGGTTGGAGTGATTTGGTCTTTACCCACATCAGCGCCCGCTTGCCTACCAGCGTGGCGGGCGACGAGCACCAATTCCTCATCAATCCCTATGGACTGATGTTTGACGAGATCACCGCCTCCAGCTTGGTCAAAGTGGATATGCAGTGCAACAAGCTCAACGACAGCCCTTTTCCGGTGAACCCCGCCGGCTTTGTCATCCACAGCGCCATTCACGACGTGCGCGAAGACGCGGCTTGTGTGCTGCACACGCATTCACGCGCCGGAGTCGCCGTCAGTGCCCAACGGTGTGGGGTGTTGCCCATCAGCCAACAATCCACGTTTGTGCTGCCGTCTTTGGCGTATCACGATTACGAAGGCGTGGCCTTCCGCCCCGACGAGAAACCACGGCTGCAAGCCGATTTGGGCAGTGCCACGTTTTTAATGCTGCGCAATCATGGCCTCCTGGTCACGGGCACGAGCATTCCGGCGGCGTTTTTGAATATGTACACCTTTGAGAACACCTGCCGCATTCAAATCGATGCACAAGCCGGAGGCGAGCTGATTCATGTCAACCCCGGCATTTTGCAAGGCATGGCACACGTCATGAAAACCGCCACGGCAGGACTGGGCGCACAAATCGCATGGCCTGCGCTGTTACGCAAGCTGGACAAAATCGATCCCTCTTACACAACCTAAGCCGCTCAAGCGCCCCACACGCCCAGCGTCCAAGCGCCTTCTGTTGCGGTTTTGCGGTAAGGCCTCTTTCATCACCGCATCGATACGGCCTTTTTTGAACAACTTCAATTCAATCACGATGCGATGCACCCGTGGCTCACGCAGCTTGTCGGCCAGTGCCTCCAAATGCGTGGCGCGGCTCCGAATCAGGTGACGTATTTCATGAGAGGGCTTATCGGTAGGAAGGTGTGTAGCATCGGCAATCTCTTTTTTCATCTTGCTTTTTTTAGGTATGCAGCCCAAAAAACGAGCCGTCTTAGGGCGCATCAGCGATGCCGATTTGCGCTTGTTGCGCGTGTTTCAAACGGTGGCTGATTGCGGGGGCATGAGTGCCGCCGAGTTGGAACTCAACATCAGCACCAGCACCATCAGCCGCCATGTCAAAGATTTGGAAACCCGTTTGGGGTTGGTGCTGTGCCGTCGCGGGCGCAGTGGCTTTGCCCTCACACCGGAAGGCGAGCGCATCTTGCTGGAAACGCGCCAGCTTTTGGCGGCCACGCAGCAGTTTCGCGCCAGTGTGGATGAGCTGCATCAGCGACTGGGCGGCGCGATTCATGTCGCCGTGTTCGACAAAACCGCCAGCAACCCACAGGCACGCATCGCGCAAGCCGTGGCCCTGTTTCGCCGCCAAGCGCCCGATGTGGTGCTGCACTTGCACGTCGCGCCCATTCAAGCCATCGAACACGGGGTGATGGACGGTACCTACCACTTGGGCATCATCCCCGAACACCGCCGCAGCGAGAGCTTGATGTACGACGTGCTGTTTGGCGAAACCATGCTGCTGTACGCCGCCCGTTCCCATCCGCTGTGCCAGTCAGACGCGGCAAGTTTGACGTGGGGCCATGTGCGTACACACGCCTTTGCCGGACTGGGCTATCACTCACCCAACATGGAAATCAGCCACCGCGAACGCTTGTCGCGCCAAGCCATCGCGTTTGACCAAGAATCGGTAGCGACCTTGATTTTGTCGGGCGACTTCGTGGGCTTTTTGCCCGACCACTACGCGCAGGGCTTTGTGCAAGCGCAGCAAATGCGGGCCGTCTCTCCCGAACAGTTTTTCTACGTCTGCGACTTTGCCGCCATCATTCCCCGCTCGCCCGAGCCTGCTCGCAGCACCCGCCTCTTCCACCGCTGCTTGCTGCAAGCGCATCACGCCGCTTTCACCCCCC
>DLPA01000212.1:23448-25350 GCA_002479815.1 bacterium UBA7470 | reverse complement strand
TGACGCGGCGACTTGCCCGCCACAGGCCCGTACAAGTGATCGACGACCACCATCGCCTCGCCCAAGGCCACAGGGGTGAGTTGCACGCGGGCGGTGACATCGCCCACGGCGTAAATGTGCGGCACGGTGGTCTGGTAATGATCGTTGACCACAATCGCCCCCTGTGCGCTTTGGGCTACGCCCACAGCCTCCAAACCCAAGCCCTCCACCAGCGGCACTCGCCCCGTGGCGTAGAGGACGGCATCGGCGTGCAGGGTTTGCCCGCCTTCTACATCCACTTTCAGCCCATCGCTGTCGCGCCGCACAGCCAACACGCCCGCATTCAAGCGCAAGTCCACGCCTGCTTTTTGCATTTCGGCGGCCAGAAAGTGGCGCACCTCGTCGTCAAAGCCGCGCAGAATTTGCTCGCCTCGGTACAACTGGGTGACTTGTGCGCCCAGTCCATTAAAAATCGACGCAAATTCACAGGCGATATAGCCACCGCCCACGACGACCAAACGGGCGGGAAACTCGGGCAGATCAAACATCTCATTCGAGGTCTGTATATGCTCGTGCCCTTGAAAGTGCGGTACATGGGGCCGCCCGCCAGTCGCAATCAATATGTGCCGTGCCGTCACCCGCCGATGGCTAGGGCTGCCGTCGGCGCTCAGGGTGGACAAGCGCACCAGATGATCGCCCTCCAAAGCGGCGAAGGCATCAATCAAAGTCACGCCCGCTCCCCGCAGCATCTGGGCATAGACCCCGTTGAGGCGCGTGATCTCTGCCGCTCGGCGGGTTTTGAGGGTGTGCCAATTCAGGCGCGGCGACTCGCCCTCCCACCCATAGCCCTGCGATTCCTCAAAGCTCTCGGCGTAATGGGCCGCATAGCTGTAGAGTTTTTTGGGGATGCACCCCACGTTCACGCAGGTGCCACCCAAGCCAGACACGCCCTGCATCTCGACCAAGGCCACCCGCACCCCGCGTTGGGCCGCCATACGCGCCGCACGAACGCCGCCACTGCCGCCACCGATCACCAAGAGATCAAAATCAAATGCGCTCATGTCCGACTCACATCAAAATAAACCAAGAACTCAGCCCGATGGGACGGGCATGAGGCGCTCTTTTTTTAGGTGAACTTTTGGACCCACCTTAGGCGTATTGATACACCCCACGGCCCGTTTTACGACCCAAATAGCCCGCCGCCACCATTTCTTTCAGCAAGGGGCAAGGACGGTATTTGCTGTCGTTGAACTCCGTCACATACACATTCATCACCGCCAGGCACACATCCAACCCAATCATGTCGGCCAAGGCCAAGGGGCCGATGGGCTGGTTGCAGCCCAGTTTCATGCCCGCGTCGATGTCCTCAGGCGAGGCCAAGCCCTCGGCCAGCACAAAAAACGCCTCGTTAATCATGGGCACGAGAATGCGGTTGACCACAAAACCAGGGGCATTTTTGACGGTGATGGGCGATTTGCCCAAGGCTTGCGCCAGTGCTTTCACGGTGTCGTGCGTGGCATCGCTGGTTTGCAGGCCGCGAATGATCTCGACCAAGGCCATCATGGGGACGGGGTTGAAAAAGTGCATCCCGATGAAGCGATCGGCCCGCTGCGTCACCGCCGCCAGTTGGGTGATGGAAATGCTGGAGGTATTGGTCGCCAAAATGACATCCGAATCCAACAAGGCATCCAGTTGTTGCAGGATTTTGATCTTCAGCCCTTGGTTTTCGGTAGCGGCTTCGATGACGAGTTGAGCGCCTTTGAGATCATCGTAATTCGTGCTGCCCTGAATCAGCGCCAGCGCAGCAGCTTTGTCCTCTGCGGTGATTTTTTCTTTTTTCAGCAAACGATCCAAGCTGCCAGAAATGGTCGCTACGCCCTTGGCCACCGCTGCGTCGCTGATGTCCACCATCACGACACGGAT
>DLPA01000212.1:4171-23355 GCA_002479815.1 bacterium UBA7470 | reverse complement strand
AGTAGATGCAGTCGTCATATGAGTAAACTCCTTTGAAGAAACAAAACCGAGTGATATTAATCAACTTACGCCGAGCAAATGCGCGAGGCATCAGGACGGTTTGGAAATGGCTGGAATTTAAAAGTGATGTTTTATAGGTACAAAACACCACAGAAACAACGCCACATCCTGCAGATACTCCACCACCGCACTGTGGCTTATCAGGTGGACGCAAGCCATTTCACTACAATCCTAGGGTTGACCCTAAAAGTCCTACCCTTTCGAAACTAGCCTGAGAAAGACCTACATGAGCGAAGTAAGCGTGGACAACAGCCGTCGTAATTGGCTGATCACATCATGTGCCGTCGGTGGCGCAGGGGCTGCTGCGGTGGCCGTTCCTTTCGTCAGTTCTTTTAGCCCCTCTGAGCGTGCCAAAGCCGCCGGGGCTTCGATTGAAGTTGACATCTCTGCGATTCCCCCTGGGGAAAAAATCACCGTTGAGTGGCGTGGTAAACCGGTATGGATCATGCGCCGTACACCAGCACAACTGGCTGCCTTAGAAAAAACAGAAAGCCAAGTGGCAGATCCCAATTCTGACCGTAAAGCCTATCCAACCCCGGACTATGCCAAAAACAAGCATCGATCCATCAAGCCAGAAGTGTTAGTAGCCGTTGGGATTTGTTCACACCTCGGGTGCTCCCCTGTCGACAAATTTCAGGCAGGCGCACAACCCTCGCTTCCTGATGATTGGCAAGGTGGCTTTTTGTGCCCCTGCCACGGTTCCACGTTCGATCTGGCGGGCCGCGTATTCAAAAACAAACCCGCACCCGACAATCTCGAAGTGCCTCCACATATGTACCTGTCTGATACCGTGGTGCTCATCGGTGAAGACAAAAAGGCGTGATCGCCATCCACGGCCCCCAGCGATAAAGGTTAATCATGGCTGAATTTAAAGAAGTCCCCGCCGACGCACCCGCGACCGAAAAAGTCACGGTTTGGTTTGAGAACCGTTTCCCGACCGCCTTTGCCGAGTACAAAAAACACCTCTCGGAATACTATGCACCCAAGAACTTCAACTTCTGGTATTTCTTTGGCTCACTCGCCCTGTTGGTGCTGGTGATTCAAATCGTGACCGGTATTTTCCTGGTCATGCACTACAAACCCGACGCCAATCTGGCGTTTGCCTCTGTCGAGTACATCATGCGTGATGTGCCATGGGGCTGGCTGATTCGCTATATGCACTCGACAGGCGCATCGGCCTTCTTCGTGGTGGTCTATCTGCACATGTACCGCGGCTTGATCTACGGCAGCTACCGCAAACCCCGCGAATTGGTGTGGATTTTTGGCTGCGCTATCTTCTTGGTGCTGATGGCCGAAGCGTTTATGGGCTACTTGCTGCCTTGGGGCCAGATGAGCTACTGGGGCGCACAGGTGATCGTGAACTTGTTTTCTGCGATTCCCTTTATCGGTCCTGACTTGGCTATCCTGATTCGTGGCGACTTCGTGGTGGGCGATGCCACACTGAACCGTTTCTTCTCCTTCCACGTCATCGCTGTGCCGCTGGTGTTGTTGGGTTTGGTGGTCGCTCACTTGTTGGCTTTGCACGATGTGGGTTCAAACAACCCTGATGGCGTGGAGATCAAAGCCCTCAAAAATGAAAAAGGCATCCCACTGGATGGCATCCCCTTCCACCCCTACTACACCGTTCACGACATTTTGGGCGTTTCCGTCTTCTTGATGGCCTTCTCAGCCATTGTGTTCTTCGCCCCAGAACTGGGTGGTTACTTCTTGGAATACAACAACTTCATTCCTGCTGATCCACTGAAAACACCCAATCACATCGCACCTGTGTGGTACTTCACGCCTTACTATTCCATGCTGCGTGCAGTAACCGACCAAATGATGTATGTGTTTGTAGCTATCGTACTTGCAGGTTCTTTGCTCGCTGCAGCGAAAGCCAAACTGCCAGCGCTCTTCAAGGCCGCGATTGTTGGCGCAGGAGTGGTCATTGTGGGCCTCATGTTGGCGATTGATGCCAAATTCTGGGGTGTGGTCGTGATGGGTGGTGCAGTCGTCATCATGTTCTTTCTGCCTTGGCTGGATTACTGTGAAGCAAGATCCATCCGTTATCGTCCAAGCTGGCACAAATGGATCTACGCGATATTTGTTATTAACTTCTTCATTCTGGGTTACTTAGGTGTGAAACCACCGAGCCCTGTGGGTGAGTTGGTCTCTCAAGTGGGAACGCTGATTTACTTTGGTTTCTTTGCTTTGATGCCTTGGTGGAGTCGTCTGGGCGAGTGCAAACTTGTTCCAACTCGTGTGACATTTGCACCTCACTGACAACGGGTTATCTGGAGTATCCATATGAAAAAAATCATTGCTGTTTTTTCGATCCTGATGGCCTTCCTGGGCGGGGCACACGCTGCTGGTGCAGCATTTCCTTTAGACAAGGCACCCAACCGCACCAATGATTTAGCTGCATTGCAAAATGGAGCTAAATTGTTTGTCAACTACTGTATCAGTTGCCATTCAGCCGCTTTTATGCGATACAACCGGCTTGGCGATATTGGACTGACCGATAAGCAAATCAAAGAGAACCTACTGTTCACCTCAGAAAAGGTAGGGGATTTGATGAAGGCGTCTATTGACCCTAAACAAGCCAAAGACTGGTTTGGAGCGAATCCACCTGACTTAACGCTCGTGGCACGCTCCAGAGCCACACACAGTGGCACAGGCGCTGACTATCTCTATACCTACCTGCGGACATACTATCGTGATGAAACCAAAGCCACCGGTTGGAACAATATGGCGTTTCCAAGCGTGGGTATGCCCAACGTATTTTGGGAACTACAGGGTGAGCGTAAACCTGTGTTTGAAACCGTGACATCACACGGACATGAAATGCAGGTGCTGAAAGGATGGGAGCAGACGAAAGCCGGTAAGCTCACGCAAGCAGAGTTTGACAATCAGATGGCAGACTTAGTGGGCTTCATGCAATGGATGGCGGAACCAGTCCAGAACACACGCGTTCGCATTGGCGTATGGGTACTCATCTTTTTGACGATCTTCACTGTCATTGCATGGCGGTTGAATGCGGCTTACTGGAAAGATGTCAAGTAACATCTGGTGCATTTAAAGCTTTGAGTCCGCTCTCTTGGGGCGGTCATCAACAGTGGCGCGACAGGTAAACTCTGTCGCGCCACTGTTTTTCATTTAGGAATAGACGTTTATGATGGTTTTGTATTCGGGAACGACTTGTCCGTTTTCTCATCGCTGCCGCTTTGTACTTTTTGAAAAAGGGATGGACTTTGAAATTCGAGATGTCGATTTGTTCAACAAGCCAGAAGACATTGCAGTCATGAATCCTTATGGGCAAGTACCCATTTTGGTCGAGCGTGACCTGATTTTGTATGAGTCCAACATCATTAATGAATACATTGATGAACGGTTTCCTCATCCTCAATTGATGCCTGGTGATCCCGTAGACCGAGCTCGAGTGCGCCTCTTTTTACTTAACTTTGAAAAAGAGCTGTTTTCTCAGGTTGCCGTACTTGAAACGCGTGGTGCAAAAAATGACAAAGCCATGGATAAGGCTCGGTCTTACATCCGTGACCGCCTGACGCAGCTTGCTCCCGTGTTTTTGAAGAACAAATATATGCTGGGTGACAGCTTCTCTATGCTTGATGTGGCAATTGCTCCTTTGCTTTGGCGATTGGACTTCTATGGGATAGAGCTGAGCAAAAATGCAGCTCCTCTGCTCAAGTACGCCGAGCGCATTTTCTCCCGTCCTGCATATATTGAAGCATTGACCCCTTCAGAAAAAGTCATGCGCAAGTGATCCATTCCTGCGAATGGATACACTGCGTTACTCAGTCAATTTGTAAGCATCGCCTGCATGACCTCCACAAAACCTTATCTGCTTCGTGCACTACACGAATGGTGTACCGACAATGGATTGACACCCTACATCGCTGTCGCCGTCGATGATTCTGTGGAGGTCCCAGTTCATGTCGTATCTGATGGAGAGGTCGTGCTCAATATCAGCTACGATGCAACCGGCGGTTTACAAATAGGCAATGACCGAATCACATTCAAAGCTCGCTTTGGTGGAGTGGCTCAAGACATATCTGTGCCTGTGACTCGCATACTTGCTATCTATGCGCGAGAAAACGGCGAAGGTATGGCGTTTCCTGTTCTTGGCGAGAAAGAGCGCCAGACCACAAAAGGAGACGGAAGCACCTCGCTTCAGTCACCTCGACCTGTACCTAATTTATCTTTGGTTCCATCAGAGGCGATAAGCGCACCTGCGCCTGACGAAGACCCTCCACCAAATAATTCTTCACCAAACTCAAGAACGCTGCGAAGAATCAAGTAAAATAACAGCCTGATTAATTGATGCCGGTTTAGCTCAGTTGGTAGAGCAATCGCCTTGTAAGCGATAGGTCGTCTGTTCGAGTCAGACAATCGGCACCATGAATATTTTATAAAGTCTTTTATAAATCAACGGTTTATACTCATGACCTTGATTCGAATATGTCTTACCCCCGTTTCAGTTTGAGCCAATGACTGTTCTAAGTCTGGCTTGAGTTGTCTCAGTTTACCGGCAACGGCACTGTTGTGTGCGAAAATACACCAGGTATCAACTTCGATGGGGCCAGGGCTGACCTGTTTTCTCAGCGAAACTGGCAGACGCACGGAAACAGCATCCAGACATACTTGAGACACTTCTATAAGTGACCGGAGCCGGGACAGTACAGGAGATTGTTCTGCGGCCTCCCCTATCGAGATGGCCGTGTGCTTTTTGGGCTGCATTGAGTTTTAGTGTCAAACAGAAAGTATGAAAAATGCATCTGATTATCACTGACCCGTGGCTGGCACGCAGCAACGCGATCCACTTGTCAGGTACACAACTTGCCATTTTTGTCATTGCGTCTGTCGTCACTTTGATCGCAACTGCCCTAGCGAGCTACCACTTCATCTTCTTACATGGGGCACGCCAAGGCTGGCCTGTGATTGCGCCGTTGGCCCAATTAATCGCTTCTGCAGAACGAAGCAGTCAAGAGCGGTATCTGCGAGAAAACCTAGATGTCATGGCGCAGAAACTGGGTGAATTGCAAGCCCGTATCGTACAAATGGATGCCTTAGGTGAGCGTGTCGCTACCCTAGCGGGCTTGCCTGCGGCGGATTATAAGAATCGAAGCAGTTCGGGCGGGATGCTTGTGAAGCCCAGTGTCCTGACGATGGAGTCCTTGCGAGATTTCATAGACGCAACAGAACTGCACTCCAGTGACACATCAGACTGGTTGACCGTCATCGAAACACGACTGTTTGATGAAAAGCTAAAAAAGTCCATGGTGCCATCCGAACTTCCAGTTAAGGAAGTTTCCTTGGGGTCAGGATTTGGATGGCGGCTTGATCCGCTCACAGGACAACGCGCGCTGCATACCGGAATTGATTTTCCAGCAGACACAGGCACCCCTATTTTGGCAGCAGCGGGTGGAGTCATCGTTACGCAAGAATACCATCCTGCTTACGGTCACATGGTGGAGATTGATCATGGAAATGAGTTGATTACCCGCTATGCCCACGCATCGCGCGTTCATGTCAAGATTGGAGACCTCATCAAACGAGGTCAAAAAATCGCAGAAGTGGGTTCATCGGGTCGGTCTACGGGGCCGCACCTGCACTTTGAAGTCTGGTTGTCTGGTGTAGTACAAGACCCAATGAAGTTTTTGCAAGCGAGTCACCACACCAACGCAGCACAGAAAATGGAAGCCACCTCTCGCGCTGCTCAACTCTCTCACAATCACGGATCACAAGGACTTCGTTAGTGCGCGAACGGCCGCCCTTGTCCATTCTTGAAACACCCCCAGTTTAGAATGCGGGATTGGCCGTTTTATCGCGGTTAGTCACAGCGGTGTCGCCGTTTATCCCTAACCCTCTTTCATCCAAGGCTGCCATCACAGCCTTGAGTCGTTTTGTATGGCAACCAACTTTCTTACTAAAATTTTTGGCAGTCGTAATGACCGCTTGCTCAAAAGCTATCGCAAAATAGTTTCTCAAATCAATAAACTAGAACCGCAATATGAGCAACTCAGCGACGAAGCCCTGAAAGATAAAACGGCAGAGTTTCGTGCCCGTTTAGGGCAAGGGCAACCATTAGATTCGCTCATTCCTGAAGCGTTTGCTGTCGTGCGGGAGGCCAGTAAACGAGTCATGAAAATGCGCCACTTTGACGTGCAAATGATGGGTGGCTTGGCTTTGCACGAGGGCAAGATTGCAGAAATGAGAACTGGCGAAGGCAAAACCTTAACGGCAACCTTGCCGGTCTATTTAAATGCCTTGGCCAGCAAAGGCGTTCATGTCGTCACCGTCAATGATTACTTAGCCACACGTGATGCACAGTGGATGGGACGACTGTATGGCTTTTTAGGCTTGACTGTAGGGATCAATTTGGCACAAATGTCCCGAGAGGAAAAACAAGCCGCCTATGCTGCTGATGTGACCTATGGGACCAATAACGAGTACGGCTTTGATTACCTACGTGACAACATGGTGCAAGACAAAGCAGACCGTGTACAACGCAACCTGCACTATGCCATTGTGGACGAGGTGGACTCAATTTTGATTGATGAAGCGCGTACCCCACTCATCATCAGTGGCCAAGCAGACGATCACACAGCAATGTATTTGGCAATCAACAAAATTGCCCCCATGTTGACGCGCCAAGAAGGAGAGCAAGACCCGCGTACAGGTGAAGGAGTCATCGCAGCAGGGGACTTTACCTTGGATGAAAAGTCGCATCAAATTCACTTGACTGAACAAGGGCACGAAACGGCTGAACGCATTTTGACGGCGGCAGGCTTGTTGCCCGAAGGAGCGTCGTTGTACGACCCTGCCAACATCAGCTTGATGCATCATTTGAATGCGGCTTTGCGCGCCCACCATGTGTACCACCGCGATCAACATTATGTTGTACAAGACAACGAAATTGTGATTGTGGATGAATTCACGGGCCGCTTGATGGTAGGGCGGCGCTGGAGCGATGGCCTGCATCAAGCCGTAGAAGCCAAAGAGGGAGTTGCCATTCAGGCCGAAAACCAAACAATGGCCTCGATCACATTCCAGAATTACTTCCGACTCTATGCCAAGCTGTCTGGAATGACTGGCACGGCAGACACAGAAGCCTATGAGTTTCAGGAAATTTACGGGTTGGAAACTGTGGTCATTCCACCCAACCGAATCAGTAACCGGGTCGATCAACTGGATCGGGTCTATAAAACGACAAAAGAAAAGTATCAAGCGGCGATTGCAGACATTGCAGAGTGCTACGAACGCGGTCAACCTGTCTTGGTGGGCACATCCTCCATTGAAAACTCGGAAATTATTTCCAAACTTCTAGCAGAAGCACATCTCCCTCATCAAGTGTTGAATGCGAAACAACATCAGCGGGAAGCTGACATCATCGCGCACGCAGGGCGTTCCAACATGATCACCATTGCGACGAACATGGCAGGTCGTGGGACAGACATCGTGCTGGGTGGTAATTTAGAAAAAATGCTGGCAGCAGTCGAGACTGATCCGAATTTAGATGCGCCCGCTCGCCATCAAAAAATGAGCGACATTCGGGAGCAATGGCAACAAGATCACGAACGGGTGAAGTCCTTGGGTGGTTTGCGCATCATTGCCACCGAGCGTCACGAATCACGCCGCATTGACAACCAGTTGCGTGGTCGCTCAGGTCGTCAAGGCGACCCAGGCTCATCACGTTTTTACTTGAGCCTAGACGATCCTTTGATGCGTATTTTTGCTGGCGACCGTGTACGCGCCATCATGGATCGACTCAAAATGCCTGAAGGGGAGGCGATTGAGGCAGGCATCGTCACTCGCAGCATCGAATCGGCTCAACGCAAAGTAGAAGGGCGCAACTTCGACATTCGCAAGCAACTGCTGGAATATGACGATGTGTCCAATGACCAGCGCAAGGTCATTTATCAACAGCGCAATGACATCCTTGATGCGCAAGACCTGCAACAGCAAATTCATGCGTTGCGCGAGGGCTGCTTTACCGACTTGGTTCGGCAGTATGTACCCGCAGAAAGCGTCGAAGAGCAGTGGGATATTCCAAGTCTTGAAAAAGTCTTGCGGGAAGACTGGAATGTGGAAGTCGCATTGCAGACCTTGCTTGAGTCAGCCACCCAACTGACCGATGACGATATCGTTGAAAAAGTGGTTGCCACGGCACATCAAAAATTCAACGAGCGTCTTCAATTGGTGGGGGAAGAAGCCTTCTTGCCTTTTGAACGTGCGGTATTGCTGCAAAGCCTTGACACCCATTGGCGAGAACACTTAGCTGCGTTGGATTACCTGCGACAAGGCATTCACCTGCGTGGCTACGCTCAAAAACAACCCAAACAAGAATACAAGCGCGAAGCGTTTGAGTTGTTTGGCCAATTGTTGGATAGTGTGAAAAACGACGTTACCCGTGTCCTCATGACCATTCGGATTCAGTCTGGTGAGCAGTTAACACAAGCCGCTCATCAAATGGAAGAGCGCGCCGAACATCTCAGCAATGTCACCTACACAGCCCCGACAGAAACGGGCGAAGTCGAAACGGTGGTCGATGCCGAAACCGTGCGTTCAAGTGCGACCGTCGCCTCCAACGAATACCCTCGCGTCGGGCGCAATGACCCTTGTCCTTGTGGCAGTGGGAAGAAGTACAAGCATTGTCATGGTCAATTGACATAAGCCTTTTCACACCCTCGTTGTTCGCCATTTTCAAATATAGAAAGCCTTCCTGCCATGCCCGTTCATCTTCCTTTGCCCGTTGCTGAGCAACTGCACCCCGTTGCCGGCGTGCGACTTGGGATTGCACAAGCGGGGGTACGCAAAGCCAACCGCGATGATGTGACAGTGGTGTTGCTAGAGGCTGGCGCGGTCGTTTCCGCCGTGTTCACCACCAATCGCTTTTGTGCCGCCCCCGTACAAGTGTGCCGCACCCATTTGAGCACCCATGCAGATGCGGTACGCGCCCTTGTCATCAACACAGGCAATGCGAATGCGGGAACAGGAGCCTTGGGATTGGAACGCGCCTTGCAGGTATCGGGTGCGCTGGCCCAACAGCTTGGCGTGGCAGGAGCGCAAGTGCTGCCCTTCTCCACCGGTGTCATCATGGAGCAGCTCCCCGCTGATCGTATCGTCTCCGCCCTGCCTGCGGCCTTGGCCGATGCCCAAGCGAACCACTGGCTGCGTGCGGCACGCGCCATCATGACCACCGACACGCAGCCCAAAGCCGCCAGCCGACAAGTGTTGATTGACGGGCATCTCATCACCGTCACCGGCATGGCAAAAGGCGCGGGCATGATACGCCCCAATATGGCGACCATGTTGGGCTTCATTGCAACAGATGCCGCTATTGCGCCAGCGACGCTGCAAAGCTTGTGTCGTGAAGTTGCCGATCAGTCCTTTAACCGCGTCACAGTGGATGGCGACACGTCCACCAACGACTCGTTTGTGTTGATGGCCACCCAATGCAGCGGACTCCCCACCATCGACGCTTTAGATACCCCACAAGGCCAAGCACTCCAAGCCGCCGTCCTTGCCGTGGCGCAAGAACTGGCGCATGCGATGGTGCGCGATGGCGAAGGTGCGACCAAGTTCATCACGGTGCAAGTGCGTGGCGGACAAACCCAAGACGAATGCCTGAAAGTGGCGTATGCCATCGCGCACTCACCGCTGGTCAAAACCGCGTTCTTTGCGTCAGACCCCAATCTGGGCCGCATCTTGGCCGCTGTCGGATATGCTGGCATTCTCGACTTGGATCAATCGCTGATTGAGCTGTATTTGGATGAGGTTCACGTCGCCACCCGTGGGGGTCGTCATCCTGACTACGCAGAGGCAGATGGGGCGCGAGTGATGGCCCAAGCTGAAATCAAAGTCACGGTTGATTTGGGCCGCGGCACTTACGCCGACACCGTGTGGACGTGTGACTTTAGTCATGATTACGTCACCATCAACGCCGATTACCGCTCGTAAATGCGCTTATGAATGAAGCAGCCATAGAACGTCTCATCACTCGCTTCGATCGCTTATTGGAGCGCCTCGATCGCGCACTACCGGGCGCGGCCACTGCGCCCGATTGGAGCGCCTCCGTCGCATTTCGCTATCGCCGACACCGCAACGGATCCGCCCAATTGGAGCCTATACGCCATGTCGCTGCCATGCGCCTGTCCGACGTGCGCGAAGTGGATGCACAAAAACAGAAAATCGTCCGCAACACCCAACAATTCGTCCAAGGGCGACCTGCCAATAACGTGCTGCTCACCGGTGCACGCGGCACCGGCAAATCCTCGCTCATCAAAGCCTGTTTAAACGAATTTGCCCCGCAGGGCTTGCGTTTGATCGAGGTGGACAAAGCCGATTTGGTCGATCTGCCAGACCTGATTGATTTGGTGGCCGACCGTCCTGAAAAATTCATCATCTTTGCCGATGATTTGAGCTTTGACGAAGGCGAGTCGGGCTACAAAGCCTTGAAATCCATTTTGGATGGTTCCATCTCCGCCACTGTGGACAACGTGCTGATTTACGCCACCAGCAACCGCCGTCACCTGCTGCCCGAATACATGAAGGACAACCTCAGCTACACCCACACCGAGGATGGGGAAGTCCACCCGGGGGAAGTCATTGAGGAAAAAATTTCTCTGTCGGAACGCTTTGGCTTGTGGGTGAGTTTTTACCCCTTCAGCCAAGAAGAATACGGGGCCATCGTCAACCAATGGCTGTTGCACTTCGGTGTCGATGAAGCTGCGCGTGTGGCAGCCCGCCCTCAGGCCTTGGTCTGGGCCTTAGAACGTGGCTCCCGCAGTGGGCGTGTGGCCTACCAATTTGCGCGTGACTTTGCTGGCGCACGCGCGCACGACGGAAGCATCTGAAATGAGCTTATTGGTGGCCGATGCAGAACGTGTGCGTCAAGGCGGCCCCGAACGGCCTTGCGTGGATGTCGCGGTGGGGGTGCTGCTGCAAGCAGACGGGCATTTTTTGCTCACCACCCGCCCCGCCGGAAAAGTCTATGCCGGCCATTGGGAATTTCCCGGCGGCAAACTGGAAGCGGCTGAAACCGTTTTACAAGCCCTGACCCGCGAATTACACGAGGAGTTGGGCATCACCGTCACTCACGCCCAGCTTTGGCGCGAGCAACTGGTGGACTATCCACACGCCTTGGTCAAACTGCATTTTTGTAAAGTCACCCAATGGGACGGTGAACTGACCATGCGCGAAGGCCAGCAATTCGCATGGTGTACCTTGCCTGTGACCGTTGCACCCGTGCTTGTAGGAACCTACCCCGTCTTGCGTTGGCTCGAAGAAGAGCAATCACAAAAATAAAAATAATAGCAAAAAAAGTGAGCTGTTTACGCAATTAATACGTCGCATTCGGCCATTTTCTCTATTGAAAATAAGCCATAAAACTTCTAAAATCAACCTCTAATCGGTTTTTCCAGCTTGAAAAATGGCTTGCTTGCTGCCTGAACTGCATTTTTTTATATAAAACCGACTATTTTTCAGATTAAAATTTGTCAAATATGGCGTATTACTTGCGTAAGCAGCTCACTTTTTTTACTATCAATACTGACCTAATGTTGATTGGTATTCATGTTTCCTGAGCGCATGGTCTAGACGATAGTCATAGGCGCACTGGCTGGACTCTTCTGAATTGCCCCGCCGAAAAGTTCGGCTAAAGTGTGGTCGTCAGCGGAAACGGCTGCCGCCCCGGGTTTGTTCTGGGTAGCGTCACCAGCACGCCCGCTGATGTCTTTCAGCATTGCGCTAAAAAATCAGCACTGCGCCCATGACACCGGACGCTCGGATCATTCCCAGCGCCCAGCCAGTAGGCAACACAAGGAGAAGCTGGGTTTACCTGCATCGGGCACAGAAATACAAGGCAGTAGAAACACTCTCGTTTATAATGCGCGGTTCAGCAAGTGGATTGCTGAAGTTTCATCAAGAGGTTCATATGTACGCGGTCATAAAAACCGGTGGCAAACAGTATCGTGTTGCTGCTGGCGAAAAAATTAAAGTAGAACAGATTGCTGCGGATGTGGGTCAAGAGGTGGTGATCGATCAAGTGTTGGCTGTTGGCAACGGCAGCGACATCAAGATCGGTACGCCTCTGGTGTCCGGCGCATCTGTCACAGTCAAAGTGGTGTCCCACGGTCGTCACGACAAAGTGCATATTTTCAAAATGCGCCGTCGTAAGCACTACCAAAAACGTCAAGGGCATCGTCAAAATTTCACTGAAATCGAAATCGCTTCGATTTCTGCTTAATCTGCATAAGGAGCAGGTCCATGGCACAGAAAAAAGGCGGCGGCTCTACGCGCAACGGACGCGATTCCAAACCAAAAATGTTGGGCGTGAAAGCCTTTGGTGGGGAAGCCGTGTCAGCAGGTTCCATCATCGTGCGTCAACGTGGCACACGTTTCCACCCCGGTGCGAATGTAGGCATTGGTAAAGACCATACCTTGTTTGCAACGACGGATGGTAAAGTCAAATTCGGCGTTCAAGGTGCATTGAATCGCCAAACCGTCAGCATTATTCCAGAGTAAATTGAGCGATTGCTTCAGACACTGACTTAAGCAAACTCTTTTCACTGCTGCATGACGACAAGCCCGCATTACGCGGGCTTTTTTGTTGTCTTAGCGTTCGCTTGGGTTTGATGCGCTGCGTTTCTTACAATACTCGTTTGATTTTTATAGCTGTTCTTAAACGGGCACTCCCTCTTGATTGCTAGGCTCCCCTATGCGGAGTAATTGATATGAAATTTGTTGATGAAGCTTATATTGATGTTGCAGCGGGTGATGGCGGCAATGGATGCGCCTCCTTCCGTCACGAAAAATACAAAGAATTCGGCGGCCCTGATGGGGGAGATGGCGGGCGCGGCGGCCATGTCTATGCCGTGGCCGATGTGAACTTAAACACCTTGGTCGATTACCGCTATGCCCGCCGCTATGAAGCGCAAAAGGGCGAGCATGGCAAAGGCTCGGATATGTTTGGCGTCAAAGGCGATGACATCGTACTGAAAATGCCGGTTGGCACGATCATCACTGATGCGCAGACAGGCGACGTGCTGTACGAATTGCTCAACCCAGGCGAGTACGTCATGATTGCCAAAGGCGGCGATGGTGGCTTTGGCAATATGCACTACAAAAGCTCCATCAACCGCGCCCCTCGGCAAAAAACACCGGGCTGGCCCGGCGAGCGCAAAGAATTGAAGCTAGAGCTGAAGGTTTTGGCCGATGTGGGCTTATTGGGCATGCCCAATGCGGGCAAATCCACACTCATTGCCGCCATTTCCAACGCCCGACCCAAAATTGCAGACTATCCCTTTACCACGCTGCACCCCAACTTAGGCGTGGTTCGCGTCGGCCCCGAGAAAAGCTTTGTCGTGGCCGATGTGCCCGGTTTGATTGAAGGTGCAGCCGAGGGTGCGGGCTTGGGTCACCAGTTCTTACGCCATTTGCAGCGCACGCACTTGCTGCTGCATTTGGTGGATATGGCCCCGTTTGACGACAGCATCGACCCTGTGGCCCAAGCCAAGGCCATTGTGAAAGAGCTGAAAAAATACGACCCTGCCTTGTACGACAAGCCCCGTTGGTTGGTGTTGAACAAGCTGGACATGGTTCCAGTTGAGGCGCGAGCCGCCTTGGTAAAAGATTTTGTGAAGCGTTACCGCCACAAAGGCCCGGTCTTTGAAATATCCGCCCTGACCCGCGAAGGATGCGAGCGGCTGGTGCAGGCTGTGTATGAGCACATCGCCAAAACGCAGCAAGCGGCACAGCCCCCAGTGGAAGTCGATCCCCGTTTTGTGTGAAACGCACCCGCGATCATCAACCAAAAAACTTGTTATGACTGTTTTAGAACAACACCCTGCACTCATGCAGCAAGCCAGTCGCATTGTGGTGAAGGTAGGCTCTAGCCTAGTGACCGATGAGGGACGCGGATTAGATGAAGCCGCCATTGGTCAATGGAGCGAACAACTCGCGGCCCTTGTCCGTCAAGGCAAAGAAGTCATCATGGTCAGCAGCGGCGCGGTGGCCGAAGGCATGAAACGCTTGGGCTGGTCCACTCGCCCCAAAGAAATTCACGAGCTGCAAGCCGCTGCCGCCGTAGGGCAGATGGGGCTGGTGCAGATGTATGAGAGCAAACTGCGGGAAAGTCACATCGGCAGCGCCCAAGTCCTGTTGACGCACGCCGATTTGGCCGACCGAGAGCGTTACCTCAACGCCCGCTCCACCCTGTTGACCTTGTTGAAATTGGGCGTGGTTCCCGTCATCAACGAAAACGATACCGTCGTCAACGACGAAATCAAATTTGGGGATAACGATACCTTGGGCGCATTGGTCGCCAATTTGGTCGATGCGGACGTGCTCATCATCCTGACCGATCAAAAAGGGCTGTACACCGCAGACCCACGCCGTGACCCCACCGCCACCTTTGTACACGCCGCCCGTGCAGGCGACCCCGAACTCGAACGCATGGCCGGAGGCGCTGGCTCAGGCATTGGCAAAGGGGGCATGATTACGAAAATCCTAGCCGCCAAACGCGCCGCTGGCTCAGGCGCATCAACCCTCATCGCTTGGGGACGCGAACCCCAGGTGCTGCTGCGTCTTGCACAAGGCGAAGGCATCGGGACGTGGCTGCTGGCCCAAACACCCAAAGCACAAGCCCGCAAACGCTGGATGGCCGATCATTTGCAGTTGCGCGGCGCGGTGGCCGTCGATGCGGGTGCGGTCGTGAAACTGCAAGACGAAGGCAAAAGCCTATTGCCGGTGGGCATGGTGGCAGTGGAGGGGGACTTCGCGCGTGGCGATGTCATCGCCATCCGCAATCCAGAAGGGCAAGAAATTGCACGTGGCCTAGCCAACTACAGCAGCGCCGAAGCCCGACTCTTGTGCCGCAAACCCTCATCTGAGTTTGAACGCTTGCTGGGCTATACCGCCGAACCAGAAATGGTACACCGCGACAACTTGGTGCTGTCGCACGCACGGGCCTAAGCCCCTTCCACCCTCCACGCGCCTCACGGTGGAGGCGGAAAGCATCGCTGCGCTCAATGGTTATACGACGTGCGTCCTGTTCTCAACGCCAGCATCATGCTGGACAGCGGTGTCGTTGGCGTTGGGCCATCGCACACCCCACCTCTGGCTAAGGCTTTGGCATAGCGACTGCCTCGGTCGTCGTTCAAGCTCTTCCACTCTGACGTGTCCAGCACGCGCCACTGCTGCGTACCCACGTTCCATCTGGCGAGTACGCGCGTTGCAGCAGTTTTGCAATCAATGCCCTCAAAGGTCACGGTGAGCAAGCCATTCGATCCTTGAGCCACCAAGACATAGCGAACGATCTTGTCAGGCCCAATGCTGAGTTGCTTGGGGTCGATGCCCACCTTCAGCTCGCTCGGCCCAGCCACAGTCACAGGAATCAGTTGATCGGTGGCAAAACTGGCAGGTGGCGGCACAAGGGCTTCCTGTCTGTCCTCTTGTGCAGAAACAGCGACGCAACTGAGGCCGCACAGCAGCCCCCACAAGCCACGCGCCAGCGTCAGCCTCACAAGAGATGCACGGGAAAAAGCAAGATAGCGAGCAATCATGGTCATCATCGTTTCAGCAGAGCCTGAGGATCGGGGTCAAAACTCGCCCCCGGCGGCAACTCCATGCCCGCTGGCATGATGTGCAGAGGATGCACCCCATCCGCCAACAGTGCCTCTGGTGACAGATCGGCGGTTTTGGAGCCGTGGATATAGCCCCGCAGATAGCGGTTGCGCTGTTCAAGACGGGGCAAATAGCGGGACAGCTCCGTCAGTGCCATCTGATAAACGGCGCGTTTAAATTCCACCACCACATCCAGTGGCACCCAGTAGTCGTTCCAACGCCATGCGTCGAACTCTGGGTGATTGGTCGCGCGGAGGTTCAAATCCCAATCGTGACCTGTCAGGCGCAGCAAATACCAAATTTGCTTTTGCCCTTTGTAGTGACCGCGCGCATCCCTGCGGATGTAGCGATCTGGCACTTCATAGCGCAACCAGTCCCGTGTGCGGGCAATGACACTGACGTGCTGCGGGTGCAGCCCCACTTCCTCGTGCAGCTCTCGAAACATGGCTTGTTCGGGCGTTTCTCCCCGATCAATCCCGCCCTGTGGAAACTGCCAAGAATGGGTGCGTATCCTTTTGCCCCAAAACACTTGGTTTTTATGGTTGAGCAGAATGATGCCGACGTTCGGCCTGAAGCCGTCCCTGTCAAGCATAATCAACCCCAAATCTTTCAATTGAGCGCATTATGCAACGCTTGTCGCGTCGCGGCACATCCCCCTTCGACATTTGCGCTGGGAATGTGCATCAATTGATCGGATTGAGCTCTACAGGTTCCGTGTACGGCCTTCGCCCACCTCCTTTTTGATTCCCCATGAAAGCCTCACAATTTTTTATTTCGACACTGAAAGAAGCGCCTGCCGATGCCGAAGTCATCAGTCATCAACTGATGACGCGCGCGGGCATGATTAAAAAACTCGGTGCGGGTATCTATACCTATATGCCGATGGGTCTGCGTGTGATTCATAAGGTCGAAGCCATCGTGCGCGAGGAAATGAACCGTGCGGGTGCGGTTGAGTTGACCATGCCCGTCATCCAGCCCGCCGAGGTGTGGCAAGAAACAGGCCGCTTCGACAAAATGGGCGCAGAGCTGTTGCGCATTCAAGACCGCCATGAACGCGACTTTATCGTGCAGCCCACCAGCGAAGAAGTGGTGACGGACATCGCCCGCCAAGAACTGCGCAGCTACAAGCAACTGCCCAAAAACTTCTATCAAATTCAAACCAAGTTTCGGGATGAACGCCGCCCTCGCTTTGGGCTGATGCGCGGTCGTGAGTTCATCATGAAAGATGCGTACAGCTTTGACAAAGACCCCGCCAGCGCCAAAGCCAGCTACCAAGTGATGGCGCAAGCCTATCGCCGCATCTTTGATCGTTTTGGACTGCGCTACCGCGCCGTCGCCGCCGACAGCGGTGCGATTGGTGGCGATTTGAGCGAAGAATTTCAAGTGATTGCCGCCACGGGGGAAGATGCCATCGTCTATTGCCCCCAAAGCGACTACGCCGCCAACATAGAAAAAGCGCAAGCCTTGGCCCCTAGCGACCCGCGTCCGGCGGCTCAAGAAGCGCAAACGCTGATTCCCACCCCCAGCCAAAGCACCTGCGAACAAGTCGCGGCCTTGTTGGGTCTGCCCTTGCAGCGCACCGTCAAGTCCCTGGTCTTGTCCACCGAAACCCTCAACGAAGCGGGTGACGTGACGGCGGTCAAAGTATGGCTCTTGCTGCTGCGCGGCGACCACGACATGAACGAAGTCAAAGTCGGCAAGCTCACCCCCTTTGCTGCGGGCTATCGCTTTGCCACCGTGGCCGAGATTGAAGACCACTTTGGCTGCAAACCCGGCTATCTAGGCCCCCTGAACCTGAAAAAACCCGTCGGCTTGATCGTGGATCGGGAGGTAGCGGTGATGGCCGATTGGATTTGCGGGGCCAACCAAGAAGATCATCACATTCGCGGGGTCAACTGGGGCCGCGACTTGCCCGAGCCAGAAATCGTTGCCGACCTCCGCAACGTCGTCGCCGGCGACCCCTCACCCGACGGGCAAGGTGTGCTGGCGATTGAGCGCGGCATCGAAATCGGCCACATCTTCTATTTAGGGACGAAGTACAGCAAGGCCATGAACGCCACCTTCTTGGGTGAAGATGGCAAGCCCGCGATGTTTGAAATGGGCTGCTACGGCATCGGTGTGACGCGCTTGCCTGCGGCTGCCATTGAGCAAAACCACGACGAACGCGGCATCATCTGGCCCGATGCCTTGGCCCCGTTCACCGTCGTCATTTGCCCGATTGGGGCCGACCGCAGCGCCGCCGTCAAAACCGCCGCTGAGGAGTTGCACGATGCGCTGGTGGCCTTGGGCGTGGATGTCCTCTTGGACGACCGCAACGAGCGCCCGGGCGCGATGTTTGCCGACTGGGAACTCATCGGCGTGCCGCACCGCGTCACCATCGGCGACCGTGGTCTGAAAAATGGGCAAGTGGAATACCAGCATCGCCGTGACGCGGCAGCGACCCCCGTGGCGCACGCCGACATTCTGGCCGTCTTGAAAGAACGTTTGGGTGCATGACGCGCCTTCCGTTGATGGATTCGATGGACAGAAGAAAATGTCTCTGCGTCTGGCCTGCGCTGGCTTGGATGCTATCCCAACCGAAGTTGGTACACGCGGGGGGGCAGATTGAAGAGCCTCTGGCCGACTCGGTACGCACCGCGCTGAGTTCGGCGATTGCCAACAGCGCCCCTCCCATTCCCGACTTCAAGACCACCGAAGCGAGATTGGCCTATCTGCGCTGGTTGACCGAGGCGAGCGAGCGTCTGACGCGCCACAAGCCCGATTTGCACACCCGCACCGAGTTTTTACAAACCATCTGGTACGAAACCAAACGCGCGGGCTTGGACGTGAACTTGGTGCTCGGGCTGGTGCAAGTGGAAAGCGCGTTTCGTAAGTTCGCCATTTCAGTGGTGGGCGCGCGTGGCTATATGCAGATCATGCCGTTTTGGTCGCGCTTGATTGGCGACGGCGACCCCGCCAAGCTCTTTCACATGCAAACCAATTTGCGCTTTGGCTGCGTCATCCTGCGGCACTACTTAGACCGAGAAAAAGGCAACCTCTTCATGGCACTGGGCCGCTACAACGGCAGCAGAGGCAAGGCTGAATACCCCAACGCCGTCCTCGCCGCCGCCAAACGCTGGGGCTACGACCCTACAAAACAATAGTAAAAAAAGTGAGCTACTTACGCAAAAAATACGCTGCTTACACTCGATAAAGGCATTTATTTTTATCGGAAATTTCCAAAAAAATGCCTTCCAACCGCCTCACGCAAGCCCCAAAAAGGCCAAATGAGGTGTTGACAAGGCGTTTTTTTGGTTTTTTAGGATATTTTTAGGCATGAAAAAGTGCCTTACGCCAGTAAAAGCTTGCGTAAGGCACTCACAAAAAATGCTACGTAAAATTTAGGCTGCTTGCTGGCCTATCGCTTGTTGCAACTCGCCAGACTGGTACATCTCCATCATGATGTCCGAGCCGCCAATGAATTCCCCTTTGACATAAAGTTGAGGAATGGTGGGCCAGTTGCT
>DLPA01000212.1:0-4117 GCA_002479815.1 bacterium UBA7470 | reverse complement strand
CTGTATTCCTTGATGCCTTGGCGTATGCCGTCGTCATCCAAGACGTTGACCGTGGTGATGGCTTTGGCCTCGAGGCCGCAGGCTTTCAGAATTTGTACGGCGCGGCCAGAAAAGCCGCACATCGGAAAGCTGGCGCTGCCCTTCATGAACAACACCACGTCGTTGTTTTTGACCAGATCATCAATACGTTGTTGAACGTCGCTCATTGCTCGTCTCCAAATGAAAAGGGGAAAAAAGCGGGCCTCAGCAAGTTTGTCAAATTCACTAGGGTTTTCCCGCAGGCGGTGCATTATCCGCTTTTATCGCGCACCCAGCCATTGTGCACCGGTGCAACGCGCAATGCCCGCAAGGTCATGACGGGCTTGGACTTGCACAAACCCCCGTTCTTGCAGTAGCTGCGCCACCGCGTCGGCTTGGTCGTAACCGTGCTCCAGCAGCAACCAGCCACCAGACACCAGATGCAGGGGCGCTTGATGAATGAGCTGCCGTAAGTCGTCCAAGCCCTCAGGCCCACTGGTCAGGGCGGAACGTGGCTCGTGCCGCAATGCCGCCAAATGCACATCACCCTCGGCAATATAGGGGGGATTCGACACGAGCAGATGCCAAGGCTCTTGCTCGGCGACCGCCTCAAACCAATCGCTCACGCACCATGCCACCTCCAAACCCAAATGCGCGGCGTTTTGACGCGCGACCGCGAGCGCCTCGGCGCTCGCGTCCACCGCATCCACCTGCGCCTGCGGCCATTGGTGTTTGATCGCAAGCGCTATCGCCCCACTGCCCGTTCCCAAGTCCAACACCCTTGGCGCAGAATGAGGAGGAAAGCTTGGCAAGAGCTGCAAGGCCCAGTCCACCAAGGTTTCGGTGTCAGGCCGAGGGTCGAGCACGCGGGCATCGACGTGCAGTTCCAAGCCATAAAAACCGCGCTGCCCAATCAAGTAGGCCAAGGGCACTTGATCCAAGCGTTGTTGACACAGCTGCTCAAAACGGCTCACGGCCTCGGTGGGCAACTCGTCCGTGTCGTGCGCCCGCAACCATGCCCTGTCGTGCAGTTCACGCCCCAACACCCATAAAAGCAAGTATTGGGCATCCAGCGCCTCCAGTCCCTGCGCTTGGGCTTGCTGCAAGACCTTGGCAATTCGAGCGCACATGATGTGGGATCCTTAAATGTGGCTGGCCTGCTCTAAAGCGGCCAAGGCTTCTGCGCCACGGGCCACATTCAGGGCATGGATGACATCGCCCAAATCCCCGTCCATCACCAAGCCGAGTTTGTACAGCGTCAAGTTGATGCGGTGATCGGTCAAGCGCCCTTGCGGAAAGTTGTAGGTCCGAATGCGGTCGGAGCGGTCGCCACTGCCAATCAAGCCCTTTCGCAGCGCCGCGTCTTGTGCGGCCCGTTCGCTGCGCTCTTTTTCTTGTAGCCTCGCTTGCAAGACCTGCAAGGCCTTGGCCTTGTTGCTGTGCTGACTGCGCCCGTCTTGACACTCTGCTGTGATGCCCGTGGGCACGTGCGTGACGCGCACCGCAGAATCGGTTTTGTTGATGTGCTGGCCGCCCGCACCACTGGCGCGAAACGTGTCAATGCGCAACTCGGCAGGATTCAACTGGATGGCCTGCGTTTCATCCGGCTCCGGCATCACCGCCACCGTACACGCGCTGGTGTGAATCCGTCCTTGCGTCTCGGTGATGGGCACGCGCTGCACCCGATGCCCGCCAGACTCAAACCGCAAGCGGCCATAGGCTCCTTCGCCCACCACGCGGAACACCACTTCCTTATAGCCACCCAATTCGCTGGGCGACTCGCTGATGAGTTCCGCCGTCCAGCCCTGGTTTTGCACGTAACGGGTGTACATACGCGCCAAGTCCCCAGCAAACAGGGTCGATTCGTCGCCCCCCGTGCCTGCCCGTATCTCTAAAAACGCATGGCGCTCGTCATCGGGGTCTCTGGGCAACAGCAGCAATTGCAGCTCGGTATCCAAAGCCTCCAGCTCGGCCTTGGCTGCGGCCATCTCCTCTTGCCCCAAGGCGGCCAATGCCGCATCGTCTTCTAGACTCAAACGCTCGGCCTCGGCGAAATCCGCTTCACGCTGGCAATAGCGGTCATAGGCATGGGCAAGGTCTTGGGCTTGGGCGTGTTCGCGCGTGAGGCGACGAAAACGCTCCATGTCACTCACCACATCGGGCGCACTCAGCAGCGCATCCAACTCTTGCAAGCGCAGGCGATGGCGCTCTAAGGTCTGACGAATAAAAGGTTTCATGATTTAAACATTTGCCACCCGCCCAAGCAGGCAGCGCAAGCAGCGATCAATTGAGGAAATAAAGAACACGCACCCGACGCGAAACGGCGCCAGCAAGAGGGGTCAAGGTCGCTAACGACCCCGCCCTTCGCCGCGTAAGAAAAGGCGCGACACGGTACGCGCCGTCGCCTCGCGTGCCTCGGCATCCCCGGCGTGCAACTCAGCCAGCGTGCCGTGCAGCATTTTTTGGGTCAAGCCTTTGGCGAAGGCTTGCAAGACGGCCTCGACAGGCTCGCCCTTCGCCAAGAGCTTGCGGGCACGCACCAGCTCGGCCTCGCGCCACAGCTCGGTTTGCGTATTCAGTTGCTGAATCAAAGGCACAACGCCACCACGCGAGGGATTGCGTTGCTCCATCCAGTGCATGAAGCTCTTGACCCCCGCATCAATGATGACCTCCGCCTGAGCGACCGCCGCTTGGCGATTTTCCTTGCCCGTTTGCACCACTGCGGCCAAATCATCCACGGTGTAGAGATAAATATCGTCCAAGGCCGTGACTTCAGGCTCGATGTCGCGGGGCACCGCCAAGTCCACCATGAACATGGGCCGATGGCGACGTTTTTTGAGCGCACGCTCCACAGCCCCCAAACCGATGATGGGCAGCGTACTGGCGGTGCAACTGACGACGGCATCAAACTCATGCAGGCGCGTCGGAATATCAGCCAAGCGCAAGACCTCGGCCCCAAAACGGGCGGCGAGGGCTTCGCCGCGCTCCAGCGTGCGATTGGCAATCGCCATGCCTTTGGGGTTTTTAGCAGCGAAGTGCGTCGCCGCCAGTTCAATCATTTCACCCGCACCGACGAACAACACGCGAATGTCACGCAAATCTTCAAACAACTGCCCCGCCAAGCGCACGGCCGCCGCCGTCATGCTGATGGAATGTGCCCCAATCTCAGTCGCCGTCCGCACCTGTTTTGCCACGGCAAACGAGCGTTGGAACAACTGATGCAGCTCCATCCCGAGCGCCCCAGCCTCTTCTGCCGCACGCACGGCGTCTTTGAGCTGCCCCAAAATTTGCGCCTCACCCAAGACCATGCTGTCCAAGCCACTCGCCACCCGAAAGGCGTGACGAGCCACTTCGTCGCCTTGAAGCGCATAACTGTGCTCGCGCAACACATGGGGGCTGACCCCAGCCGTCGCCGCCAACCAACTCAGGGTTGGCTCGATCACACTGTCTGAAGCCGCACAATAAATCTCTGTGCGGTTGCAGGTGGACAGCAAAGTGGCTTCGGGTTGCTTGATAAAGGTTTGGCGCAAGCCGTGCAAGACCTCAGGCACGCGATCAATGGCAAAGGCAAACCGCCCACGCAAATCGAGTGGCGCGGTGTGATGATTGATGCCTAAGGCCCAGACTGCCATGAGAGTTGTCGTTTAAATCCAAAAGAGGTGGCGGATTATAAAATTCCGCATCATGTCCTTGGGGTTAAGCCTGATTCATCTGCTGAACTTTTTAGCGCCTGCGCTCTTTTTAGGGCTGGTGCTGCCCTTGCTTGAAGCCGGCCTACGCAAAGCCAAACTGTCATCCCAAACTTGGCTGACATCCATCGCCCTTTATTTTTCGGCCACCAGTCTGATACTGCTGATCGGCCTCTTTGGCCTAGGACGAGACGGCAAAATGCTGACCTATGCGGGCCTCATCGTCACCAACGCTTTGATCCTGACGTGGCGCACCCGTCGAATCTGAAATGCCCATAAAAAAAACCCGTTTGTTGCTAGCACAAACGGGTTCTTGATTTTGGTGGTCGGGGCGACTTCCAATCATCGCTATAAATACATGATTTCAATTGATATTTTTTCTGACATCAAAAAAAGTACCAACAAAAATA
>DLPA01000035.1 GCA_002479815.1 bacterium UBA7470 | reverse complement strand
CGCAACCACGGCAAGGCCATGACCAACGCGCCCACACCAGCCGCACACGCCAGAAACAACGCCCCCCAGCCCACAGGCACGGCTACCACAAACGATAGCGCCCCACGCAAGCCACGATTGGCAGCCAAGGCCGTGGACAGCGTGGTATTAGGACCGGGCGTAAAACTGGCAGCCGTTGCAAGCCCAAGCAACGCAGTGAGTTCAGCAGATGTCATGTTGCACAATGTAGCCTGAAGCACCCATACACCAACCACACAGTTTGAACCCTCAGCAGCGGTGTTGTATGGGTGGCTTGTTCGATACAGAAAAACTCAACCGTGAAACCTGTACGCCATGCTCACCAAAACTTCCAGTGTGTCTTTGACCGAACAGTTGTCGCAGCGCTTGGCGCAGCGCATTCGGGATCGCTTGTTGCCTGCGGGGGCGCGGCTGCCCAGTGTGCGCGAATGTGCGCGGCAGCAAGGCGTGAACCCTTCAACTGTCGTAGCGGCTTACGATCAATTGCTGGCGTGGGGTTTGGTCGAGGCGCGGCCTAGGCAGGGGTTTTTTGTCAGAGAATTTCATAAAAAAAGAGCTATTAGTTCAGAATATCAAGTGCAATCAGCTCCTTTTTTAGGATCGAATGATCACATACAGTCTGCATCCAGCAGTCTCCCACCCCCTGCCCCCATCGACTCGCCAGTCAACGCCACAGCCTTGATTCGGGGGATGTTTCACCACATCAGCGACAAACCGCAGCCCGGCATGGGCGTATTCCCCCCCGATTGGCTGGCCTCGCCTTTCATGACGGCAGCGGTGCGGCGGGTCACGGCCCCTTCTGTCTTGCAGGCCGCCTCTTTGGAGTACGGAGAGCCGATGGGCTACAACGCCTTGCGAATGGCTTTGTCCAGCAAGCTGCGCGATTTGCACATCGACGCAAGCCCCGCACAACTCATCACCACGGTCGGCGCAACGCACGCCTTGGATGTGGTCAGCCGTACCTTGTTGAAAGCGGGCGATGCGGTGATGGTGGAAGAACCCGGCTGGGCGGTGGAGTTTGCGCGGTTGGATGCCTTGGGCGCGCGCATTTTGCCTGTCCCCCGTGGCCCACTGGGACCTGATTTGGCGGTGATGGCACGGTATTGCGAGGATTCGCCCACCGGCAGCCCGCCGCGTTTATTCGTCAGCGTCAGTGTCTTGCACAATCCCACCGGACAAAGCCTGACCCCCGGTCATGCCCACCAAGTGCTGCAATTGGCACACCAACACGGGTTTTATGTGGTGGAAGACGACACTTATGGGCACATCGCACCCGCACACGCCACGCGAATGTCGGCACTGGACGGCTTGCGCCGCACCATTTACGTCAGTGGTTTCGCCAAAATTTTGGCTCCGAATTGGCGCGTGGGCTTCTTGGCAGCGCCATCGCCCTTGGTCGAACGCTTACTGGACACCAAATTGCTGACCACCTTGACCACGCCCAGCTTGCTAGAGCGGGCGCTGGCGCACTGCATTGAACAAGGCCAATTGCGCCGCCACGCCGAGCGCATCCGCACCCGCTTAGACGCAGCCCGCAGTCGCAGCGTGAAATTGGCCTTGGCTGCTGATTGCCGCTTCGTCACCGAACCAGCGGGCTTATTTGGGTGGGTGGACACAGGTGTCGATACCGAAACGCTGGCGCAGCGTATGCTGGACGAAGGCTATTTGCTCGCCCCAGGCGCTTTGTTCCATGCGGGACGAGCACCGGGAACGCTGATGCGGATCAATTTCGCCACCACACAAAATGCCGAATTTTGGCGCGTGTTTGGCCGCTTGCGCGGCGAAGTAGGGCGCAGCAAGAATGCGGTGGCTTGAGGCAAGTCAAGCAAAAAAATCGCTTCGCACAAGCGCCGCATCATCAGTCATTCTCTAAAGTCGTCGCCGTGGCCTTGGGTGCGGGTCAAGATCGGTTTGCCTTGCCCGAATATGCCGATTGGGCCAAACTCTTTGCCCGCGCCGCCAGTTCGGCCTTGGCGAAGCCCATGGTGCGGGTGGATGTGGCGACCTTGACCATCGGCTATTGAGGGGCTGCTGCCAGCGCGTCCAGCAGCCGTTGGTGAATGCCGCCAAAGCCGCCGTTGCTCATGCACAGCACATGGTCGCCCGCTTGGACTTGGCGCACGAGCTGCGTCACCGCTTCATCAATGCTGTGAGCGACGCTGGCACGCGCTCCCATCGGCGCGAGGGCTGCGGTCGCATCCCAACCCAAGCCGGCAGCGTGACACAGCGCATGGTCGGCGTGTGCGAGGCTCCACGGCAATTGGGCTTTCATCGCCCCGAGCTTCATGGTGTTGGAGCGTGGCTCGAACACCGCCCAGATGCGCTCTTGCTGGCGACCTTCACGGTCAAGCTGGTGGCGCAGCCCGTCGATGGTGGTGCGGATGGCGGTGGGGTGATGGGCGAAATCATCATACACCGTGATGCCACGCACGCAGCCGCGCACTTCCATGCGGCGCTTGACGTTGTGAAACGCCGCCAGCGCCTTGGCAGCTTGCGCTACCGGCACACCCAGGTGTTCGGCGGCAGCGATGGCGGCCAAGGCGTTGAGTTGGTTGTGCTGTCCGCTCAAGCCCCAACGCACCCGCACGGCTTCCCACCCGTGGGCTTGCACTGCAAAATCGGCGGCATCGCCCACGGCGACGAACTCGCTGACCGCGCTGCCAAAGCGACACACCTCGCTCCAGCAGCCTTGGTGCAGCACGCGGGTAAGGCTTTCTTCTAGGTCGTTGACGACGACGCGGCCCGAGGCGGGCACGGTACGCAGCAAGTGGTGGAATTGCCGCTCGATGGCTGCCAAATCGGGAAAGATGTCGGCATGATCGAACTCCAAATTGTTCAACACCGCTGTTTTAGGGCGGTAGTGGACGAATTTGCTGCGCTTGTCAAAAAAGGCCGTGTCGTATTCGTCGGCTTCGATGACAAAGGGGCTGTTCGGGGCGACCCGTCCCAAGCGGGCCGATACGCCAAAGTTCAGCGGCACGCCCCCCACCAAAAAGCCGGGCTGCAACCCGGCACAGTCCAGTATCCACGCCAGCATGGAGGTGGTGGTGGTTTTGCCGTGCGTGCCTGCCACCGCCACTACATGACGGCCTTGCAAGACGTGTTCCGACAGCCACTGGGGGCCGCTGGTGTAGCGTGCCCCGCTGTCCAAAATGGCTTCCATCAGCGCAAATTTGGGGCTGCCGTCGGGCAAGCGTGCGCGGGAGACGACGTTGCCGACCACGAACACATCGGGCGCAAGCGCCAACTGATCGGCTCCAAAGCCCTCGATCAAGTCGATGCCCAGCGCACGCAGTTGCTCGCTCATAGGCGGATACACCCCCGCATCGCAACCCGTCACCCGATGACCCGCTTCAGCGGCGAGGGCGGCCAATCCCCCCATAAACGTGCCACAAATACCAAGAATATGAATGTGCATGGCGGGGGATTTTAGGGGTTGATAAGACCCTCATAATCGACGACTTGACTCTATTGACGCCCCTCATTCAACCTCCACATCTTCTTTTTATGACGGATCCCCAACAAGAAATTGCCTTCGCCGCTGCCCGCTGCATCGCCGAAGAAGGCTTGGCGTATGGCCCGGCCAAACGGCGTGCCCTGGAGGTGTTGGGCTTGTCCAAGCGCACCCCGTTGCCCGACAACGATGCGATCGAAGAGGCGGTGCGCGAGTATGTGGCGGTGTTTTGTGCCGATACCCAGCCTGCTGAATTGCAGGCGCTGCGTGAGTTGGCGCTGCGCTGGATGCAGCGGCTGGCGGCGTTTCAGCCGCATCTGCTGGGTGCGGTTTGGAACGGCACGGCCACTCGTTTAAGCGACATCCATCTGCATTTGTATGGCGATGACCCCAAAGCGGCGGAGTTGGCCCTCATCAACCAAGGCTTGCGTTACGACACCCACAGCAGCACGAACACACGGGGACATGAGGTGGCCGTGCTGAGTCTGAGCGTGTGGTGCGCAGCGCTGCAAGAGCACATCGGGCTGCACTTGACGATTTTGGACAGCGACGACATACGTGGCGCTCTTAAACCCGATAGCAAAGGACGTAAGCTTCGCGGGACTGTAGTCGATGTGGAACACTTGCTGTCTCAGGCTTGAGCACCCACATCAGTTCTGCCACATCGGCAAAAAAATGCACGCGCTGCGCACAAGTATCGCGTGCTTAGACCAAGCCCGTCATCAGCTTCAAGTTTTGCACGGCTGCACCGCTTGCGCCTTTGCCCAAGTTGTCAAAGCGGGCGACGGCGACGGCTTGACCGTAGGCGGGGTTGGCATAGACACGAATTTCTAGGGCGTTGCTGTCGTTGAGTTCGTGGATCGCCAGCTTGCCCGAGGTCTCCAAGGGCAGCACCGCCACCTCGCCCCCCCACGCGCGGCCGGGCGCATAGTGTTGGGTGTAGATGGCGTGTAAGTCTGCCGCACTGACCGGGCGGGCGAGTTGATCGAGGTGCAGCGGCAATTGCACCAACATCCCTTGGCGCACATTCGCCACCGCAGGCACAAACAGCGGTCGGCGCTGGAGGCCGGTCATCGCCATGATTTCGGGGATGTGTTTGTGCTCTAGCCCCAGCGCGTACAGCTCAAACGGCGCTGCAGTGTGCGCCTCGTAAGCCTCGATCATGGAACGACCGCCGCCCGAGTAGCCGCTGACCGAGGGCAGACACACCGCCGCATCCGGCGTCAGCACGCCCGCATCGACCAAGGGTCGCAGCAAAGCAATCGCGCCCGTGGCGTAACAGCCCGGATTGGCGACTCGCTCGGCCTGCATGATGGCCTCGCGCTGTGCAGCGGCCACCTCTGCAAAACCATAGACCCACCCTGGCGCGGTGCGGTGGGCGGTGGATGCGTCGATCAGGCGTGGAGCGCGCGCCCCTTGTGCTTTGAGTTCATCGACCAAGGCCACGGTTTCTCGCGCTGCATCGTCATGCAAACACAAGATCACCACATCAGCCTGACTCAAGATCACACGCTTGGCCTGTACGTCTTTGCGCAGGTCGTGCGCGATGCTCAACATCTGCACCTGCGACATGGGGCTGAGGCGTTCACGAATTTGCAAGCCTGTTGTACCAGCTTCACCGTCGATAAATACATGAATCATCAAGATTTTCCTATCTAATCAATAATTATAGATTGCCATACTGTCAGCTTGCCTCAAGTATTGAGCATTGCAAAATGATACAGTGCTGGGTGGAGCGCAAAGCGCCCGCCCTTTTGTGACCCCGTGCAGCGGCCGAACAACCAAGACCCATTGACTCGTGGCCTGGCTTGGCCTAAGCCATCACCGACGACTTCTCGCTAGAAAGAGCATCCATGAAAATTCATGAGTACCAAGGCAAGGAAATCTTGCGTCAATTTGGTGTCCCCGTCCCCCGTGGCATTCCTGCATTTACCGTGCAAGAAGCCGTAGAAGCAGCGCAAAAACTGGGTGGGCCAGTTTGGGTGGTCAAAGCCCAAATCCACGCCGGTGGCCGTGGCAAGGGCGGGGGTGTCAAAGTCGCTAAGAGCCTCGACGATGTGCAACGCTTGGCCGAGTCCATCCTCGGTATGCAGCTGAAAACGCACCAAACCGGGCCTGAGGGTCAAAAAGTCCGCCGTCTCTACATCGAAGACGGTGCCGATATTCAAAAAGAATACTACGTGTCTGTCGTAACCGACCGCGCCACGCAAAAAGTGGCCTTCATCGCGTCCAGCGAAGGCGGCATGGACATTGAAGAAGTGGCGCACAGTACGCCCGAGAAAATCATCAAAGTGTTCGTCGATCCACTGGCTGGTTTGACCGACGCACAAGCCAAAGAAATCGCAGACGGCATCGGCATGCCCGCCGACTCCACCGCGCAAGCGATGGACGTGTTCCAAAAGCTGTACAAGTGCTACATGGACACCGATGCGTCGTTGGTCGAGATCAACCCCCTGAACCGCGACAGCAAAGGCAACGTCATTGCGCTGGACGCGAAATTCAACTTCGACTCCAACGCCTTGTTCCGTCACCCCGAAATCGTGGCCTTTCGCGATTTGGACGAAGAAGACCCTGCGGAAGTCGAAGCCTCTAAATTCGATTTGGCCTACATCAGCTTGGACGGCAACATCGGTTGCTTGGTCAACGGCGCGGGTTTGGCGATGGCGACCATGGACACCATCAAG
>DLPA01000166.1:2058-3285 GCA_002479815.1 bacterium UBA7470 | reverse complement strand
GCGATGGCCGCCATGCTCAACCACCGCCCCCAGCTCGTGCGCGAACGGCGTAGGGGGGAGGCTCGTCTGTCCAGCAGCAGCACCAGCACCAGCAGCACCACCGCCGTCCACCAGCCGCCGCGCGACTCAGACGCAATCGCCACATACACACCCGCCAAGGCTGCTATCGTGCCCAGCAAGGCCGTCAGCCCACGCGCACTGCGTGCCCACACCCAGCTCCACACGCCCAGCAGCAAGGCCAAATCACCAAAATGGATGGCATTGGTGTAGCCCGTGGCCCTTGGCAAGCCTTGTCCATAAACCTGCCACAGCGCCACACCTGCCGCGCCCAGCGCCCCCAGCCAGATGCCCCATCGCAAGGCTTGTTCCCGCCCATGTGCTTGCAGTGCAATGATGGGCAAGGCCAGCATCACCAACACCAATTTGATGGGCCTGTCCAAGGCACTCCAATTCGGGGGCGTTCCAACAGGTGTGCCCTGCCATGCCGATAAACTTTCTTGCGCCCAAACCGCTGCCATCAGCACACACGACAGTCCCCACCACATCGCTCCCGCACCCGGCCTAGGGCCAGCCACCCAACCCAGCAGCCCCAGCACACACAGCAACAGCGCCCCCCACGAATAACCGGAGGGCAAGACCAGCGCAAAAGCCGGTAAAACCAAGCTGGCGACGCACAACAACGCGGAACGCCAAGGCGTAGAACTGGCAAACATGATGCGGCTTTTTCTGCTTTTTCTGCTGTTTCAGTCAACGCTTGACGGGACGCTGAAGATGCTCACGATCCACATCCAGCGCCACATAACGAAAAAACGATTCCAGCGCGACCAACAGGGAGTGCAAAAAGCCCGCTTTGCCGCACAAAAAACCACGATGGAAGACATACAGCCGCACAAAGCTCGCCACCCCGCTGCCCAGCCCGCGCCACAGCCCGCCGCGTTTGCCTTGGGCGTGGCGCTTGACGGCCCCCAATTGGCTGTACTGCGCCAGTTTTTGCAGACTTTGGTGGATGGTGCGGCGCGAGTGATGCAGCAAGGGATGCGGCAAGGTTTGATGCGGCAGCGGCGAGCGCAAGTGTGCGCCCTCATGCACCACCCCATCAAAACCCTGCAATTCGCGCACCGGAAACAAACGCGGCAGCCCTTCGCCACGACGCATCCCTGTCAAGGGCTGCCCAAACGCCACCTGCAACCACGTCACGTCATACACCACAGCCGCGTCTCGCGCCAC
>DLPA01000166.1:970-1908 GCA_002479815.1 bacterium UBA7470 | reverse complement strand
CGCTGCTCGGCAAAGCCTTGCCAGTCGGCATGAATTTCGACGTGTGCGCCCAAGGCACGCGCCAGCGCCACCGTGTCGTCGGTGCTGCCCGAATCGACGACCAGCACCTGATCGGCAAACGCCGCACTCTGCAAACACGCTTGAATTTGCTCGGCCTCGTTGAGCGTCAACACGGCAATCGTTAAAGTGGGCATCACTTCCCCTCACCACATCCCAACCCAGCGGCCCAAGCTGCGGGCGAGCAAGCGTGGGTGCAGGGTGAACACGCGCAGCAGCACTTCCAAGCCGCCTGTCCACAAGGCTTTGCGACGCACTCGCCGCGCCAAGTCTGCGCCCATGTGCCGTTGCCAGAACAAAATTTTCGATTGACTGTGGTGAAAGCCGCGTCGCCACTCAGAGAGCCACACCGAGCGCCCACGCACCGATCCTCGATTGGCGTGCATGGCGCGTGCTTGCGGGTCTATGAGCACCAGTTGCCGCGCCTTGAACAAGCGGGCGCAGAGGTCTTCGTCTTCGTAGTACAAGAAAAAATCTTCGTCAAAACGCCACGCGGGTGTCGTGTCCACACGCAGCAACCACGCCGCCGCACAGGCATAGCCCACCGCCACCACGCCTGTCGCACCTTCGCCTGATGACGCGCCCAACCAGCGCGGCCAACCGTAATTCAGTTGCGGCTGCCCCTCGCTGTCCCACAACTGCGGCGCGACGATGACCGCTTGCGGCCACGCTTGCGCCGTCGCCACCAACTGCCGCACCGCGTCGGCCTTGATGTGGCAATCGGGGTTGAGCAGCAAGGCATAAGGCGTGTGAACCTGCGCCAGCCCTTGGTTATTGGCCGAGCCAAAGCCCACGTTGCGCGGCAGCGCCAGCACACGCGCGTGCGGCAACTGCGCTTGCACCAAACGCGGCGTGTCGTCGTCACTGGCGTTGTCCACCAC
>DLPA01000166.1:0-927 GCA_002479815.1 bacterium UBA7470 | reverse complement strand
TCGGCCAAGGCTTGTGCCATGTCAGGCACGCAATGGGCGCTGTGGTGCGTCACCAGCACCACAGTCACTTGATCCAACATCAAAATCAGGCCGCTTGGCGGCTCAGTGGCCGTGCGCCACGACCTCGCCCGCCTTGAGTTTGTACACCGTGCCGCAATACGGGCACTTGGCTTCGCCGTGATGTGCCACGTTCAAATAGACCTTGGGATGGGTGTTCCACAGCTTCATATCGGCTTTCGGGCTGGGGCAAAACACGCCCCCTTGAGGATTCAAATCGCTGGCAGACAGTTCAACAACGGCAGAGGCGGTGGTCATGGAAAAAAGCTCATTCAAAAAACAAAAACCAAGGCAAGCACCCGATCAAACGGGGGTCAGCCAGTGCGCGTATTTGGGATTACGGCCTTGCACAATGTCGAAGAAGGCGCTTTGCACCTGTTCGGTGATGGGGCCACGGCAGCCTGCGCCCAGCTCGATGCGATCCAATTCCCGAATCGGTGTGACCTCTGCCGCAGTGCCCGTGAAAAAGGCTTCGTCGGCAATGTACACCTCGTCGCGCGTGATGCGTTTTTGCACCACGTCCAACCCCAAATCTTTGGCGATGTGGAACACCGTGTTGCGGGTGATGCCGTTGAGCGCCCCTGCCGACAAATCGGGCGTGTAAATCACGCCGTTTTTGATGATGAACAGGTTTTCGCCCGCGCCTTCAGACACAAAGCCTGCCGAGTCCAAGAGCATGGCCTCGTCGTAACCCTCATCGGTGGCTTCCATGTTCGCCAAAATGGAATTGGTGTAGTTGCTCACCGCTTTGGCCTGCGTCATCGTGATGTTGACGTGATGGCGGGTGTAGCTGGAGGTTTTGACGCGAATGCCGCGCTTCATGCCCTCTTCGCCCAAATACGCGCCCCACGCCCATGCCGCCACCATCAA
>DLPA01000233.1:6945-7153 GCA_002479815.1 bacterium UBA7470 | reverse complement strand
CGCAAGCCCGGCGCGGCATTCACCTCGACGATGCCACCGCGTTGCTCTTCCAAGGGGCGCATCACTGTTTCACACACCACATCCACGCCGCAAATGTCCAGCCCTATCATTTGGGCGGCGGCAATGCAGCGGGCTGCCACTTCGGGGTGTACGTCATCGGTCACGTCGGTGGCTGTGCCACCCGTCGAGAGATTGGCGTTGTTGCGCA
>DLPA01000233.1:4086-6867 GCA_002479815.1 bacterium UBA7470 | reverse complement strand
ATGACGCGGCGGCCTTTGTCGGGCACGGCATCAATCGTCAAGCCTTGCTCGGCCAGACGCGCTTTGGCTATGTCGTCCAAACGGATGCGGGTCAGGGGGGTGGCGTGGCCTGTGCCACGGCGGGGATCGGCGTTGACCTTGGCGACCAATTCGACGATGGTGCTCACGCCATCGCCCACCACCAAGGGCGGTTCACGGCGGGCGGCGGCAATCAGCTTGTCGCCCACGATCAACACTCGGTAATCGCTACCGACAAGATAGCGTTCTACCAGCACATCGTCGCGGAATTTGCGTGCGTTTTCATAGCCCGCCATCACCGCTTCACGGGTGGCGACGTTCACCGTCACGCCTTTGCCTTGGTTGCCGTCTTGCGGCTTGACGACCACAGGTACGTTGGGCGCACCAATGTCTTGGGCGGCGAGCCATGCGTCTTCGGCGCTGGTGACGGGGCGACCTTCGGGCACGGGCACGCCTGCGGCCAGCAGCATGGCCTTGGTGAGTTCTTTGTCTTGGGCGATGCTTTCGGCAATCGCGCCTGTGGTGTCCATTTCAGCGGCTTGGATGCGGCGCTGTTTCGCGCCCCAACCAAATTGCACCAAACTGCCTTCGGTCAAACGGCGAAACGGCACGCCACGCGCTTTGGCGGCTTCGACGATGCAGCCTGTGGAGGGGCCTAAGCGAATGTCCTCGTCCAACTCTGCCAACGCAGCAATGTGGGGGGTGACATCAAAGGCTTCATCGTTCCACGCCGCTGTGATGAGCTGCTGGGCGATGTCCAAGGCTTGCTTGCCCACCGCTTCTTCCGAATACTCCACCACGACTTGATACGTGCCTTCTTCTTGCGTGGGCATGGTGCGGCAAAACGAAATCGGGCAACCGGCACGAATTTGCAGCGACAAGGTGGTTTGCGACAGCACATTCGCCAAGGACATGGGCTTGTGCAAGGGGTAGGGGCGGAACGCGCCCACTTCAGGGAACAGGTTGCGAATACGGGCCTCTATTTCAGGCCGGATGTTGAGGTTGCATTCCTCGGGGCTGCATTGAACAACGGCCTCGACACAAGTGGTGCGACTCCACAAATTAGGGCCACGCAAGGCGCGAATGCGAGTGACTTTCATAAGACAGTAGAAAGTAAATTAGGAATGAAACAACAAACAAGGAGCGATCAACGAACGATCAACGAACGAAAGCGAACACACAAGCGCAACGGTCAGCAAGCCGCCGTCACGCCATGCTTCAAGCAGCGGTAGCGGTCAAGGCAGACAAAGCCGCTGTTTCCAAACCAGCGCGGATCACGGACAAAGGCAAATCCAAGGCCCATGCCGTCGCCACGCTGGCCAGCAGCACATCGTCTGCCCATGCTTGCTGCACATAGCTCGGCACGCCTTGCTCAAACAGCACTCGGGTTTGATCGCCCGTCACCAACTGCAATTGCCCGCCCAGCAGCAGCACCGCACGCCCGCCTTGGGCGCGGTGGTCTTGCACGTCGGTCAGGGTGTCGTCTTTGCCGAAGTAAATCACTTCGCCATCGCACAAATCGGCCAACTCTGCCGCAGCAGGTTCATGCGCGTTGATGACTGCCACGCCAGTGGACAAGACCACATCGACCTGTGTGCGAACGATGTTGAACATCTGCTCGTCTTGGGTGATGTAAAACTCCTCCAAGCCTGCGGCAGTGGGGATGTTGGTGACGACACCGACTTGGCAACGGTCATACACCAAGCCATCGGCCAGAATGTCGCGGGGGCTGTTGTCAAACACCGCCGCTTGCACTTGGCGGTTGATGAGCAGGCGCTGGCTCCATTCCCAACGGCGTTGGCTGGGCAGCTCGTGTACCTTGCGTGACCCCAAGAACAAGCCATTGGCACAGGCGAGTCCGGTATGTTGACCAGCCAGTCCCAACAACTTCGCCACCAAACAAGCCACAGGCGTGGTCGTGCTGACGTCGCCCATCACACCGATGACGGGCACGCGGCCTTCCCCGTTGGGGCCGAACAAGTTGTCCACAATGGCTTTACCCACAGGGCGGGGCGTGCCGGTTTCGGGTTTGATGTGCATCAGCAAGCCCGGCCCGGCGTTGACCTCGACAATCGCACCGCGCTGCGCGGCCAAAGGCTGGCCGATGTCGGTGACGACCAAATCGACACCCGCAATGTCCAGCCCCACGACACGCGCTGCGGTGGCGGCTAAATCGGCAATGTCGGGGTGTACCAAATCGGTCACGTCATGCGTCAGATTGCCGTGGCGCTGAATCCGCACCACGCGCTCGGCTTCTGGAACGCTTTCGGGCGTTAAGCCTTGGCGCTGCAACTCGACCAGCATGTGCTGCTCTTTGCTCAGGGTGATGAATTCCAGCGGAAATTCCTCTTCTTCGCCCCGACGCGGATCGGTGTTGAGCTGCAAGTCCACCAACTGCTGCATGTGGTGGATGCCGTCGCCCACGACTTGCGTGGTTTGCCCACGAGTCGCCGCGACCATGCGCCCACCGACGATGAGCAAGCGATGTTCTTCACCCGGAATGCAGCGTTCCACAATCACGCCGCTGCCTTCGCGCTCGGCTGCGACGTAGGCGGCGCGTACATCGTCCTCAGTCATCAAGTCCAAGCTCACGCCCCGACCATGATTGCCGTCTATGGGTTTGACCGCCACGGGCAAGCCTATGTCTTGCGCGGCCTCCCATGCTTCATCGGCGTTGTCCACCGCTTGACCTTCGGGGACGGGGATGCCGCAAGTGGACAGCAGGGTCTTGGTCAAATCCTTGTCGCTGCAAATGCTCTCGCC
>DLPA01000233.1:3119-4015 GCA_002479815.1 bacterium UBA7470 | reverse complement strand
CCAAAGCCAAGCTGCACCAAATTGCCATCGTTCAGGCGAATGTGGGGAATGCCGCGTGCGGTGGCGGCATCGACGATGTGCGCGGTGCTGGGGCCAAGGCACAAGCGATCCACACGCTCACGCAAACGGGCAATCGTGCCCGCCACATCAAAAGGCGTGTCGTTGATGGCAGCCATCACCAAATCACGCGCCGCGTAAATCGCATCGCGGCTGACTTCTTCTTGGCGGCTGCGTATCACCACTTTATAAACCCCGCGTACATGGGTCGAGCGTGCTTTGCCAAAGCCGGTTTGCATCCCCGCGAGGTTTTGCAGCTCCAAAGCCACATGCTCCATGATGTGACCGGGCCAAGTGCCCTCGCGCAGACGTTGTAAAAACCCCCCGCGCACGCCCGGACTGCAATGATGCTCTTCCAAAGAAGGCAGCCATGCCGTGAGGCGCTCGTAAAACCCGGGAATGGTGTTGGAGGGGCAGTCCTCCAAGTCGCCAATGTCAATCCAAGCTTCTAAAGTTGGACGATACGTCCAAATATTGGGGCCACGCAAGTGAGTGATGCGAAGAATACGAATGTCTGAATGAATGGTCATGGGCATTTAAGTGAGCGAGAGTCCAAGCGAGGAGAGTCTCATCTGGGCGAACGCTACAATTTCAACGACACGCCTATTGTGCTGGCTATGCTCCTCAGAGTCGCTGACAGAGCCACATTTTTTTACAAATGACGCGGCTTTTTGTATCTATTGCCGCCGTTTACCCCGCTTGAACTGCGGACAATCTACGCCCATGTCTTCTCCATTCTCTTCTACGACTTGGCCTTCTTCATTGGCTGGCGCTGCCGATGTGCCTGCCGCATGGTGGTCGCACATCACCCCCCAACTGCACAGCCACGAGTGGATACG
>DLPA01000233.1:2620-2973 GCA_002479815.1 bacterium UBA7470 | reverse complement strand
TCCACGGGGCAACTAGAGCTGATCGACCACCAGCCCCTCAAACCCAGCATGAGCCTGCAACTGCACGATCATGCAGGCGTGGCGACTTTGGAGCTGCTGGCGGGCGAGCAGCGTTTGGGCGCATGGCGCTTCACACTCGCGGCCAATTTGCACGCCCAGCGGCTGGTGACGCAATGGCATCTGGCCCAACAGGGGACAGCGCCGCGCCCCGCCGCCCACGGCCCCTTGCCCGACGAGGACGAGGAGGAAGAAACGCCCTCGTTTGCCGCCGAAGTGGAACAACCCCCTTCCACATGGACGCTGCTGCGCCTGTGGCGCTTTGCGCGGCCCTACCAATGGCAGTTGTTGAGCGG
>DLPA01000233.1:840-2490 GCA_002479815.1 bacterium UBA7470 | reverse complement strand
ATCCTCATCCCCTTCCAAAACGGTCAACCCATTGAGCGCAGTGTGGTGCTCTTGTATTTGGCGGGCTTGCTGGGGTCGGCTTTGGTGGCGTGGAGCTTGGGCTGGGCCAAAACCTACATCTTGGCGCTGGTGTCCGAACGCATCGGGGCCGATTTGCGCACCACCACCTACGAACACTTATTGGGTTTGTCGCTGGAATACTTCGGCGGCAAGCGCACGGGCGACTTGATGGCCCGCATCGGCAGCGAAACCGACCGCATCAACGTCTTTTTGTCGCTGCACCTGCTGGACTTTGCCACCGACGTGCTGATGATCGTCATGACCACGGTGATTCTGTTTTCCATCAACCCGTGGCTGGCGCTCGTCACCCTCGTGCCCCTGCCGTTCATTGCGTGGATGATCCATTTGGTGCGCGACCGCCTTCGCACCGGCTTTGAAAAAATCGACCGCGTGTGGGCCGAAGTCACCAACGTCTTGGCCGACACCATTCCGGGCATTCGCGTCGTCAAAGCCTTTGCCCAAGAAGACCGCGAAGCCACCCGCTTCCGCGATGCCAACCGCTACAACCTGCAAGTCAACGACAAACTCAACAAAACATGGAGTTTGTTTTCCCCCACCGTCACGCTGATGACCGAGATTGGTCTGCTCGTGGTCTGGGCGTTTGGCATTTGGCAAGTCTCGCAAAACGCCATCACCGTGGGCGTGTTGACGGCGTTCTTGGCCTACATCGGGCGCTTTTACACGCGCTTGGACTCGATGAGCCGCATCGTCTCCGTCACGCAAAAAGCCGCTGCGGGCGCGAAACGCATTTTTGACATCCTCGATCACGTCTCCAGCGTGCCCGAACCCGCCCAACCCGTGCCCCTGAAAGAAGTCAAAGGCCATTTGCAAATCGACAACGCGCAATTCCGCTACGGCAACCGCGCCGTCATCAAAGGCTTGACGCTGGACATTCAGCCCGGCGAATTCATCGGCTTGGTGGGGCACAGCGGCTCGGGCAAAAGCACTTTGGTCAACTTGCTGTGTCGGTTTTACGATGTCAGCGGTGGCTCCATCGCCATCGACGGCACGGACATACGCGCCGTCAAAGTGGCGGAATTTCGTCGCCACATCGGGCTGGTGCTGCAAGAACCCTTCTTGTTCTTCGGCACGATTGCCGACAACATCGCCTACGGCAAACCCGATGCCACCCGCGAAGACATCATCGCCGCCGCCCGCGCCGCGCACGCGCATGACTTCATTTTGCGTTTGCCACTGGGCTACGACTCGCTGGTGGGCGAGCGCGGACAAGGGCTTTCGGGGGGCGAGCGTCAGCGCATCTCCATCGCCCGCGCCCTGCTGATTGATCCGGCGATTTTGATTTTGGACGAGGCCACCTCCTCGGTCGATACCCAAACCGAGAAAGAAATCCAAAAAGCCTTGGACAACTTGGTGCGAGGTCGCACCACCATCGCCGTCGCCCACCGCCTTTCCACGCTGCGCCGCGCCAACCGCCTCGTCGTCATGGACAAAGGCAAGATGGTGGAAGTGGGCAGCCACGAAGAACTGATGGCCTTGGAAGGCGCGTACTTCCGCCTCTACGAAGCCCAAGCCCGCCAAGCCAAAACCGATGAAGCCCTGCTGCAAGAGGCCCAAGCATGAGCACCGCCA
>DLPA01000233.1:295-737 GCA_002479815.1 bacterium UBA7470 | reverse complement strand
CGTTTTCCATCCATTGGAACGCCGCAGGCCGCTTGGTTCTGACCACCGCCGACGGCATCGCCCATGTCGGTGTCGTCCCCGTCCGCGCCTTCCCCGTCTCAGCCGCCGATGAAGGGCTGTCCGTGGTCGATGGCGACGGGCACGAACTGGTCTGGATCAACCGCCTAGACGAACTCCCCACCGCCATGCAGGACGCATTGCGCCGTGGCCTGCAAGAGCGCGAATTCATGCCCATCATCAGCCGCCTGTGCGCGGTGTCCAGCTACGCCACCCCCAGCACTTGGACGGTAGAAACCGACCGAGGCCGCTTCGACCTCATCCTAAAAGGCGAAGAAAACCTGCTGCGCTTGGGCGGCGGCGCATTGCTGGTGGTGGACAGCCACGGCGTGCAATACCTCATCCGCGACGTACTCAGCCTAGACCGCCACAGCAAAAAACTACT
>DLPA01000233.1:0-202 GCA_002479815.1 bacterium UBA7470 | reverse complement strand
CTGCTCACGCAAGTAATACCGAAGTTTCAGCCGATTCGACATTTAAAAAAATCCATTTTTATTTGAAAAATAGCCTGTGAAACGGAAAAATCCTGTTGTGTAGGCTCGAAAAGCACTGTTTTTCTTAATTTTTTTGATTTTTAAGGCTACTTTCAAAGATTAAAATAAGAAATTAGCTTGTATTTCTTGCGTAAGCAGCTCA
>DLPA01000125.1:398-13460 GCA_002479815.1 bacterium UBA7470 | reverse complement strand
CCCTGACACGCAAGGCGCATCAGGGCAACACCACATAGTCCCTGGGAAGACTACAGGCAGAACACAGAGAAACTCACATCAGTCACATTCAAGCGATCAAGACAGTTGCTGTATCCCTGACAAGAGCCAGCCACCTTGACCCTCACGAGGCTTGGTCAAGTGCCACACCTCATCAAAACGCTCGTCCTCACGGCTACGGCTGTCGCGCAAGACACCGTTGAAGCGCACGCTGACGATGTAACGCTGGGCTTCTTCAGACACATCCACCACTTGGGCATCCACAGACACCACTTCGTTGGTCGAGGTGGCTGGGCCACGGCTTTCCAAATCGGCGCGAATGTCGGCAAACATCTCCGGTGTGGTGAAGTCACGGATGTCTTGCACATTGGCACTGTCATAAGCCGCTTGCAGGCGAATGAATTGACCTTTGGCGTTGTTGGCAAAACCGATGGCATCAAAATCAGCAGGGATGCGTGATGTGCCTCCATTGAGGTGGGCACCGATCATGGAGCCTCCTGCTGCACCCGCTGCCGCACCGCCTGCAGGCATGGCCCAGTCGTAAGGACGTGCAGGCGTTTGGCCTTGTGCGCCACCCATACCAGCACCAGCACCCGCGTACTGCATCCCGCCAACCCCTGACTGTCCGGCTTGAGCCATGCGCTTACGCATCATGAAGTAGCCCACGACAGCCATCACCAACATCACGGCCAAACCGATCATCAAGGCAGTCGCCAACTCTTCACCAAAGCCTAGGTAAGAGGCCAAAGCCGCCAGACCCAAGCCCGCAGCCAAGCCCGCCAAAGGCCCCATCCATGATCTTTTAGGAGCAGCCGCCGCTGCCGCACCTGCGGCTCCCGCCCCCGCAGCGGTGGCTGTGTTCGCAGGTTGACTGGTGTTCTCACGCTGCATACCGGTGGACTTACCACCGCCCAAGCGTTTGGCCGCTTCGGCATCGTTCATCGTCAGGGTGGTCAACCCCAGCGTCAAGATCATGACCAAAATAGACAACAGTTTCATGGCAAAGCTCCTATAAACAGAGAATGAAAGTGGATTGGAGATTATCGGATTTTTAATCAGTAAAAATCAAAGTATTTTTGAATTTAATTCAGATAAATACTGATTTTTATCAGGCCCAACGCACTTTTCCACACTATCCCCAGCCGCTGTGGGTAGTGTTGTGGATAAGTTGGGCATGGTTTGTGCAAAAGTGACGCAAAGCCTACAGCCACAAGGCAGTGGCTTAGACTGCTTATTTTTTGGGCAAGAGATCAGCGCCGTGCGGCTTTGAGGAAGGCATCCAACAAGGGATTGCAGTCCAGCATCCCGTGATGATGAAATTCGGGATGCCATTGCACGCCACACACAAAGCTGCGCCCTGTTGAGCGTATGGCTTCAATCACGCCATCGTCTGCTGTGGCTTCGGCCACCAAGCCCTTGCCTAGGCGTTTGATGGCTTGGTGATGGATGGAGACGACCTCGCCCCCTTTGACATCGCCAAACCATTGCGCCATGTGACCCTCAGGTACAAACTGGACGCGGTGGGTGTGTTGCGAGTAGGCAGGCGACTCGTGTATCACCTCACTGGGGCAGAGCGTGGGCAGGTCTTGGTGCAAGCTGCCCCCTAGGGCGACGTTGATGAGTTGCAGCCCTCGGCAAATGCCGAAAATGGGTTTTCCCGCTTCCATAAACTCATGCACCAGCTCCAGCTCATACGCATCGCGCACAGCGTCGCCACTCCACTCAGGGCGCAGGGGCGCTTCGCCATATGCCAAAGGGCTGACATCGGCCCCGCCTTGCAAAATCAGACCATCCAAGTAATCAGCGTAGTCACGCAGCCGGATATTGCTGCGCAGCAACGGCCCGTCGTGCTGCACCGAAGGAATCATCAACACCAAGGTATCCCGTGATGCCGCCCACTGCGCCACCGATTGCTCTAACACCTGCAAGGTCTTGGATTTCAAGCCGACCCCCGCAGGCTCGGGGTGACTGATGCGGGCAGATAAGCCAATATGAACGGGACGACGGCGTAGCATGGCGCAACTTAGGAAACAAAGAAGGCGTGTAGTGTAGTGCCGTACCGTTCAACAAATCTTGCAAGATGGTGAGGGAATCACGCCACCCATGGCTGCGCGGCTGTCGGCGTGTCCAGTGCGAGTAAAGCCCGCATGACGTTGCCGATGACGATGATGCTGGGGCTGCCCAGTTGTTCGCTGCTCAGGGTCTCGTGCAAGTGGGACAGGGTGCAGGCGGCGTGGCGTTGTTGGGCTAAGGTGGCGTGTTGGATGATGGCGACGGGGGTGTCGGCCCGCAGCCCGCCCGCCAGCAATTCGGTTTGGATGTGTGCCGCGCTGCTGATGCCCATGTAAATGACCAAGGTCAGGTGGGCGGCTTGGCATGTGGCGGCCAAGGTGCGCCAGTCGGGGCCGCTGCTGCCGGGCTTGGCGTGTCCCGTCACAAACACCACGCCATGCGCGTGGGCGCGATGCGTCAGCGGTACGCCCAGCGTCGTGACCGCTGCCAAGCCCGCCGTGATGCCATTGACCACTTGCACTGCAATGCCCGCCGCGTTCAAATGCTCCACTTCTTCTCCCCCACGACCAAAGACGAAGGGGTCGCCCCCTTTGAGGCGCACCACACGCTCGCCTTGCTGCACGGCCTCGATCATCAGCTTTTCGATAAAGGCTTGCGGTGTCGAGGTGCAGCCGCCGCGCTTGCCCACATACACCACACGCGCAGCAGCAGGCGCAAACCCCACGATGTCGTCACTGACCAAATCATCTACCAGCAAGAGGGTGGCTTGCTGGATGGCTTTGACGGCCTTGAGCGTCAGTAATTCAGGATCACCAGGCCCCGCGCCGACGAGCGTGCAAGTGCCAAGGGAGGAGGACAGGGCGGTATGAGCAGTCATGGCGTACTTTCGACAGCGAGGGTGGTAGAGGGAGTGGTGGCTGGTGCGGTGCGTGCCAGTCGTTCGGCCAGCGCGATGATGTGCTGAACTTGGGTGGCGATGGGGGGCGGCACAGGGATGTCGCCTGCCAACACGCGCCGTATCCATGCAGCGGTGGCCTCGGCCTCTGGTGGTGGCAAGTCGGGCATTTGGGTCAGGGGGCCAGCTTGCACCTCTTGCACGCGCTGGATGTGGCCTTGCCAGATGGCCTCCATCGCGGGGCAACGGCGGGCATCGGCCACGGCCTCGCCTTCCGTGCCGCGCAGCAGCAAGGCGGTCGTCCCGACTTGGGACAAAGTGGCGCTCATGCTGTGCAGGTATTCGGGATGGGTGTAGCTCGTCACCAGCACCGCTGGGCCAGCCACAGGCCGCATCAACTTGACCAGACTGTGGGCGGGGTTGCGCAGCCCAATCACGCGCCGCACGTTCAGCAGGTCTTGCAGACTCGGCAACAACACTCCGGTGGAAGCAAAGCGGAGGAGGTGTTTGGCCGTCTCTTTTGCCTCTTCTATCCCTTCGATGCCAAGCGCCAGCAGTACTTTTTGTGTGGAGATGCGTTTGTCTTCGGTGTCACACCCATGGATGAGGACAGGCCAGCCTGCTTGGGTCAGTAAGAGCGCCAACAAAGGCGTGAGCACGGGCAACTTGCGTGCGCCGTTGTAGCTGGGCAGCACGAGGGTGGGTTTGGACGAGGCCGAAGGTGGCACGAGCGCCAAACGTTGTTGCACGGCATCTAAAAAGCCTGCCATTTCCTCGGGCGTTTCGCCTTTGACGCGCATGGCGATACAAAACGCCCCAATTTCCAAGTCACTGACTTGGCCGTCTAGGATGTGTCCTAACAAATCTGCCGCCTGCGCGCGATTCAGCGAACGTGCGCCGTCTTTGCCACGACCGATCTCTTTAAGGTAATTGCTGATGCCCATGCGTCAAATTATCAAACGACCACCATAACTTAGAGTTATTTGGTGAAAAATGGAGGGTTTTCATTCGCTACGATACGGGTTGGTAATCCGGCTCTAGCGAGTTCTAGCAAAACCTGTGCCTATATTCCTCCCCCTGTCTAACTCTGTGCCTCTGATACAGATTCTTTTATTTGAAATTTCTATATTTCTGTAAAGCAGAGTGCTTCGTTTATAGAGTGTCTTTTGAATTACTACTCGCTCCCTTTTTTGCTGTTTTTTTTGATCGTGTTCGTCCTGCATTGGCGTTTCAGGCACAGGCGTGGCCTCGATCAAATGATGCTCTTGTGCGTCAGTTGGAGCTTTTACGCGGCATGGAACCCCGTGTTTTTGCCGATCTTGCTGGGTTTTTCTGCATGGGTGGTGGGCATCGGGCGCTGGATGTTGCGAACAACCGACAACGCTGCACGTCGCCGCATCTTGAGTGTGGGCATTGCTGGCGCGGTGCTGAACTTGGCGTGGTTCAAGTATTACGAGTTTGTGCGGGTCTGGGCCGATGCGTGGCTGGGTGCGGGTTGGGTTCCCGCGTGGGATGTGTGGCTGCCTGTGGGCATCTCGTTTTACACCTTTGCGGGCATTTCGTATTGGGTGGATTTGTACCGCAACCAATTGCCCACCGACGAACGCGCCTACACCCCCTTGGAGGTGGCCTTGTTCATCGGCTTTTTTCCGGCGGTGCTGGCCGGCCCGATTTCGCGGGCCACCCATTTGCTGCCGCAACTGAGGGCAGGGGGGAAAAGAGCCATCGTCAATTTGGATTTGGCCTTGACGCTCATGGGTGCGGGCTTGTTCAAAAAAATGGTGATTTCCAGTTACTTGGCTTCAGAACTGGTCAACCCCGTGTTCAGCAATCCGCAAGAAGCCACGGTGGTGCAAGCGTGGTTGGCGATGTATGGCTATGCAGCGCAAATTTATTGTGATTTCAGTGGGTACACCGATTTGACGATGGGCATGGCCATGCTCTTGGGCTTTCGCTTGCTGCCCAACTTTGCCGCACCCTACACCGCTGTGAACTTACGCGACTTTTGGCAACGCTGGCACATGTCGCTTTCGACGTGGATACGCGACTATCTCTACATCGCTTTGGGCGGCAACCGCCAAGGCTTGGCTCGTACCGTCTTTAATTTGATGGTTGCCATGCTCATCAGCGGCCTGTGGCATGGGGCGGGTGCGAATTATTTGGTCTGGGGCGCTTTGCATGGGGCTGGTGTGGCAACCATCTTGCTGCTTCAGCACTGGTTTCCCTCTAGGCGTGATGCCCATGCGTTGCGGCGGGGGCTGGCTTGGCTTTTGACCCTGCATTTTGTGATGCTCGCTTGGGTGTTCTTTCGTGCATCTAGCATCAGTGAAGCGTGGGCGGTGTTGACAGCCGCTGCACAAGGCTGGCCGACGTGGGACGAGGCTCCGTCCTGGATCGCCTTGGCCTTGATCCTGATGGGCTTAGGCCCACAGTTTGACGGCGGGCGCTTGCGCCGCTGGAGCGTGAGCTTGCTGCGAGCCTCCACCATGCCCATCAAAGCATTTTGGATGACTTTGTGGGTGTACGCGGTGCTCGTGCTGGCCCCAGCAGGCATTGCACCTTTTATTTATGCCAATTACTGAAAAAGCAAACCCAGTCAATGTCCCGCTCTTCTACTCTTCGCTCAGGTTTATTTGTGCATTGGTGGCGCGTGGCGCCTTGGGGGGTGTTGTCCAGCCTGTGCCTGATTTTTTTGCGACCAGAACCCTCCTTGTACTGGGTCGAGTCTTGGCACTACGCTCCCTTGCGCGACCCTGTGCGGGCGATGGTGGTAGATTGGGTCACCTCACCCACAGGGCAGTGGGCCATGCTGTCTGAGCGTTGGCTGCGCTCGACCATCGGTTTATCCAACGAGAGCATGCCCACCGGACGGGCTGGCCCCGCTGTGCCAGACGAGTCCTCCAGCACGTCACCCCCTGGTGTGCTTTTTCCCCAGGCTGCCGATTCGACATCGAACTTGAGCACGCTGGGTGCTTACAGAAAAGGGCAAAAAACCTGTTTCGACCAGCCTAAAAAGGTGCTCTTGGTGGGCGACTCGATGATGCAAGGTCTAGGCCCTTGGTTACAACGTCAATTCAAATCGTCAGGCGCACAAGTTTTAGATTACAGCAAGCACTCCACCGGACTGGTCAACAAAGCCTATTACAACTGGCCTGAAAAACTAAATATGCTCATGGAGCAACACCAGCCCGACATGGTGATGGTCATGCTGGGTACGAACGATCACTTAGACATGGTGATGGACGGCAAACAGTATGTGCGCTACCGCAGCGAGGCATGGCATGAACGTTACAGCGAACGTGTCCAACAAATGGCGATGGCTGCCCTGAACCGAGGTGCTCCAGTCGTCTGGATCGGTTTGCCCGCGATGCGTGAAGCCTGGTATGAAGACGCAGCGAAGGTGACAGCCCCCATTTTTGAACGTGAAATGCAGGCTTTAGGCATGCCCTTTATTGATGCCCGCCCCGTTCTATTGGAACCCTCTGAAACATACAGCCACTACCTCAGCCAAGGTGAACGCAAGGTACTGGCCCGCGCAGGTGACGGCATTCATCTTGCTCCTTACGGCAATCAGGTCTTGGTCAAAGCCATTTTTGAGCGTCTGCGTTTCTGCCCCATTCCCTTGCCCTAAATCGTTTTGATTGATCAGGCGCTGTGATTCGACTTTCATCGCACCGCTGAATTTCTGTATGAAGTGAGTATTGAATGAACCCCCCCATGCGTTTGATGTCCCTGCTGGTAGGAGGGCTGGTGTGGGCTGGCGCAAGCGTGGCACAGCACGTGTCTGTGCCCACTGCGCCGCCGATGGCCTTGTCGTCTGTGCCCTCAGTGCCCATTCAAGGGGTGAATCACTTGGCTTGGCATGGAGTGGCCCATAAGCTGCGTCGCCTGAAAACCGCACAGGTCGATGGTCATCAGGCGGCACCCGTGCGGATCTTGCACATTGGCGATTCTCATACTTCGGGCGACTACTTCAGCGATGCCACACGCCGCGCCTTGCAAGCCGAGTACGGAGACGCAGGCCCAGGTTGGTTGCCCGCAGGCTTGCCCAAATGGGGGCGCTCCGCTTTGGTGCAGATTTCGGCCAGCGAGCATTGGAAGCATCGCTACGCCTACATCGACAAAACGCCGCCGTTCAGCTTGGGCGGTGCGGCCTACGAAACCCAACGCCCGTGGGCCACTTTGAGCTATACGTTAAAAAATCCGCCGCTCAGCGCCACGCCTGCGGTCTCATGGCGTTTGTGGTTTCGACAAACACCGCCGCCTGAGGCCCTGCATTTGTATGCAGATGATGTACCTGTGATGCTCAGTCATGCACCACAAGAGGGCGCGTCCGGCGCAGCCTCCCGCTTCATGCACGAAACCGTGCTTCCTCAATTACCCAGCAAACTGGGGATGGTGACCACCCAAGCCCAAAGCGTCGAGCTGGTCGGCATGAGCCTAGACCTGCACACGCCAGGTGTGGTGTACGACAGCATGGGTGTGGCCGGTGCGCGTGCGGCAAGCTTGCTCAACAGTTGGGGAACCGATGTCACCGCACAAGTCTTGCGCGTGCGCCCACCCGACTTGGTGATTCTGGCCTTCGGCACGAACGAGGCCTATCAAGCCACGTTCAATGCGGATGCGTATCGCAGTGAGTTGATGGCAGTGCATCAATGGCTACAAACCTACACCCCTGATGCCGCGGTCTTGCTGATTGCCCCTCCTGATGCCTTAGAGCGCCTTGGCCGCTGTCCCGCCAACGCCCGCACGCAATGTTGGCCCGCCTCCAGCCCTGCCTCGGCTTGCGGGGTACGCAGTCACCCCAATTTGCCTGTGGTACGCCAAACCATGCAGGACGTTGCACAAAGCCGGTCTTGGGGCTATTGGGATTGGTCACAGGTCATGGGTCGATCTTGTGGTGCATGGCAGTGGCAACGTGAGACCCCACCCCGCTACCGCCCTGACGGTATCCACCTCACCAGCGAGGGCTACGAAACCTCTGGCCTTGCCCTGTTCAAGGCGTTACGCACGCTGGAACAACAAATCGGTCGATAAACACGTTCCAATTCCTCATCATGAGCATTTCTTCTGGCTCCTCGGCGGCAGCAACTGTGCCCAGTACCTTAGACCCCTTGCGCTTTCCGCTGTCGGGCAGCCGTTTGATTGAGGCCAGCGCGGGCACGGGCAAAACGTGGACGATTGCGGCCTTGGTGGTGCGCTTGGTGCTCAACCACGGCGATGTCCACTGCTTTGGTGTGCCCTTGTCGCCCGCAGAGATGTTGGTCATGACCTTCACCCGCGCCGCCACCCGCGAGCTGCGCGACCGCATACGGGCGCGTTTGGTGCAAGCCAGCCGCTGCTTCAGAGGCGACGACAGCGAGCAACCCGATGCGTTTTTGCAAGGGCTACTGGCCGACTATCCCGATGCGCAAGACCGTACCCAAGCCGCTTGGCGCTTGGCCCAAGCCGCCGACCAAATGGACGAAGCCGCCATCCACACCATTGATGCGTGGTGTCAGCGCGTGCTGCGCGAACACGCCTTTGACAGCGGTGCGCTGTTTGAGCTGGAGCTGCTGGCCGATGAAAGCAGCTTGCAAGCCGATGCCGCCCGCGACTACTGGCGACAGCACATCGTCCCCCTGACTGCCGACGAATTGGCTCCCGTGCTCACCCACTGGCGCAGCCTACGCGCCTTAGCGCAAGAGCTGCAACAACTCTTGCCACTGGGGGTACAAGCCCCTCAGCGCCTTTCGCAAAGCCTGAGTCTGGCCTTGGCTCGGCATCAGCAAGAGCACACCCGCACCCTGCAAGGTTTAAGGCAGACGTGGGCGCAGCACGTCTTCACCATTGAAGCCACCGTCATGCACTGGCTCACCGCTGAAAAAGCGCAATGGAACGGTCGCCGCTTGCAAATCGGACGCACCCAAGAATGCTTACAAAAGGTGCGCCTCTGGACGCAAGCCACCGACAACACCCCGCTGGAACTGAGCGACAGCGCATGGGAGCGATTCACCCCCGCTGGCCTGTCAGACGCTCGCAAAGACCCCCAAGCCGCATGGACAGCCCCCGTATGGGCCAGCGACTGGGCCGCTCTGCGCCACACCCTAGAACACCTGCCCAGCCTGAGCGAGGTGCTGCGCGAACACGCCGCCACCCACGTCCACGCCCGCCTGCAATGGCTCAAACAACGGGCCGGACAACTGGGGTTTCAAGACTTGCAGCAACGCCTCTACGATGCCCTGCACGGCCCCAATGCAGAGGCTTTGCGTCAACGCATCTTGCAGCAATACCCCATCGCCTTGATTGACGAATTTCAGGACACCTCGCCCCTGCAATACGCCATTTTTGACCGCATTTATGACACCCGCCACTCAGGCAGCGATCCAGCACCTCATGCGGACGACGCGCCCGTCCCGATGCGTCACACGCCCCATGCCCTGCTGCTGATTGGCGACCCCAAGCAGTCCATCTACGCCTTTCGTGGGGCCGACATTTACAGCTACATACAGGCGCGCGCGGCCACCGTGGGGCGGCATCATGTCTTGGACACCAACTTCCGCTCGACTGCGCCCTTGGTCGCCATCGTCAACCATTGTTTTGCTCAGGCCGAGCGTCAACACCCCGAAGGCGCATTCGGTTATGCCCAAGGCACGGGTGCCAGCACCGACAACCCCCTGCCCTTTGTGCCCGTGCGCGCACAGGGTTTGTCTCAGCAACTGGTGTATGCCGATGCACAACCGTGGCCCGCGCTCACGCTGGTACACGACTTGACCCCGCGCAAAGTCGAGCTGCATCGCCGAGCCTTTGCCCAGCGTGCCGCAGAACGCATCGTGACGTGGTTGAACGACCCGAGCATGGGCTTTCAGGCCAAGGGCGATGCTCAACACAACAGCGACCCCAACAGCGACAGCCCCAGTTTCACCCGACTCCAGCCCGCAGACATCGCCGTCTTGGTGCGTACCGGCCAAGAAGCGGCCTTGGTGCAAAAAGCCTTGCGTGCGCGGGGCGTGGCATCGGTGTACGTGTCAGACAAGGCCTCTGTGTTGCTGACCGACGAAGCGCGGGACTTGGTGCATTGGCTGCGTGCCGTGGCGGCCCCGCGCGATGTGCGCTTGGTACGCGCCGCCTTAGCCACCGCCACTTTCGGCCTGCTGGATCACGAGCTGCCGCAACTCACCCAAGACGACGAAGCCCTAGATGCCTACTGCGAGCAATTTCGCCACTGGCAGCAGGTGTGGCACTACCAAGGCGTACTCGCCCTGCTGCGCCGCAGCTTGTACGACCGCGCCTTGCCCGCCCGCTGGCTGTCCCACATGGGGGGCGAGCGCATCTTGACCAATGTGCTGCACTTGGGCGAACTGCTGCAAACCGCCGCGCACGATTTGGATGGCGACATCGCCACCCTACGCTGGCTGGAAGAAGCCCGCGAACGCGCCCTAGAGTCCGGCAACCACAGCCCAAGCGAGGCACAAGTGCTGCGCTTGGAAAGCGATGCAGGCTTGGTGAAAATCGTCACCATCCACAAAAGCAAAGGGCTGCAATACCCCGTCGTCGTGCTGCCGTTTCCGTGGTCTTGCCGTCGGATTGAAAAGAGACACACCACCGCCTTGCGCCTGCCCCCCACCGCTGAGGCGGTACAGGCGGTACAGAGCGGTGCGGCGGTGAAACTGGCCTTCGACCAAGCCGACATCGACACTGCCGATCAAGAACGCTTGCGCGAAGATTTGCGCCTGTTCTACGTCGCCCTGACCCGCGCTTGCCATGCGCTTTGGGTGGGCTTTGCCGATGCCACTGCCCACAAAAAATCCATCACCCCGCACAGCGCCGTGGGGCACTTGCTCGCCCCCGCCTCTGTCTTGGCGCAAGACTGGGAGACGCGCATTCAAGACTTTTTTGCAGCGGTGCAAGACCCCAGCTGCTTGCACATCGACACCGCCAGCGACCCCACTCCCACCACGCCCCTGCGCCGCGTCGATCCCAACACCAACACCGCCGTGCGCCAGCCGCCCCTCTACCAAGGCCAATTTGAACGGACATGGGGCATCCACAGCTTCAGCAGTCTGGGCAAACACACATCCACGTCCCCGTCCAGCACAGCCGACACGCTCAACTCATCCACCCCCTCTGCCACCGCCGCCAACGAGTGGGGAGCGACGGCGCTGCCCTCTGACCCCGTGGGCTTGCACGAGCCGGCGCAAGATGAGCAAGAGCTGTCCCTAGACCCCACGCATTTACCTCCCGCACGCAGCGATGCCGCCGTTTGGCATCGGTTTGCGCGTGGCGCACAGGCGGGGAATTTTCTGCATGCCCAACTGGAATGGCTGGCCCATGCGCGTTTCGACCTCAATCCCCCACACCGCCAAACCCGCTTGGCCGAGCAAGCCGCACAAGCGGGCTACGAGGACAAGCAAGCCGACCTCTTGGCATGGATGCAGGCCATTTGCCATCACCCCCTGCCGGGGCTGCACACGTCTCTAAGCCAAGTCGAGCGCGTCTTGCCTGAAATGGAGTTTTGGCTGCCCGCCGAACACGCCCCCACCACCGAGCTGGATCGCATCTGCCGCAGCTACTGGCTGCCCCACCAAGACCGCCCCGCTCTGTCTGACAGCCAAGTCCACGGGATGCTGATGGGCATAGCCGACTTGGTGATCGAGCACGAGGGCCAATACTGGGTGTTGGACTACAAATCCAACCACTTGGGGCCAGATGATGCGTCCTACACCCCACACGCCATCGCCGCATCGCTGGCGCAACACCGCTACGATGCCCAAGCCGCCATCTACCTACTGGCCCTGCATCGCCTGCTGCGCAGCCGCCTGCAAGACGCTTACGACCCCGAAACCCAACTGGGCGGCGCGATTTACTACTACCTGCGCGGCCTACACGGAGCCGCCCAAGGCGCTTACGTCCTCCCCGCGTCGCCCGACTTGCTCCAAGACCTCGATCAGTGGCTGCAAACCTAAACGTCAATCATAAAATCAACAATCAAATCAATAGCAAAAAAAGTGAGCTGCTTACGCAATTAAAACAAGTCTTTTAGCCGATTTAATTCTTAAAAAAATGTCTTTTTATTGAAAAAATTGCTTCTGCAGCACCCAAAAACCCGTTGATCGAGGTTGAACCAGGGGTTAGAAGGCTATTTTTTGTATTTCTCAGCTTAATTTTTAGGTTATAAATGGCTGAATGGCTCGTATTATTTGCGTAAGCAGCTCACTTTTTTTGCTATGTATTTTTCGTGTTTGTGTCATCAAACCGTACATGCGCAGAGGCGCACCTGCATACCAGGCACAAGCGGGTGTGTTGACATGACTTTGTGCGTTTTGTGATGGCCTGTGTGCGCAAACGGCTAAAAAAATCCTTCTTGCGGTTAAACCGTGGGCAGCGCAGACATAATGAAGCGCACAGACGGCCCCACTCGCCACGACACGAGTTTGGCTGTTGCGATCAAAGTTGATGGAGTTCATAACGTCTATGGAGAGTGGTGCAATGAATCATTTGGTGATTGGCTTGGGCGGCACGGGCGGCAAAATCATCCGCTCTTTGCGTAAAACGCTGTACCAAGAAACCCACGGCAAGGGCGATGCCGAGGCGGGCATCGGGTATTTGTATGTGGATTCCTCCAGCGAGATGATGGCCTTGGATGATCCGAGCTGGAAAATTTTGGGCACGTCGGTGCAGTTGTCCAGAGCCAGCCAGTTGCTCATCACCGATGCCAATTTGTCGTCGCGCTTGGACAATTTGGACAGCTATCCGGGCTTGAAGCACTGGTTGGGCAGTCCGCAAGACTGGCGCGACATCTTGAACAGCATTGTCGGTGCGACCTTGGGCGGGCAAAAGCGTCGCTTGGGGCGGTTTTTGTTTGCGTGCAAGGCCGATAAATACCGTGAGCAGGTGCAAACCCAAGTCAAGTTGTTGCAGCAAAACGGCACGACGGAGGTGACGTTTCACCTCGTGCTGGGCTTGGCCGGGGGCACGGGCAGCGGCAGCGTGGTCGATGCGGTGGCGCAGTTGCGCGATTTGTACCCCGATGCCAAACGTTTTCGCATTCTGGTCTATGCCTTGTTGCCCGATGCCTATCCGCACCCCAACTGGGACACAGGCAACTACCACGCCAATGGCTTTGCCGCCCTGACCGAGCTGAATGCCTTGTCGGT